>JBKHJZ010000106.1:0-11399 GCA_046537875.1 Acidimicrobiia bacterium | reverse complement strand
GGGCTCGAGCTTCTCCGGAGCGGCCCGCCGCGGCGGCAGGCGCCGCAGCTCCAGAGCCAGGCGATCCGCCCGGCGCTGCCACGGAGGGATCCGGTCGATGTCCTCCTCCCCGAACAGCGACCGGAGACCGTCCGCGAGGGCGTCCGGATCGATGGTCTCCTCCTCGGAGAGGACCGGGGCGGCCCGGTGGCCAGGGCCGTGGGCAGGGCAGGACCACGGGTCCCGGGCCGCCGGTCGGTGGGCCGGGCAGGACCACGGGTCCCGTGCCGCCGGTCGGAGGACCGGGGCTGCCGCCGGGCGATCCGCGGGACACGGGTGGCTACCGGGTCGGCCCGTCCGCTCGGCCGCCGCGCGACGCCGGCCCCCCTGCGGCGCCGCCCGGGGGGCGCCACAGCGGGGCGTTCCCCGCCGTCCCGTACGCCGGTGAGGGTCCAGGGGCGTACGACAACCCCTACGGTGACTCCTACGACGACGCGTACGGCGAGGACGTGTACGGCGACGAGGTGTACGACGACGCGTACGGCGACGAGGACGACGAGGATCTCGGGCGGCGCCGCGGATGCCGGACCGTGCTCGCGGTGCTCGCCCTTCTGGCGGTCGCCGGCGTCGTGGGCGGGTTCTTCGCATGGCGATGGGTCCGGGAGCAGGTCGACCCGCCGGGCTCGCCGGGTCAGCGGGTGATCGTGGAGATCGAGCCGGGTTTCTCGACGGCGCAGATCGGTGACGCGCTGGAGGAGAACGGCATCATCCGGAACGCGTTCGTCTGGCAGTGGTACACGCGGGTCAACCGGGTCAGCTCGATCCAGGCGGGTCAGTACGAGATGCAGCGCAACTCCTCGTACGACGAGGCCATCGAGGTCCTCGAGGCGGGGCCGCTGCCGCCCGACGCCGACACCGTCACCATCCCCGAGGGCTTCACGGTGGCCCAGATCGTGGGCCGGTTGACCGACCCCGAGGAAGGCGTCGAGGGGTTCTCCGCCCCGGCCGTCCTGGCGGCCCTGAACGACCCCGCCATGCGCTCCGAGTACCTGCCCGACGGCCAGACGTCGAAGGAGGGCACCCTGTTCCCGGAGACCTACCGGATCGAAGAGGGCGACGACGAGGCTGCGCTGATCGCACGGATGGTGGAGCAATTCGATGCCGTGATGGGAGAGCTCGACGCACGCTCCCGGGCCCATGCCGTCGGCCTGTCGCCCTACGAGGTCGTGATCGTCGCCTCCCTCGTCGAAGGGGAGACGCGCGTCGACGAGGAGCGGGGCAAGGTCGCTCGGCTCATCTACAACCGGCTCGACCGGAACGAGCCCCTGGCCATCGACGCCACCAGCTGCTACGAGAAGGACGAGGATCCCTGCACCCTCACGGCTGCCGACCTCGAGAGCGACTCGCCGTACAACACCCGGGTCCGCCCGGGTCTGCCGCCGACACCGATCGCTTCGCCGGGCCGGGCGAGCCTGGAGGCTGCGTTGAACCCCCCCGACGGTGACTGGTTGTACTCCGTCCTCGATGCGGACGGGGACGGGGACACGCACATCTTCACCGCCGACTACGACGAGTTCGTGGAGGCCAAGCAGCGCTGCCAGGACGCCGGCATGTGCGGGTGACCGTGCCCGGTGAGCGCATCCCGGTCAGCGGCACCACGCACGTGGCTGCGGTGATCGGGTCACCGGTGCGCCACTCCCTCTCACCGACGATCCACAACGCCGCCTTCGCGGCCGCTGGGCTCGATTGGGTGTTCCTGGCGTTCGAGGTGCCCGCCGGGCTCAGTGGGGCGGCGCTGGCCGGCATGCGGGCGCTCGGCATCGAGGGACTGTCGGTCACGATGCCGCACAAGGCGGAAGCCTGGGAGGCGGTCGACGAGCGCACGACGGTCGCCGATGCGCTCGGGGCCGTGAACTGCGTCTACCGGGCCGGCGATCGCCTGGTCGGCGACAACACGGATGCTGCGGGCTTCGTCGACGCGCTCCGGCTCGACGAGGGGATCGATCCCGCCGGGTTGCGGTGCGTGGTGGTCGGTGCGGGCGGTGCGGGGCGGGCGGTCGCGTGGGCGCTCGGCCGCGCGGGGGCGGCGGACGTGGCGGTGGTCAACCGGTCGCGCGGGCCCGCCGAGCGGGCGGCCGCGCTCGCCGGGCCGGTCGGGCGGGTGGGCGGCCACACCGACATCGGCGAGGCCGATCTCGTCGTCAACGCGACCCCGCTGGGCATGGGGGTGGTCGTGCAGGCCGACGGCACGCCGGAGCCGCTACCGCTCGACCCCGGGGTGCTCCGGCCCGGGCAGGTCGTCGTCGACCTGGTCTACGAGCCGGCCACCACGCCGCTGGTGGCTGCGGCGCGTGAACGGGGAGCGGTGGCTGTCAACGGGCTCGGCATGCTCATCCACCAGGCGGCGCACGCGTTCCAGCGGTGGACCGGTGAGGCCGCACCGCTCGAAGCGATGTCCGCGGCGGTCGTGGCCGAGCTCTCCCGGCGGCACCGGGGATCCGTGGCGTGACGGAGGGCGCCAGCGGGTCTGCGGCGCGTGGTCGAACCGCCGCTGGGCGCGCGCCCGACCGAGCGTTTAGTCTGGCCTCGCGCTGGGAGACGGAGCGACCCCTGCACACCGGAGGTACGGCGTTGGCGCTGCAAGGAACACTCGACACGTTCTCGTTGCCCGATGTCCTGCGGCTGCTGGCGGGAACCGGCAAGACAGGCCGGCTCCGGCTCGACGGCGACCGCGGGCACGGCAGCGTGTGGATGCGGGACGGCGCGGTCGTGGCCTCCCGGGCCGACCGGGCGCTCGACGGGGCTCCGAACGAGGAGGTCGTCTTCGAGCTCCTCCGGTTCGAGAGCGGGGCGTTCGCGTTCGACACCGACGACGAGACCGACGACGCCGGCAAGCCGGAGGAGATCGACGGTCTCCTCCGGCGAGCATCGGCGTTGCTCAACGAATGGAACGAGCTCGAGGTCGTGGTGCCGTCGCTCGACCATCGCGTGCGGCTCTGCGACGACCTGCCCTCCGACGAGGTCACCATCGACGCCGATCGGTGGCGTTCGGTCGTCGCGGTGGCGTCGGGCAGGAGCGTGTCCGAGCTCGCCGGGCAGCTCGGGCTGAGCGAGCTCGGGGTGTCGCGGGTCGTGCGGGACCTCGTCGATCTGGGCGTGGCCGAGGTGTCCGAGCCCGAGACGCGGCGGCGCGACGCCGCTGCCCCGCCCCGCACGTTGCGGCGCTCCGAGGGCAGTGGCCTCCTCGGTCGCCGGGCCGCCCGCACCCGCCTCGACGACACGCCGCCCCCCGCCGTTCCGACCGACGCCACCCCGGCCACCGGGACCCAGCGGGCGGGCTGGCTGCAGGGTGACAGCGGCTCGCAGCCGGTGATCCCCGCCGAACCGGCGACCGGGGCGGCGGCCAACGGCCCCGCACCCCTGGGGGGAGGGCCCGATCGCCCCCGGGACCGCGAGCAATCGGGCGCGAACGGCGCTCGGGGCTCTCGTCGAGGGCGAGCCGCCCCGGCAGACGGGGACCGGGCGTCGCACCCGTCTCCTGCCGACGGCCAGCCGCCGCCTGCCCCGGACCGGCCGGGCCGGACCCTGGCGTCGCGTCGGGCACGTGATCGATCGTCGCAGGGGCCACCCACCCCGCCGCCGGTCGCCGAGGCGTCCGCCGGTAGGCCACCCACTGGCCCGGTGACGCCGGCCCCGCGGCATCCCCCGGTGGGCCCGCCGGCCGCGCCGGCCGGACCGCCGCCCCCGGCGGGTTCTCCGCGGGCTCCCGCCGGTCCTCCGGCCGCTCCCGCCGGTCCTCCGGCCGCTCCCGCGGGCCCACCATCGATGCCCGCAGGTCCACCGGTCCCCGCCGGACCGCCGGCAACCGGTGGGCAGGCCCGTGGGCGGGGCACCGGCCGTACCCCCTCGCGGCGAGGCCCGGGCAGAGCGGCCCCCGGCGAGGCCGGGCAGGGGCAGGCGCTCCCGCCGTACGACACCGGGCGGACGCAGCGCCCGCGGCTGAGCGACACCGGCCGGATCCGGGCTCTGTCGTCCTCGGCGATGCCGGCGGATCTGCGCTGGGCGGCCGACGAGGGGCCCGCGGGAGCTCCGAGGGAGTCGCACCCGTTCAGCGGGGTCCACAGCCTCGGTGCGCCGCGGATCGGCGGCGGCGGTTCGCCGTTCGGCGGCGGCCCGCGCCTGGGCGAGGGCGAGGTGGCGTCGCACGTGGCGGCGATGAGCCCCGAGGCCCGGGCCGCCGTGGAAGCGACGATCGGGCCTGCCGGGGGAGCGCAGGGCGGCCGAGGTCCGGCCCCGGGCGATGACGTCGCCCAGCGGGGCCGCCTCGTCCACTTCCTCTCCTCGATCCGCAGCTGAGGGCGCGCGCGGGCGGGCACGTCGCCGTGTCGCCGTGCCTGCCCGGGCGGCCGCTCGGGGTTCGCCGCAGGGGGCGGTCGGATGGCCAGCGGTGAGCGGTCGTGGGTGCTCGTGCTGGCGGCGGTCGTGCTCGGGTGGGGGGTGGTCGCCCCTCTGCTCAACCACGCGATCCTCCGCTGGGTCGGCTGGCGCGTCGCGGTGCCGCTGGTGCTGGGACGCGTCCCCGACCGGCGGGAGCTCGGCCGGTGGCCCGCCGGGTGCGGGGAGTGCGGCCGGCCGCTCGGCCCGGTCGGGCTCCCGCTTCTCGCCTGGACCGCGTCGGCCGGGAGGTGCCGCTGGTGTGGAGCCCCCCGGCGCCCCTGGACCGGTGCCGTCGAGGCGGTCACCGGCGTGGGGTTCGGCCTCGCGGCGGCGACCTGGGGATGGTCGTGGGCGCTCCCGGCAGTGCTCCTGTTGGTGGCCGGAGCCGTGGCGATGTCGGCGGTCGACCTGTGGGTCATGCGGATCCCCACGCGCTTCGCCTGGGCGACCGGCGCCGCCGTGTCGGCGGCGCTGCTCGCCGCGGTCGCGCTCGCCGGGGAGGTGCCCGTCCGGTCGATCGGTGGCGCAGCGATCGGCGCCGCGGGCTTCGGTGGGCTGCTCGGCGTTCTGTACCTCGTGTCACCGCGGCTGCTGGGGTTCGGCGACGTGCGCCTCGGTGTCGTGGCCGGTGCGGTGCTCGGGTGGGTGGGGTGGTCGGCGGACGACCCGGTGCTCGCACCGCTGCAACTGGTGTTCGCAGCGCTCTTCGTCGGCAGCCTGGTGGGCACGCTGTGGGGCGCCGCCCTGCTGGCTGTGCGGCGACGCAACGCCCCCTTCCCGTTCGGCCCCGCGCTCGCCTTCGGTGCGGTTGCCATGGCGCTCGCCTCGGGACTGGCCGGCTGACACGGGGGGCAGGGGGCGGCGGACGGGAACGCTTCTGGCAGCGGGTCTTCCCGGGAACCCGAAGCCAGCGCTGCCAGAACGGACGGCGGGGAAGGGGAGCTGCCGGGCCCCAATGCTTCTGGCAGCGGATCTCCCCACACACCCGAAGCCGGCGCTGCCAGAACGGGCAGAGGGGGCCGGTCTCGGGCTCCCGTGGTCCGTCCGGGGCGCCGGTATCGTCGTGCCGTGCTCAGGTTCCTCACCGCAGGCGAGTCGCACGGCCGCGCGCTCGTCGTCATCCTCGAGGGCCTGCCGGCCGGGTTGCCGGTCACGCTCGAGCTCCTGCGGGAGGAGCTGGCCCGCCGGCGCCTCGGCTACGGCCGCGGGCCCCGCATGCGGTTCGAGCAGGACGAGGTCACGATCGTCGGCGGCGTGCGCCACGGCCGCACGCTCGGCGCACCGGTCGCCATCGAGATCGCCAACACCGAGTGGACGCGGTCCGACCGCTGGCACGAGGAGATGGCGGTGGAGCCAGGCCACACCCGCCAGCCGCTCACCCAGCCCCGGCCCGGGCACGCCGATCTGGCCGGGATGCAGAAGTACGGGTTCCGCGACGCCCGCGACGTGCTCGAGCGGGCATCGGCCCGGGAGACGGCGGCCCGGGTCGCCGCCGGGGCGCTGGCGAAGGCGCTCCTGGCCGAGCTCGGGGTGGCCGTGGTCTCACATGTGATCCAGATGGGTCCGGTGCGCGCGCCGATCGCCGGCCGCCCGGGACCGGACGACCTCCCCAAGGTCGACGCCTCCGCCATCCGGTGCTTCGACCCGGTGGCCGAGGCGGCGATGGTCGAGGAGATCAAGGCGGTGGCGAAGGAGGGCGACAGCCTGGGCGGCGTGGTGGAGGTGCTGGGCTACGGCGTCCCGGTCGGCCTCGGCAGCCACGTCCACTGGGACCGCCGCCTCGACGGCCTCCTCGCCCGCGCGCTCATGAGCATCCAGGCCGTGAAGGGCGTGGAGGTGGGGGAGGCCTTCGACGTCGCCGGCCGGCCCGGCTCCGAGGCGCACGACCCCATCACGTGGGACGACGCGGCGGGCGCCTACCGGCGCACCTCGGCGCGCGCAGGAGGCATCGAGGGGGGCATGTCCACCGGCGACCTGCTGGTGTGCCGGGCGGCCATGAAGCCGCTCGCGACGTTGAACCGCCCGGTGCTCGGCACGGTCGACGTCGAGACCAAGGAGGAGACCGTCAGCTTCAAGGAGCGCACCGACGTCACCGCAGTGCCGGCGATGGGCGTCGTCGCCGAGACGATGGTCGCGCTCGTCCTGGCCGCCGAGGCGCTCCGGAAGTTCGGGGGCGATTCGGTGGCCGAGGTCGTCCGCAACAAGGACGCCTTCGAGGCCACGCTGCGCGATGGCTGAGCAGCGGACGGCCACACACGTGGTCCTGGTGGGCCTGCCGGGCACCGGCAAGACCACGGTCGGGCGGCGGCTCGCCAAGGAGCTGGCGCGTCCCTTCGCCGACCTCGACGAGCAGATCGAGCTGACCACCGGGCGCACGGTCGCCCAGCTGTTCGCCGAGCGCGGGGAGGACGGCTTCCGGCGCACCGAGACCGCGGTGCTGCGCCGCCTGCTGGGTGCGGTCTCGCCGCTCGTGCTCGCCGCGGGCGGCGGGGTGGTCACCCGGCCGGAGAACCGGGCGTCGCTCGGTGTCCCGGGCGTGACGGTCGTGTGGCTCCGGGCGCCGGCCGATTTCCTGGCCGAGCGCACCGACCCCGAGCACCGTCCGTTGCTGGCCGGGGACGCGACGGCGGCGCTCGAGCGGCTGCTCGCCGAGCGGACCCCGCTGTACGAGGCGGTCGCCGACCGGACGGTCGACGTCGAGCCGTTCCACGGGGACCAGAAGCCGAAGCGTGCGCTGGCCCACCACATCGCGGGGCTGGTGCGGGACGCGGATGCGGGTGCGACGGGGGGGCCGTCACCCGAGGCCGAGGTTGCCGCCGCCGGGGGACCGGCGACGATCCAGGTCCCGACCGCCGCAGGTGCCTACCCGGTGGTGGTCGGTTCCGGGGTCCTGGAGACCCTCGCCGAATCGCTGCCGGCCGGCGCCCGGAGGGCCGCCGTGGTGACCCAGCCGGGCATCGGGGTCGAGGTTCCGGTCGGCATCGAGCACGCCGTGTTCCCGATGGGCGACGGGGAGGCGGCCAAGACGCTCGCGACGGTCGAGGACCTGTGCAGGTCGTGGGCGCGCTGGGGGCTCACGCGCGCGGACGTCGTGGTGGCCGTGGGGGGCGGCGTGGTGACCGACACGGCCGGCTTCGCGGCGGCCAGCTACCACCGGGGCGTGGCGGTGGTGCACGTGCCGACCACGCTGCTCGGCATGGTCGACGCGGCGATCGGGGGCAAGACGGGGGTGAACCTGCCGGAGGGCAAGAACCTCGTCGGTGCCTTCTGGCAGCCGCACGCCGTGGTCTGCGACACCGACACGCTGGCCACGCTGCCCGAGCGTGAGCGGCGCAGCGGCCTCGGGGAGATGGCGAAGTACCACTTCCTCACGGGCGAGGACCTGCTGGCGTTGCCGCTGGACGCCCGTGTCGCCGCCTGCGTGCGCATCAAGGCCGACGTGGTGGCGGCCGACGAGCGCGAGGAGCCGGGCGGCCGCCGTGGGCGGGCGATCCTCAACTATGGCCACACCCTGGCCCACGCGCTCGAGACGGCCGGGGGCTACGACCTCCGCCACGGCGAAGCCGTCGCCGTGGGGCTCGCCTACGCGGCCGACCTGGCGCACCTGCTCGGTCGGATCGACCGCCGGCGCGTCGACGAGCACCGTCACGTGCTCGAGGCGTACGGCCTGCGGTGGGCGCCGCCCGAGGGGGTGGCGACCGCCGAGCTGGTCGAGCTGATGGCCCGCGACAAGAAGGCGGTGGAGGGCCTCACGTTCGTGCTCGACGGCCCAGCGGGGGTCGAGGTCGTGCCGGGGGTCGACCCTCGCGACGCCAGCCGTGCGCTGGACCGGCTGCGGGGTGCCGGGTGAGCGACCGCCCCCTCGTCCTGCTGCTCAGCGGGCCCAACCTGAACCTGCTCGGCGAGCGGGAGCCCGACCGCTACGGTCGGGCGACGCTGGAGCAACACGTCGCGGCCGCCCGCGACCGCGCCGAGGCGGCGGGTCTGGCCGTGGAGCACCTGCAGTCCAACCACGAAGGCGAGCTGATCGACGCGATCCACGGCGCGCGCGGTCGGTGCGCCGCGATCATCATCAATCCCGGGGCGTTCACCCACTACGCATGGGGCATCCACGACGCGCTGGCGTCGTTCGACGGCCCCGTGGTGGAGATCCACATCTCGAACACCGCCGCCCGGGAAGCGTGGCGCACCACCTCGGTGGTGTCGCCGGTGGCCACCGGCACCATCGCCGGCCTGGGCGGGCACGGCTACCTGCTCGCGGTCGACGCGGTGCGTGAGCTCCTCGACGACGGCCGGCCGTCGGGCTGACGACCGGCGGGGCCGCAGGCCGGGATCGGCACCCTCGCCCGGGCTGGCCGTGTGCCGTGCGCGTCACCCCGCCTGCGGGCGCACAGCCGGGCTTCGCATCCCTAGATTGCGGTGGTGACCTTCGACCGTTCGTCGCTCCCCCCGATGGAGGTGCCGGCACGCGCCGGGCGCCTGCGCGAGACGCTCGACGGGGCCGGGTGCGACGCCCTCCTCGTCACCGACCTCACGAACATCCGGTACCTGACCGGGTTCACGGGGTCGGCCGCGACGCTGCTCGTCGGGCCCGACGGGATGGTGCTGGTGACCGACGGGCGCTACCGGGACCAGGCCGCCGCCGAGGTCGGCGACGCGGGCGTGGACGCCGCGGTCGAGATCGGCCGCACCGCCGACGAGCAGCGGGAGCACCTGGTCCGCCACGTCACGGGGATCGGGCGCCTCGGCCTCGAGGCCGAGCACGTGACATGGGGCCAGCAGCGGCGGTACGCGGGGGAGTGGTTCGGGGAGATCGTGCTCGTGCCCACCGACGGCTTGGTGGAGTCGCTCCGCGAGCGCAAGGACGAGGGCGAGGTCGCGCGCATCGCGGCGGCGGCCGAGGTGGCCGACGCCGCGCTGGCGGCCGTCCGGCACCGGATCGCCGAGCGGCCCACCGAGGCGGAGGTCGCCCTCGAGCTCGAGTGGCAGATGCGGCGCCTCGGTGCCGACGGCATCGCGTTCGAGACGATCGTGGCGTCCGGGCCCGGCGCGGCGATGCCCCACCACCGCGCGGGCGGCCGGCGCATCGCCGGGGGCGACCCCGTGGTGATCGACTTCGGTGCGGTCGTCGACGGCTACCACTCCGACATGACCCGGACGTTCCTGGTGGGGGAGCCGACCGCCACGGTCGCCCGCATGTACGAGGTGGTGGCCAGGGCCCAGGAGGCCGGCGTGCACGCCGTCCGGCCCGGTGTGGCCGCCCGCGAGGTGGACGAGGCATGCCGCTCGGTCATCCGGGACGCCGGATGGGAGGACGCGTTCCTGCACAGCACCGGCCACGGGGTCGGACTCGTCATCCACGAGCGCCCCCGGGTGTCGGGAACGGCGGATGCTACGCTGGCCGACGGCCACGTCGTCACCGTGGAGCCGGGTGTGTACCTCCCCGAGCACGGGGGCGTCCGCATCGAGGACACGGTCGTGGTCACTCCCGACGGCTGCCGCGCTCTCACGCGTGCGCCCAAGGATCCACAGCTCTAGACACGCCGCGCCGCCAGGAGCCAGCAGATGGTCGCCACCAGCACCAACGACCTGAAGAAGGGCATGACCCTCGACCTGCCCGACGGGCTGTTCCAGGTCGTCGGCTTCCAGCACGTCAAGCCGGGCAAGGGTCCGGCGTTCGTGCGCACGACCCTGCGCAACGTGCGCACAGGCGGTCAGATCGACAAGACGTTCCGTGCCGACGAGAAGGTCGAGCAGGCGGTGGTCGACAAGAAGGACATGCAGTTCCTGTACCGCGACGGCGACGACTACGTGTTCATGGACAGCGGCACGTACGAGCAGCTGCATGTGGGGCCCGCCGCGCTCGGCGACGCCAGGAACTACATCGTCGAGGGGTCGACGATGACGCTGCAGTTCTACGGCGACGAGATCATCGGCACCGACATCCCCGCGGCCGTGGAGCTCACCGTCACCGAGACGGAGCCGGGCATCCAGGGCGACCGGGTGTCGGGTGCCCGCAAGCCGGCAAAGCTGGAGACCGGCCTGGTCGTACAGGTTCCGCTGTTCGTCAACGAGGGCGAGCGCATCAAGGTGGACACCCGCAGCGCCGAGTACCTGACGCGCGCATGACCACGTGCGCGCACCGGCGCGCCCCTGCCTTCCGCCGCGGGCACGGGCGAGCGGGACGGACCGGGCACGGGGTGCGGTGAGCGACCTCGAGCCGTCGGCGGTCCAGAGGTGGCGTGCCGCCCGCGAGCGGGCCCTCGAGCTGCTCTACGAGGCCGAGGCCAAGCAGGTCGCGGTCGACGACGTGCTCGCCGGCCTGCCGGTTCCCCCCGCCGACCTCGCGATCGAGCTGGTCAGGGGTGTGGAGGCGAACCGCGACCGCATCGATGCACTGATCTCCCGCCTCGTGGCGCCGCGCTGGTCGCTGGAGCGGCTGGCGACCGTCGACCGGGCGGTGCTCCGGCTGGGGACCTACGAGCTGCTCGAGGCACGCGACCGTTCCCACGCCCTGGTCATCAACGAGGCGGTCCTGCTCGCGCGGCGCTTCGGCAGCGACGACTCGCCCCGCTTCGTGAACGGGGTGCTCGCGGCCGTGGCGTCCGAGGTGCGGCCCGACGCCGGATGACGGCGGCCACGGTGCGGGACGGGGGCTCAGGCGGGCGACCCGCCCTGCCCCTGCCGTCGCCGCCGCTCGTCGACCGGGCCCGCGGCATCCTGCTCCGCCCGTGGGGACGGGGGCACGACGATGCGACGGCCCTCGCGGCTGCCTGGCGGGACCCGGCGCTGCGCGCCACCACATCGATCCCTGCCGATGCCTCCGTGGCGTTCGCCCGCCGGTGGATCGCCGGCGAGGGGGAGCGGCGTGCCCGCGGGCTCGCGCTCGACCTGGTGGTCTCGCCGCTGCGGGACCCGGACGATCCGCCGGCCGGCGACCCGGGGGCCGGCGACGCGGAGGCCGGCGATCCGGGGGCCGGCGA
>JBKHJZ010000313.1:0-2543 GCA_046537875.1 Acidimicrobiia bacterium | reverse complement strand
GTCAGGCGTCGCCGTCGGGCTCGTAGCGCACTCGCACGTCGGCCACCTCCCGCGCTGCCGCCACGCGGCCGGCCTCCTCCTCGACGGCGCCCCGCACCCGAGCGGTCAGCCGGCCGAACGGGGTGAGATCGACCTCGAGGCGCGAACCCTTGGACCGGGCGCGCCACGTGCCCGCGATCTCGCCGTCGACCAGCAGCCCGCCGGGCGAGCCGAGGACCGGCCAGAGCGCCTTGCGGTGCGCCTTGTCGGGCACGGTGAGCTCGCGGTCACGGGCCAGCAGCCACGGGTCGGACCGCGGCAGCAGCCGCACCAGGCGGGGCGGGGGTGCGTCGCGCAGCGTGTCCCCTCGGTCCTCCGGGAGCCAGGCGGTGCGGGGCCGGCGGCCCAGCCCCTCCACGCGCACCGGGACCAGGTCGTCGGGCCAGTCGTGGTCAACCGAGCGACCCGTCGTCTGCAGGTACGCGGCCACGTCGCGGGCGGTGGCGGGCCCGTTCACACGCAGGTAGTGCGTGACCAAGCCCTCGCCGCCCGCGTGTCCATCGGGAGCGCCCCGCCAGCCGGCGATGGGGGCCAGCACCGGCGGGCTGGTCCCGGGTTCGATCCGCAGGCCCGCGGGCAGCGCGGCCAGCCGCATGAGCTGGTCCTGCACGTGGACCGCTTGGCACCGCCGGCAGTACACGCTGCACGCGTCCGGGATCGCCTCGGTGACCGCGGCGCTCGCCTCGCCCTTGACCATCGGCCGCGTGACCACCGCCGCCATCGCCTCGGTGGTGACCCGCAGCGCCTCGAGCGCGTCCAGGCCCGCCTCCTTCAGCTGGGGGGCGGCGCCCCCGAGGCGCGCGGCGGCGTCGGCGGCGTCGACCGGCCAGGCCGCCCGCGCGAACGCCGGGAGGTCGGCCGCCCGGTGCAGGTGGGGTGCGCCGCGCAGCCCCCACACGAGCACCCAGGTGTCCGGGACCGCCACGGCCCCGTCACCGGCCGGCACCCGGGCGGCCAGCGACTGGACCGCGGTGCCGGCCGGCGAGTCGAGCCAGCCGAGGTCGGTCGGCGCCAGGTCGTCGGGCCCGGCGCCGTGCCGGTCCAGTCCCTGGGCCACCACCCGATACGCCAGCACCCGGGCGCGGCCGACGGTCGGCGTCGGCTGCCCCGACTCGGTTGCCATCGGCGTCATCCTGCCCGGTCGAGACGCCACGTCCACTCGGTGGCGTGGCTCGGGATCCGGAAGTCTCCGCCGCCGGCGGCACCGGACATCGCGCCCGTGCCCGAGCCCGGCACGATGGCCACACGCATGGCGACACCCTCGTCGTCGAAGGTGCCCTCGTGCCGCAGCGCGAACGAGGCCTCCCGGCCGTCGACCGTGCCCTGGACCCGTTCGAGCCCGACGGCCGCGCCGGACCTCCCGCTCGTGTGGTGCAGGACGTACCGGCAGGTGGACGTGCCCTCGATGTCGCCGCGGTACACGAACCCGACGGTGGCGTGGGCCAGCCGGGGCACCGGGGCGCCGGTGTCCCAGCCGGGCTGCTCGTCCCACGAGGTGAAGGTCGCCGTCCCGGTCAGTTGGGTGATGGATGTGGTCATGTGCCGGACGGTAGGGGTGGACCAGGACAAGTTCGGTCCTGGTCGCGCGACAATGTGGGCCGATGCTGGAGACCTCGGCCCGGCTGCTGCGCCTGCTCTCGCTGCTCCAGGCCCGGCCCTCGTGGACCGGCCCCGAGGTGGCCGAGCGGCTCGGGATCACCGAGCGCACGGTGCGGCGAGACGTCGCCCGGCTGCGCGACCTCGGCTACCCGGTCGACGCCGAGCCGGGGCCCTACGGCGGCTACCGGCTCGGCCGCGGGGGCGCGCTGCCGCCGCTCCTGCTCGACGACGACGAGGCGGTGGCCGTCGCCGTGGGCCTGCGGGTGGCGGCAGACGGCAGCGTGTCCGGCCTCGACGACGCCACCGTGTCGGCCCTCGCCAAGCTCGAGCAGGTCCTGCCCGCCCGGCTGGCGGCCCGGGTGCGCACCGTGCACGAGGCCACCGCCGAGCTGCGCGGTCGCGATCCCGATCGGGTGGACGCCGACCGGCTCGTGGTCCTCGCCCGGGCGTGCCGGGCCGGCGAGCGGCTACGGCTCGGCTACGCCGACCGGGCCGGGCGGGGCAGCGAGCGGCTGGTCGATCCGTACCGGCTCGTGCGGGCGGGGCCCCGCTGGTACCTGGCGGCGCGGGACGTGGACCGGGCCGCGTGGCGCACGTTCCGGGTCGACCGGGTGACCTCGGCCTCGACCACCGGGGTCCGTGCCGAGCTGGCCGACCCGCCCGACCCGGTGGAGCTCGTCGCGCGGGGGATGGCCGTGGCGCCCTACCCGCTGGTCGCGCGCGTGCGCCTGCCGCTGGGCGAGGCCGAGGCGCTGGCCGTCGTCCCCCGGACCGTGGGGGTGCACCGGCCGGAGGGTCCGGATGCCACAGTGGTCGAGATCGGAGGCGGCCACATCGGGGGCATGGTGCGCTACCTGGCCGGGCTGGGGACGCCGCTGGAGGTTCTCGATCCACCCGAGCTGCGC
>JBKHJZ010000105.1:0-11480 GCA_046537875.1 Acidimicrobiia bacterium | reverse complement strand
GGTTCTAGTCGAGCGGGTCGCGGGAGTCGTCCGGTCGCCGCCCGGTCACCCGGTCGGTGCCTCGCCGGACATCGGGCCCTGCTCGTCGCCCTCGATCTCGTCGATCGCCTCCAGCGCCGCGTCCTGCTGGTCGACGATGCCCGCGCGCTCGGCCGTGGATTCGTGGATCGGTCCCCGCTCGCGCCGGCGCCGGCCGGCCTCGCGCTCCTCGTGGCCCTCGTGCTCCTCGTGGCCCTCGTGCCCGGCGTGGTGTTCGTGGCCCTCGTGGTGCTCCTGGCCCTCGTGATGCTCGTGGCCGGCGTGGTGTTCGTGGCCCGCGTGCTCGTCCCGGGGCTCGCGATGCTCTGCCTCGCCCATGCCCGAGGGCTACCCGGCCTCCCGGCGCCCAATCGCGTGGCAGGCTCCTGGCATGGAGCTGTGGCACAACCCCCGGTGCTCGAAGAGCCGGGCCGCGAAGGCGATCCTCGACGAGCGCGGCGTCGGGTACACCGAGCGCCGCTACCTGGACGACCCGCCGACCGCCGAGGAGCTCGACGCCGTGCTGAACGCGCTGGGCAGGGAGCCCTGGGACATCGCCCGCATCGACGAGGCGATCGCCGGGGAGCTCGGCCTGCGGGACTGGCCGCACGACCGCGACCGCTGGATCGCGGCGATGGTGGAGCACCCGGTGCTCATCCAGCGGCCCATCCTGGTGGCCGACGACGGGCGCGCTGCGCTGGGCCGGCCACCCGAGGACGTCGAGGCGCTGCTCTAGACCGCCCGGAGCCGCTGTGCCGGCGGGCTCGGGGCCGCGTGGGCGGCCGGACGGCGGGGGACCTCCACGGGGCGTAGCCTCGGCGGCGTGATCGAGCGCGCCCCCTTCGGGAGGACCGGCCACCGCAGCAGCCGGGTGGTCTTCGGGGCGGCGGCGCTGTGGTCCATGTCCCAGGATCGTGCCGACGAGGTGCTCGAGCTGCTGCTCGGGCACGGCGTCAACCACATCGACGTGGCCGCCAGCTACGGCGACGCCGAGCTCAGGGTCGGCGCCTGGATGGCCGCAGGTCACCGTGACCGGTTCTTCCTGGCCACCAAGACCGGCGAGCGGACCGCGGCGGGGGCGCGTGCCGAGCTGGAGCGATCGCTCGACCGCCTGGGAACCGACGTGGTCGACCTCATCCAGCTGCACAACCTGGTCGAGCCCGACGAGTGGGAGGTCGCGCACGGGCGGGGTGGCGCGGTGGAGTCGCTGGTGCGGGCACGCGACGAGGGCCTGGTGCGGTTCATCGGGGTGACCGGCCACGGCACCCGCATCGCCCGCATGCACCTGCGCAGCCTCGAGCGGTTCCCGTTCGACTCGGTGCTGCTGCCGTACAGCTTCGTGGCGCTCGGCGACGGCGACTACCGGGCCGATGTCGAGGCGCTGCTGGCCGTGTGCGACGAGCGGGGGATCGCCGTGCAGACGATCAAGTCGCTCGCTCGCCGCCGCTGGCCGCCAGACCACGCGGGCAGCCGGTTCAGCTGGTACGAGCCCCTTCCCGACGAGGCCGCGGTGGCCAGGTCGGTGCGCTGGGTGCTGGCCCGGCCGCAGCTGTTCCTCAACTCCTCGAGCGACGTGCGGCTGCTTCGTCCCACCCTCGCGGCGGCGGATCCGGTCGGGCCCGTCCCGTCGGACGACGAGCTGCGTGGCGACGTGGACGCCCTCGGGATCGAGCCGCTCTTCGACGGCGCCGAGCTCGAACGCATCTGACCCCCGGGCCCGGGTGGGACGCCGGCCGGCTCGCGGCCAGGCATGCTCGGGTCCCCGTGGGATCAGGCTGGACGACCTCGGGCGGGACAGCCTCGGGCTGGACAGCCTCAGGCTGGCGGGGTGCCCCCGTCGACGGGCATGAACCCGGTGCACACCAGGTCGATCTTGCGGATCACGCCGTCGGCGACCGACAGGTAGGCCTGCTGCTCGATGAGGTGCGGGGTGTCCGGTGCCCAGTCGGGCCGGAGCAGGAAGCGGTAGCGCACCCGCTCCTTGTGACCGGCGACGTCGTGGTCGAGCGCCAGCACCTGGAACGCGGTGGCCCCGCCGTACCAGCCCCGCAGGGCCCCGACGGTCTCGCCCGCGCCGTAGTGCTCGTCGAGGTGGCGCGGGAGCAGGGCCCGCAGCCACACGTCCGGGGCCAGGAGCCGGGCGAGCGCCTCGAAGTCCCGCACCGCCAGCGCGGCGAGGTAGCGCCGGCCGGGGCTCGGGGCCCTCCGTGCGACGGCCGCCTCGGTCGACCGGTGGGCGGCCTCGCGGGCGGCTCCGTCGATGATGTCGATGGTGTGGACGGTCGTCATGTCGGTCCTCCGTGCGTGGGTGGCCGGTGCCTCGGTTCGTCGCGGATGAACGTACGAAGGGCCTGCGGCCGGGGCTTGGAGGCCGTCTGACGACGGTCTGACGACGGCGCTCGCCGCCCGGTCCGCCGGGTGTCGGATGGCGTGCGCTCCAGCGGCGACGGTTACCGTGGCGTGCTGGTGGAGCGGCGGGACGGCACCATCTACACCTTCGACGGCTTCGAGGTGGATCTCGGCGCCTACGAGCTGCGCCACGACGGGCGCCCGGTCGCTCTGGAACCGCAGGTGTTCCAGCTCATCAGCTACCTCGTCGAGCGTCCCGGCCAGCTCGTGACCAAGGAGGAGCTGCTCGACGGGGTCTGGGGCACCCGGTTCGTCACCGAGTCGGCGCTCACCACGCGGATCAAACAGGCGCGCCGGGCGCTGGGCGACGACGGGCGCACGCAGCGGCTCATCCGGACGGTGATCGGGCGCGGCTACCGCCTGTCCGCCGACGTCGGCGTCGCGCGCGCAGCCGGCGGGGAGCCGGCGGCCGCGGCGCCACCGCTGCTCGTCGGCCGGGACGCCGAACTGTCCCTTCTCGAGCGGCTGCTCGACGACGCCACCGGTGGTGCGCGACGGGTGGCGCTGGTGGCGGGCGAGCCGGGGCAGGGCAAGACCACCCTGCTCGATGCGTTCCTGGCCGGAGCCGTGGCACGCTCGCCGGCACGGGTGGCCCGGGGCCAGTCGGTGGAGCACACGGGGCCCGGCGAGCCGTACCTGCCCCTGCTCGACGCGCTGGCCCGGCTGTGCCGTTCGCCGGGAGCCGGCGAGGTGGTCGCGCTGTTGGGCCGGCGGGCGCCCACCTGGCTCCTGCAGCTCCCCGGGCTGGTGGACGAGCAGGAGGCCGAGCGGCTGCGGGCCGTGAGCCTGGGGGCGACGCGCGAACGGATGCTGCGGGAGGTTGTCGATGCGCTCGAGGCGCTCTCCGAGCTGCGGCCGCTCGTGCTGGTGCTCGAGGATCTCCACTGGAGCGACCAGGCCACCCTGGAGGTGGTCGCCGCGCTCGCCCGCCGGGTGGCGCCGGCCGCGCTGCTGGTGGTGGCCACCTACCGCGCTGCCGCCGCGGGGGACCGTGCGCTGGCCGCGCTGGTGGGAGAGCTTGCGCCCCGCAAACCGACGTGCGAGCAGCTCGACCTGCGTGGCCTCGACGAGGACGCGGTGGCCGCGCTGGTGCGGGCGCGGCTCGGTGCCTCCGCCGTGCCCGCCGACCTGGTGGCGCTGCTCGCCGAGCGGGCCGGCGGGAACCCGCTGTTTCTGACCGCGCTGGTGGACCACTGGGCGTCGGATGGCCTCGTGAGCGCGTCCGACGGCGCAGTTCAGGCTCGCGTGAGCCTCGACGAGCTCCGGCACGGCGTCCCCGCCACGCTGCGCCAGCTCGTCGATCACCAGGTCGCCCAGCTCGCGGCCGGCGACCGCGCGGTCGTGGAGGCCGCCAGCGTGGTGGGTGTGGCGCCCGAGTCGGCCGCGGTCGCCGCCGCGCTCGGGCAGGACGACGAGGCGGTGGAGCAGCGAATGGCCGCCCTCTCGCACCCGGCGGGGATGCTGACCTGCGGGGAGGCCGCCGGCTGGCCCGACGGCACGGTCACGTCGGTGTTCGGCTTCCGGCACAGCCTCTACCAGCAGGTGGTGCACGACGCCATCCCGGCCGGCAGGCGGGCGCGCCTGCACCGGTCGGTCGGTGAGCGGCTGGCCGCGGCCTTCGGTGACGACCCCGCGGCGCGGGCCGCCGACCTGGCGCATCACTTCGTTCTGGGAGGTGACGCCGAACGGGCCGTGCCCGCGCTGGTGTCGGCGGCCGAGGTCGCCCTGCGCCGCAGCGGGCACGTCGAGGCGATCGAGCTGCTCGGGCAGGCCCGCTCCTGGGTGGCCCGCCTGCCGCCGGGCGAGGAGCGCCTCCGCTGGGAGGGCCGGGTCGAGGCGATGATCGCGCCGGCGCTGATCGCCACCCACGGGTGGGCCGCGGCCGAGGTGCGCCACGCCTACGAGCGCGCCCTGGAGCTGAGCGAGCAGATCGGCGACCATTCCCTGACCGACTCGGTCCTCTACGGCCTGGCGACGTGGCACGAGTACCGGGCCGAGTACGAGACCTCCCAGGCCCTGATGGAGCGACGGCTCCGTCTTCGCGAGCGGCAGCCGGCGGCGGTGCGGGTCGAGGCCCACGAGCTGCTCGCCTGCTCCAGCTTCCACCAGGGCGGGTTCGAGGCGGCGCTCGGCCACGTGGAGGAGGCGCTGGCCAGCTACGACGCCCGGGAGCACATCGGCCTGATGGCGCTGTACGGCGAGAACCCCGCCGTGTCCTCGCGCCACTGGGCCGCCCATGCGCAGTGGTTCCTCGGCTACCCGGACCGGGCGCTCCGCACGATCGAGGAGGCACTCGCCGTCGCCGCGGACCTCGCGCACTCGTTCAGCCTGTCCCACGCCCAGGAGCATGCGGGGTACGTCCGCCAGTACCGGCGCGAGCCGGACCGGGTGCTCCACCACGCGGAGGAGACCGTCCGGCTGGCCGGCCAGCAGGGCTACGCCTACCGCCGGGCGACCGGGACGATGCTGCGCGGCTGGGGCCTCGCCGCCACGGGCGAGACGGCAACCGGTCTCGACGAGCTGTCGGCGGGGCTGGACGCGTACCGTGCGACCGGGGCGGCGATGGACCTGCCCTACTTCCTGGGCCTCCTCGCCGACGTGCACCTGCGGGCCGGCCGGCCGGACGAGGCCTCCGAAGCCTTGGACGAGGCCCGAACCATCCCCCGGGCGCGGGGCTACTTCTACGAACCCGAGCTCCTCAGGCTCCGCGCCGAGGTGCTCGACCGTCAGGGCCGCGCCGACCTGGCCGCCGCCGCGCGCCGCCGCGCGCTCGACGTCGCCCGCGGCCTGGGTGCCCGGTCGCTGGCCCTCCGGGCCGCGAGCAGCGCGGTGGAGCAGGCCGACGGCGAGCGCGAGCGCGCCCGCGCAGTCGAGCTCCTCCGCCCCCTGTACGGCTGGTTCACCGAGGGGTTCGACACCCCCGACCTGCGACGAGCGGCCGCGCTGCTGGGCGAGGACCCCTCCGAGGTGTGACGGCCGCCGCGCGGTTCGACGGCGCGACGTGTGGGTACATCTGAGTCATGATCATCCTCGGCATCATCCTGCTCCTGCTCGGGATCCTCCTTGATGTCTCGATCCTCTGGACGATCGGGATCATCCTCGTGATCATCGGGGCCATCCTGTACATCCTGGGGTCCGCCGGCCGCATGGTGGGCGGCCGACGGCACTGGTACTGACGGTTCACGCCCGTCGCGTGGACGAGCCTGCCGCCCCGGGATGGGACCCGACCCGTCCCGGAGTGGCAGGCTTGTTCGCGTGATCGACTGGACCGGGATCGATGCGGTGGTCGGGCAGAACTGGTACAGGCTCGACCCCGACCTGCAGGCGCGGGTGCGGCGCGACTGCCCCGCCGACGACCTCGAGTGGGCCGTCGAGACGCTGGACGACTTCGGCGGCCTGGTGGGCGGCCCGATCGCCCGGGCCGCCGACACCATCGACGCCCACCCTCCCCGGTTGGTGCGCTACGACCGCTGGGCGAACGAGGTGGACGAGGTGGTCCACCACCCGGCGATGCTCGACGCCAAGGCGGCGCTCTGGCAAGCCGGCTACCCGTCGGGGTTCGCGTCCCATGCCCGGGCGCGCGGCCGCCCGGTGCCCGGGGTCGTGCTCGGGGCCGCCAGCTACCTGCTGTCCGAGGCCGACACGGGCATGGTGTGCAGCCTGGGCATGACGGGCGGCGTGGCCGGCCTGGTGGACGCCTACGCGCCGCCGGACGTGCGGGAAGATCTGCTCGCCGGGCTGCGCGCCGACGACGTCGCCGACGCGGTCGACGGCTCGATGTTCCTGACCGAGCGGGACGGGGGCTCCGACCTCGGCCGCACCGTGCACTGCACCGCCCGCGACCTCGGGGATGGTCGGGTGGAGATCAGCGGCGAGAAGTGGTTCTGCTCCAACGTCGACGGCGCGGCGATCGTGATGCTCGCCCGGCCGGAGGGCGCACCGGCGGGGCCCGCCGGCCTCGGGCTCTACCTCGTGCCGCGCCACCTCGAGGACGGCTCGCGGAACCGCTACTCGGTGCGGCGCCTGAAGGACAAGCTCGGGACGAAGAGCGTGCCGACCGGCGAGGTGACATTCGACGGCGCGCTCGGGTACGCGCTGCGGCCCCGCCGGGCCGACGGCGGCGACGGCGAGGGCGGCGGCGACGGCGAGGGCGGCACCGCTGCGGACCAGGAGAGGTCGGACGCCGGCGGGCTCGACCGCATGATGGAGATGGTCAACGGCAGCCGGTTCGGCGTCGCCCTCATGGGCCTGGGCATCGCCCGCCGGAGCGTCGCCGAGGCCACCGCCTGGGCCCACCACCGCCGGGCGAAGGGTCGCCTGCTCGTCGACCTGCCGCTCGTGCGCACGCAGCTGGTCGACCAGCTCGTCGAGCTGGAGGCGGCGTTCGCCCTCGGTTTCGAGTGCGCGGCGGCCAGCGGATTCGGTGACGGGGCGCGCCTGCGCCGGATCCTCGTGCCGGCCGCGAAGGTGCGCCTGTGCCGGTTGGGCGTCGAGGCCGCCTCGTACGCCGTGGAGCTGCACGGCGGCAACGGCTACTGCGAGGACTGGGGCCTGACCCGCCAGCTGCGCGACGCCCAGTGCCACCCCATCTGGGAGGGCAGCGAGAACATCTGCGCGCTCGACGTGTGGCGGGCCGTCCGGCGCGACCGGGCCCACGAGGCGGTGCTCCACCGGATCGAGATGGCCGTCGCCGGGGCGCGTGGCGGTGCGCCCGGGTGGGTGCAGCCGGCGGTCGACGCGATCGAGTCGTCGCGCGACGACCTCGCCGCCCGCATCGACGACCTCGCTGCCCGCGAGCGCGACGTGGCCGAGGCGGCGGCAGGCCGGCTGACCGACCTGCTGTGCCGCACCGTGGCCGCGGCACTGCTGGTCGAGCAGGCCGGTGAAGCCGGCGAGCTCGCGCGGCACAAGGGGTTGATCGGGCTGCGCTACGTGCGGCGCCACATGGTGCCGGGGGGCGAGTGGGACGACGGGATCGCGGCCGCGGTGGGCCGGGAGCTGCTCGCGTTCGCCGAGCCCGGTGACGACCTGGCGGCCAAGGCCGCGGCCTGACCACCCGGGAGGGCGGCGCGCGTCTAGACGGACGGCCGGCAAGGGTAGGCAGCGGGGCAGCCAGTCGATGAGCCCGTCTCACCAGGGAGTCACGATGCACGTTGCCAAGACCATCGAGCTCAGCTCCGAATCGCCGGAGAGCTTCGAGGACGCCATCCGTCAGGGCATCGTCAAGGCCTCCCAGACCTTGCACGGCATCTCGGGCGTGTACGTCAAGGAGCAGCTCGCCACCGTCTCGGACAACCAGGTCCAGAACTTCCGCGTGCACATGCAGATCACGTTCGCCCTCGACTGACCTACCCCGGGCACGGCGGGGCGGCCGCCGGCAGAGATCGCCAGGGATCCGGGAATGCCCGGCGTCCCGCGCGGGTTGCATGCGGGGAAGCCGATGGCGCGGGCGCCGCCGACATCCCCCTCCCGCCGGCGCTCGACGCCGCCACCGTCGTCCTCCCCCTGCGACGGTGGCGGCGGCCTCGGCACTGGCGATGGCACTGGGGACCGGCCGGCCGCTCGCCCCTCGCGGGGGCGCCGGTGGCGACCGGCTGCTGCCTGGTCAGGAGCCGGCTTCCCACCCGGGATCGCGCCCGAACCCCAGGAGCAGCCGGCTCTGGGGATCGTCAAATGCGTCGACCGCGGGCCGCGGGGCGACGACCCCGGCCCGCCGGTAGAGCTCCTCGCGGTCCGCGAACCAGGCGGCGCACGCGTCGACCGCCTCGGGATCGAGCCGGCGATCGGCGCCGATGGCCGCGGCGAGGTCCCAGGCGTGGATCAGGTGGTCGGCGGCGAGCTGGTGGGCGTACTCCTCGGCGGGCGTGTCGCCGAACGACAGGTGCACCGTGCGGCCGGCGACCACCCCGCTGGCGACGGCCGGGACCGCGGCCTCGCAGGCGGCGCGCCCGGTGGCCACCGGGTCGTCGCCGAGCAGGTCGCCCTCGAACCGGTCGCCCACCTCCTCGATGGTGGCGCCGCCCATGAGGGGCACGGTCCACAGGTCCTCGCCCGCCACGTGGTTGACGAGGGCGCGCACATCCCAGTCGGTGCAGGGGGTGGCGTGGTGCCACTGGTCGTCGGCGACCCGGTCGAGCAGCGCCGCGAACCGGTCGACCGTCCGCCTGTGCAGGTCGATCACGTGCATGGCGCCACGGTAGACAGGATGCGAGCGACGCGCCCGTCCCTCCGAGGAGAGTCGAGGAGCCCCGTCACCGTGCAGCAGCCATCGGCCGGTACCGCCAAACACGCGCACACCCCCGGCGGGGGGCTCGCGCGGGCGGGGCGCCGGCACAAGCCCCGCCTGCTGGCGGCGCTGGGTGTGCTCGCGGTGATGACGGTGGTCGAGGTGGTCACCGCGCTGGTGACCGGGTCGCTCGCGCTCCTCTCGGATGCGGGCCACATGCTGACCGACGTGGGCGGCCTGGGGCTCGCGCTCGCCGCCATCCACATCGCCGACCGGGCCGGGGCGCGCCGCCACCGCACCTTCGGTCTCTACCGGCTCGAGATCATCGCGGCGCTCGCCAACGCCATCCTGCTGTTCGGGGTCGCCCTCTACGTGCTCGTCGAGGCGGTCCGGCGCTGGGCCGACCCGCCCGAGGTGCTGGCGGTCCCGATGCTGGTGGTCGCGGTGCTCGGGCTGGTGGCCAACCTGGTCGCCTTCGGGTTGCTGCGGGCCGGGGCCGGCGAGAGCCTCAACGTGCGGGGCGCGTACCTCGAGGTGCTCGCCGACCTGCTGGGGTCCGTGGGCGTCATCGGCGCGGCCGTCGTGCTCCAGTTGACGGGGTGGCAGTGGGTGGACCCGGTGGTCGGCGTCGCCATCGGGGTGTTCATCCTCCCGCGCACGTTCCGGCTCGGGGCGCAGGCCATGCGGATCCTGGTCCAGGCGGCGCCCCCGGGTGTCGACCTGGCGCAGCTCGAATCCGAGCTTCGCCGGATCGACGGCGTGGTGGACGTGCACGACCTCCACGTGTGGACCCTCACCTCCGACATGGACGTCGCGACGGCCCATGTGATGGTGCGCGACGGCATCGACACCCACGCGGTTCTCGACCGGGCGCGGATCGTCCTCCGGGAGGTGTGCGGGATCGACCACGCCACCCTCCAGGTGGAACCGGACACCCACGAGGGCTGCGACGAGCTGTCCTGGTGAGGGCGGGAGCACTCACCACCTCACGTCGAGCGGACGTTCCTCCCCGCCGTCTCCGCGCCCACCCTCACTGGTCGCCCAGCGCCTTGCCGGTCTCGGGCGTGGGGCCACCGCCGGCGGTATCGTCGCCCCGGTCGTCACCCCCGCGAGCCTCGTGGGCGGCCTCCTCGCCGTCACCGTCGTCGACGGGCGTGCCCCCGGCGAGCGTGTCGGTCGCAGTGGAGGCGCCGTCGCCGGCCGGCACGTCGTCGGGGAGCGGGCGGTCGCCCCGGTCGCGCACGGCCCCGGAGGCCGTGTCGCCGCCGTCGTCGCCCGTGTCCTCGCCGTCGCCCACCACTGGTCCGTTCGGGGCCTCCGCCGTCCCGGCGGGCGCCGCCGGAGCGCCCTGGCGGGCGCCGGGCGGCTCGCCGCCCAGACCCGGCACCGCCACCGACCGCTCGCGCGCCGCGGACGCGGCGGGAGCGGGTGCCGCGGGTGCGGCCGGCTCCGCGTCGCGGCCGAACGACCTGCGCACGGCGGCGAGCGCCCGCTGCAGCTCGTCGTCGGCGATGATCGGCGGCGCGAACGGCTTGCGCTGGCGCCGGTGGCCCAGGGCCAGCGACGCCACCTGCTCGATGTCTGCCTCGGTGGTGGCGCCGCGACCCGACCAGCCGGCCAGCGCCGCCGCCGCCCGGCACAGCACGAGGTCGGCCCGGAGCCCCTGCGCCCCCACGCTCACGGCCAGGCGGCAGGCGAAGGTCACGATGTCGTCGGGCAGCTCGGCGGGCATCGCGGCGGCCAGCCGGGCCCGCAGCACGATGTCGCTCTCGGTGCCGACCACCTGCCCACCGGCATCGTGCGTGAGCCGGCGGCGGACGATCTCGGCGCGGGTCACCGGGTCGTCGGGGGCGAGCACCTCCACGGCGAGCCCGAACCGGTCGAGGAGTTGCGGCCGGAGCTCCCCCTCCTCGGGGTTCATCGAGCCAACCAGCACGAAGCGGGCGGGATGCTCGTGCGACAGGCCGGGGCGCTCGATGCGGTTCACGCCCGAGGCGGCCACGTCGAGCAGCGCGTCCACCAGGGGGGCCGGCAGGAGGTTCACCTCGTCGACGTACAGCACGCCGCCGTGAGCCGCCTCGAGCAGGCCGGGGAGGAACACGACCTCGCCGCCCTCGGAGCGGGGATCGAGCGTGCCGACCAGGCGCTCCTCGGTGGTGCCGAGCGGCAGCTCGACGAATGGCGCCCCACCGGGGAGGAGGCCGGCGAGCGACCGGGCCATGGTCGACTTGGCCGTGCCCTTCTCGCCCCGCAGCAGCACGCCTCCGATCGCGGGGTCGATCGCGGCCAGCAGCAGCGCGAGGCGCGCATCGTCCTGGCCGACCACCGCACTGAACGGGAAGCGCGGTGCCGACGCAGTCACCGGCGTGCCTCACAGCGCTTCATGAACAGGTCCTCCAGCTGAGCCGGCAGTGGCCGGCCCGGTCGTGTCCCGGCTCGGCCGTGCTCGCCTACCCCTGCTTCTAGCAGCCCGGCACCCCATCCGGCCATCGAGCCGGGGCGTGTCGATCCGGCGTGCTCGGAACCGGGGGCGTCCCACGATCCGTGTGCCGGATCGTACCACCCGTACCGTGCCGAGGGGGAGGGAGACCTCCCCCCAAGGGTTCACTAGCAAGTGATACTCGCAGTCAGGGTAGTGCCACCCGGCGAGATTGCCCCTCCGAAGTAAATGACACGGTTGTGTGTTTCGATTGCGTTGCGCCCCCGCGCGCTCCGTGCTGCTACGATGGGTCACGACAGCGCCGTCGACTGTCCAGCTCCCAATCGGGCACCGACGGAGCCGTCCTCTCGGATCCGAGGGGGTCGCTGGGGCCAGCCCCTCCGTGCC
>JBKHJZ010000104.1:0-11507 GCA_046537875.1 Acidimicrobiia bacterium | reverse complement strand
CGGGAACGGGATCTCTTCCCACACGTCGGCCCCCGGCCTCAGGAGGAACGCCGTCGCCGAGCGCGGCGAGCACACGGGGTCGAGGGCGGGCAGCCGGTCGCCCTCGGGGCACCGCGATCCGATCACCACGAACCCGTCGGCCCCGCCGCCCGCCTCCACCACCAGGGCGGGCATGTCCGCCTCCGGCGCCGGCACGGTGGACGATCCACCCGTCGACGCATCGACGACGACGGCCTCACCGGGAACCCTCAGGGCACCGGTGTCGGCCTGCTCGAGTCCCCCGACGAGCAGCACCTGACCATCCCTCACCGCCACCTCCGCCGGCACGGCTGGAGGTGGCCCGAGGTGCTGCCTGGCAGCCTCCGGCAGGTCGATTCCCGACGACCGTGCCGTCTCGGCGTGCCCGGCAGGACCACCACACGCGGCGGCGATCATCACCGCCGCGGCCAATCTCGGATAGGGGGAATCGCTTGGCATGTGCTGATCAGCCCCACCGTGTCCTCGCGGATCATGTCCCGGATGCACGGCGTAGCACGCGAGAGGGCCCGAGATCAGGGGTGTTCACGGGCGCGGCCGGGACCTCCATCCCGACTCACTGACGTCGCGACCTCCGGCAACGTGCTGGCCACACGGGCGATCACGTAGGGAACGACGACCGAGCCCTCGCCGGCCGCCGATGCGACTGTTCGCCATCGCTGGGCACGAGGGCAGATCCGGTGCCGGCGCCCGTACGGCTCGTGCCGATCTGACGGCGGACGCCCGGGACACGCCCGTTCCTCGCGGCAAGACTCGGGGTCGTGGACGACCGGCTCCGGCTCGCTGACCTGCTCGGGGGACTCTCGCTCGTCTCGGACCTCGGCTACGGGCTGCCCACCGAGACGGCGCTGCGGACCTGCATCATCGGCACCGAGCTGGCGCGGCGGATGGACCTGTCCGAGCCGGAGGTCGCCGACGTCTTCTACGTCAGCCTTCTCTTCCACGTCGGCTGTCCCGCCTACTCGCACGAGGCGGCCGAGCTCTTCGGCGACGACCTGGCCGTCAACCACGCGGCGGTCGCGGCCGACCTCACCGACCTGCGCGACGTCTTCACCACCTTCATCCCCGAGTCGACCCGCGGGTTGCCGCCCGCGAGGCGGGCGCTCGGCGCAGTGCGGATGGCGACCCGCGGCCGCGCCTTCGGCAAGGCGCACAACCAGGCGAGCTGCGAGGTGGCGCGCGCGGTCGCCCGGCGCATCGGCCTCGCGCCCACGGTGAGCGACGGCCTCTACGACATCCACGAGTGGTGGAACGGGGCGGGCGCCCGATCGGCGCGGGGCGAGGCGATCGCCCGTTGCGCCCGCGTCGCCCGTGTGGCCAGCGAGGCCGCCGAGCTCATCGGGCTCCACGGACGCGAGGCCGTGGGCCACGCACTCCCGAGGCGTGCGGGCAAGACCCTCGATCCGCGCGTCGTCGAGCGCTTCACCGCCGAAGCCGACGGCATCGTCGACGCCGCCACGGCGGGCGATCCCCGTCAGCGGGTCCTCGAGCTCGAGCCGGAGCCCGCCGTCGAGATCGGCGCCAGCGACCTCCCGGCGATCGCGCACGCCTTCGGAGACCTGGCCGATCTCAAGACCCCGTTCACGCACGGGCACTCGGCATCGGTCGCCCGGTTGTCGGTTGCTGCGGCCCACCACCTCGCCCTCGATCGCCGAACCGTCGAGGTCCTCGAAATCGCTGCATATCTCCACGATCTCGGGTCCATCGGCGTGTCCAACCAGGTGTGGGAACGGTCCGGCCCGCTGACCACTGGCGAGCGCGAGCGAGCGCAGCTCCACGCCTACTACTCCGAGCGCATCCTCGCCTCGACACCCGTGCTGACGCCGATGGCCGCCGTGGCCGGCATGCACCACGAGCGCCTCGACGGCTCCGGCTACCACCGGGCCTGCCGGGGTGAGGCCATCGGGATCAGTGCCCGGGTGCTCGCCTGTGCGGACGCCTTCCAGGCCATGACCCAGCACCGGCCTCACCGGCAGGCCCTGCCCGCCGACCGGGCGCGAGCGGTCCTGCTCGACGAGACGCGTGCAGGCCGCTTCGATCCCGACGCGGCCGCCGCGGTCCTCGACGCCGCCGACGACGGCCACCCGGTCCGGCGGCAGGAGGTGCGCCCGCGCGGGCTCACCGATCGCGAGGTGGAGGTGCTCCGGCTCGTCGCCGACGGGTGCTCGAACCCGGAGATCGGACGTCGCCTCGGCATCTCCCGCCGCACGGCCGAGCACCACGTCCAGCACGTCTACACCAAGATCGGCGTGTCGACGCGTGCGGCAGCCGCACTGTTCGCCCTCGAGCACGACCTCCTGCACCGGCACTGAACGAGGCACACATTCTGGTGCCCGATGGGTAGGTCTACCGATGCGAGACGGGACGCCCCGGTCGCATGCTTGGGGGAACCGCCGCGCCGACAGCGGGCGGGCGATCCCTTCCGAGGCAGGTAACCCAGAGCATGAAACGAGCGACGACAGGAGCGGTGAGCGTCCACGTCGAGGCCGCACCCGACCACGTCTACGACCTCGTCTCCGACATCACGAGGATGGGCGAGTGGAGCCCGGAGACACGCCGGTGCGAGTGGGTCGACGGCGAGGGGCCGGCCGTGGGCGCCCGATTCAAGGGCCACAACCGCCGAGGCCGTGCCCGATGGTCGAACACGGTGGAGGTCATCGCGGCTGATCGCGGACGCGAGTTCGCCTTCCGGCGGGCCGTGCGGCACTGCGGCGTCTGCGACTGGCGATACCGCATGGAGCCCGAAGGAACCGGCACCAGGCTCACGGAGAGCTACGAGGTCACCAAGCCCGACTGGGCGATCACGAACTGGTTCAACGGGCTGATGTTGCGCGTCGACGACCGCGACCGCGACCTCGTGGAGGGCATGCGGACCACGCTCCACCGGATCCGGTCCGCCGCGGAGGCCGAGTCCGCTGGGAGGCGCGAGGCGGCGGGACGCTGAGCCGGCTCACGAGGCAAGGGAGGCAATCGATGTCCGAGACCACGCCCACCGCCGACGAGGCGGTCAACAGTGAGCAGCGCGAGTACTGGACCCGCGAGGGTGACCACTGGGTCCGCGAAGCCGACCGCTTCGACGCGATGAACGGTCCGTTCGGCGAGGCGATGCTCGACGCCGCGGGTCTGGAGTCCGGCGATCGGGTGCTGGACGTCGGGTGCGGCAACGGCGCCACGGCGATCGAGGCGGCACGGCGGGTCGGGCCGCGCGGCAGGGTCGTCGCCGTCGACCTCTCCGCAGCGATGCTCGCCCTGGCCAGGCACCGAGCCGAGGAGGCCGGGATCGACAACGTCGAGCTCGTCCTCGGCGACGCCCAGGTCCACCCGTTCGAGCGCGGCGGCTTCGACGCCGTGATCAGCCGGTTCGGCACCATGTTCTTCGAGGACCCGGAGGCCGCGTTCGCCAACCTGTGCGGCGCGCTCCGGCCCGGTGGACGCCTCGCCATCGTCTGCTGGCAGGACATGTTCCACAGCGAGTGGATCATCGTGCCCGGCGGTGCGGCGGCCGAACACGTCGGGCTGCCCGACTTCGGCCCCCCGGGGGCGCCCGGCCCCTTCGCGCTCGCCGACGAGCAGCGTCTCCGCGCCATCCTCGACGCCGCGGGCTTCGGCGAGCCGACGCTCGACGCCATCACCCGCCCGATGCGCGTGGGAGACGACGTGGACGACGCGCTGTCGTTCATCACGTCGCTCCCCCTGGTGCGCGACGACCTGTTCGCGGGCAAGCCACCCGACAAGGTGGCCGCCGCAGTGGACGCCGCACGCGCCGCGCTCGCCCCCTACGCGGGACCCGAGGGGCTGGTGATGAACGCGGGTGCCTGGCTCGTCTCGGCGTCGCGACACTGACCGGACGCGGGCTGGCATCCTGCCCTGAGCGGTGCCAGCGACCGCGCCGTCGCCCGGCGTGGCCGCCTCAGGCCGACGCCACGCCCGCCGCGGACGCCACCTCGGCGAAGGCGCGGGCGGCGCGATCCACGGCGCTGTCGATGAGCTCGTCGGAGAGCACGGTGGAGGTGGCGATCAGCCCCCGGGGCGCGATGAAGAGCCCGTTGTCGAGGCACGCCAGGTGGAACGCCGCCATGAGCCGCCCATCCGTCCGCTCCCCCACGGCCGCAGGCGCCTCGTCGCCGAGGAAGACGTTGAGCAGTGACCCCGCCCGACGGCTGCTGAACGGCACCCCGTGGTCGGCGGCCGCCTTCGCCAGCCCGTCCTGCAACCGACCGCACCACCGGTCGATGTCGGCGATGCGCTCGCCGGTGAGCTCCCGGACGGCGGCCGCGCCGGCGGCCATGGTGACCGGATTGGCGTTGAACGTGCCCGACAGCCGAAGACGCCCCAGCACGGGATCGGTGACCTCGAGGATGTGGGCCCGCCCGCCGAGGCCACCCACCGGGAAGCCGCCGCCGATCAGCTTGCCGAAGGTGGTCAGGTCGGGCTCGACCGCGGCGAGCGACTGCGCACCACCGGTGGCCAAGCGGAAGGTGATGACCTCGTCCAGGACGAACAGGGCCCCGGCCGCCCGGGCCGCGTCGGCCACCCGGGCGAGGAACCCCGGCGGTGCCGGGACCACCCCCGACGATCCCATGACCGGCTCCAGGATCACGCAGGCGATCCGGTCGCCCTGCTCGGCGAGCACGGATTCGAAGGCCGCGGCGTCGCCATACGGCGCGATCACGGTGTCCGGGCCGGAGTGACCCAGGTTGCCGACCTCGTAGTCGTCGTAGCTCCCGTGATAGCCGTAGCGGGCCATCAGCACCGTGCGCCGGCCCGTCACCTCGCGAGCGACCATCGCCGCCTGCATCGTCGCCTCGGTGCCCGAGTTGCAGAACCGGACATGCTCCACCGAGGCGACGCGACCGACCAGCAACTCGGCCAGCTCGAGCATGTGATCGTTGGCGGCGGGCCAGCACGTGCCTCCGGCCACGGCCCGGGTGGCCGCCTCGACGACCGCCGGATGCGCGTTGCCGTGGACGAGGGCGGTGAAGTTGCCGAGGAGGTCGAGGTACTCGTTGCCGTCGACGTCACGCAGCCACGGCCCCGCCGCCTCGGCGAGGGTCAGCGGGTAGGGCCGATGCCAGGCCACCGCCCGGAAGTCGCCTCCGGGGAACAGCGCGCTGCGGCGCTCGGCCCGCGCGGCCGACCCCGGCGTGCGTTCGCAGTACGTGCGGATGATCCGGTCCAACGTCGTTCCTCCCGAGCGCGGTGGCCACGACCATGATGGCCGCCTCTCGGCGGTGCTGGGCGGTGACCACCGCGAAGGGACGGGTGCCGGCGAGACCAGGCCTCCGCGTCCTCACCCGGGGGCCGGCACCGCCGGCGCTTCGACTCGCTCGGTGATGAACTCCTCGATCAGGTGGTTCACGCGTTCGGGACGGCTCGCCTGCGGGCAGTGACCGGCGTCGTCGATGAAGACCAGCTCGCCGTCGAGCAGCCGGGCCAGGGTCTCGGCCCGGTGTCGGGGTGCGATCGGGTCGAGCTGACCGTGGATGACCAGCGTGGGGCACGCGATGTTCGCCGCGAGCGCCCGCAGGCGTGCCGCGGTCTCCTCCACCGGTGCCGCTGTCCGCCCGAGCACCGTGGCGGCGAGGTGATCGGCCGTGGTCTCCCGGGCCCAGGCGACCGCGGCGGCGCGCAGACCGCCGGCGTCCGGCTCGGGGAAGGCCTGTCCGGCGAACCACTCGACGAACCCCGCGAAGTCCCGCTGCCAGGAGCGGTGGTTCAGGCGCGCCCAGCCGTCATCCGTCCCGAGCTCGTCGCGGAACCGGAGCAGGGCCTGCTGGAAGGGATCGTCGGTCCGCCCGTCAAGGTTGAGGCTGCTCGGGTTCATGAACACCGCACCCTCCACCCGGGCGGCGACGAGGCCCGCGAGCAGGTAGGCGAACACGGTCCCGAAGGAGTTGCCGACCACGACGCAGCGGTCGACACCCACGGCGTCGAGCACCGCGATCGCGTCGCTGAGCAGCACCTCCGGGGTGTGAGCCGACGGATCGAGCGGGCGGTCTGACCGTCCGTTCCCCCGGGGGTCGTAGGTGATCACCCGGAACCGCCGCGCCAGCACCGGGACCTGCTGCTGCCAGATGCCGCTGTGGCTGATGGCCCACGGAGGGAGCAGCAGCACGGTCGTCGCGCCCTCGCCGTGCACCTCGTAGGCGATCCGCACACCGTCGTTGTCGACGTGCCCGGCACCGTGCTGCGACTGATCGCTCATGGGAGACCTCCACTCGTTGCGCCAGCTGTGGTCACCCCGAGCGTCGGCCCGGGTGCTCGCGGCCCGCTGTCGCCGCTCTCACACGGTGCTCGCGCCGTGCGGGGGCGCGAGACCGCGGGGAGCAGAGGAGTGACGAGCTACGCGACGAGCGCGAGCACCGGCAGCGGCGCACACCACTCAGTCGTCGCCCTGGGACCAACGGGCCACCGCGGCGCAGATCTCCCGGTCGCTGGGCACGTCCGGCAAAGGAGCGTCTGCGTTGATCACCTGGTCGTCGACGGTCAGGAGGAACGACGGGCCTTCCTCCTCCATCGACTCGAGCACCACGACCTCGTGGCCGTCGACCTGCAGCGTCCTCACCACTCGGGCCATCGCCCCGTCCTCGCGTCGGATGCCGGCTGGCTACCCGTTCGCCAGGAGGGGATGCCTCGAATGTTCACCCCGGAGCACCCGAGGCCGCCTCCCGCACCCGGGCGTCATCCCCGGCGCCCTCGGAGCACGAGGTCACCACCACGGCGTTCCATGATCTCCTCGACCTCGGCAGGACGGCCGTGACTGCAGACGACGACCAGGACGTGACCCGGGTCGAGGTGCATCTCCGACAGCTCCTGGCGCTCGTCGAAGGCGCGGTCGGCCGTGTCCTGCCCGATGTAGCCGCCGAGCATCGCTCCGCCCAGAGTGGTCCCCGCCCCGATCGCGAGGATGCCGCCCAGGCCGATGATCCCTCCCGGTACGAAGACGATCGCGGAGATCGCCATGCCGGCGAGGAACCCGAGAACCCCGCCGGCCGCGACGCCCCGCCCCGTGTCGTGGAGCACCTCGGCGTCGGCATCCCGCTCGAACACCCGCGGCTCCCCTTCACGGACCGCCATGCCCATCCGGTCGGTGCCCAGCCCCTGCGCCCGCAGATCGTCCACCGCCGCCCGGGCCGCGTCCCGGGAGTCGAACACCGCCGCGACGTGGTCGTGACCACCGTGGGCCCGGACCTCGTCCTCGCTGCTGACCTTCTGGTGCAGCTCGGCTGCGACGGCGGCGTCGTCGGCGGACATCGCCGGCCGGAACGAGGGGACGTAGGCGCCGAGCGGCTGGCCGTCGGCGGTGGCCAGTCCGAACAGCACCGCCTCCTCCTCGGGTGTCGTGATGCCCCGCAACCGGATCACCCGGGCCACCGTGAGCTCCGCGGGCGGGTAGGTCCGGCCCGACGACTGGACGCGCAGCTCGCGGCCGTCGGCGACCAGGTCCTCCACGAATCCCTCGCGGTCGAGCACCCGGCGTGCCTGTGTGACGGTCTCGATCGCCATGGCACCACCCTGGCCGTGCTCGATCGCGAAGGCCAGGGGCGAAGGTCCCCCGGCTCGGGGGCCGTGCCGATCGGTCACGTGGGGCAGGCGTTGCTGACCGTGGCGACGAGCACGCAGGCGCCGGCCGCCGCCGCCTCGAACGCATCGCGCAGGGCGGCGAACACGTCGTCGGACGGTCCCACCATGGTGCTGCTCATCGCACCGGCGTCCACCTCCAGACCGCGGCGGCGGATGGCCGCCAGGGCTGCGTCGATGCCCTCGCCGAGGTGGGCCACCCCCAGCGGGTAGATGCTGAACTGGCAAGAGACCTGCTGCACGGCGATCACCTCCGCTCGATGGTCAGCACGCAGAACGCCCCCGGGACCCGCAGGCGCCGACCCACGCGCTCGACTGCCGGCCCCCACCGTGCGAGCCCCGGTAGCCGGCCCGGCGCATGCAGTCCCTGGTCGAGCGTCACCCTGCCGTGGGCGCGGCCCAGCCGGGCGAGGTCCTGGCCGGTCAGGAAGCGGGCGGTCCGCCACGGCCCGGTGTGGAGCTCCCGGCGGTGCCACAGTCCCCAGGGGCTGCGCGGGTTGAGGGCACCGATGACGATCCTGCCCGGGGACCGGGTGACCCGGACCATGTCGGCCACGACCTCGGCGGGTGTCCGCACGAACTCGAGCACGGTCACCGCGACGGTGGTCTCGAACGCGTGGTCGCTGAACGGGAGGCGCTCACCTGTGGCCAGGATCGCGGCGTCGACGTGGGCTCGGCCCAGGCCGAGCATGCCGGGATCGGGGTCGATCCCGACGACGTACGACGCGTGCTCGCGCAGCAGGGCGCTCGACCGTCCGGTTCCGCAGCCGACATCGAGCCCCCGTCGGCCACCGGACCCCTCGAGCGCGGCATGGAGAAGCCGGGACTCCTCGGCCCAGGCGTACCGGCCCCACGGCGAGTCGAACCAGGCGTCGTAGCTCCGGGCGTCACCGGTCGCGTCGCGACCAGCGTTCGACTCCACCGTCGCATCAGTCACTGGAGCAGCTCCCCGTTCGATCTGACACCGCACCGGTCACGCTGGGCCGCACATTCGTCTCTCCTTCAGAGCACTCGGTCGGCTGGCACCGGGACCTTCGGCTCTGTCCGCACCGCTTGCGGGGAGCGGTTCTCCGGGAGGGCGGGTCACGGGCCCGGGTCGTTGGATGTGATGGTGGCTGGTCCCGCTTCCAACGCTTCAGCGGCATCGACGCACGAGTTCCGGGGCCTTGTGCTTCCGATGCCCCTAGTGCGATCGCGCGTATAGCGCGAGGATGACGGCATGGTCTAGAAGGAAAGATTGGAGAACATCATGAAATTTCTCGTCAGTTGGACCACACGTAGTGGCGGATCTGCCGCTGACAACGAGGCTGCCGCGAAGCGGGGCCTGGAGCTGTTCTCCAAGTGGTCGCCACCCGAGTCCGTCACGTTCCATGCGTTCGTCTCCAGGCTCGACGGCAACGGCGGGTTCGCTCTCGTCGAAGGGGACGATCCTGCCAGCCTCAGCGAAGCGGCAGCCAAGTTCGGGCCCTACTTCGAGTTCCACAGCTATCCCGTGGCGGACGTGACCGAGGTCGTCGCGGTGGCCAACGAAGCCGTCGCGTGGCGGGAGACCGTGTAGGCCCCGCAAGGAAGCTGGACAGGGTGCCGTCGTCCGGCATCGGCCGATGTGGCGGGCGGGTTGATCGGCAGCGCCGGTCCAGCGCCAAGTCACGGTGGAACGAGCGAGCCGGATCTGGCCGGGACGACAATCCACGCGCGGACCTTCGGCCCTTCCTCGCGTCACCGGCGCAGTGTTGAGTGGCACGAGAGCCGATGAAGGGAGCTCCGGATGAGCGATGTCGCCCGCGTCACCGAGATCTCGGCCCGATCACCGAACAGCTTCGAGGACGCCATCAACGCGGGGATCGAGCGTGCAACCCAGACGCTGCGGGGGGTGACCTCAGCCTGGGTGAAGGAACAGCAGGTGAAGATCGAGAATGGCCGGGTCGCCGAGTACCAGGTGAACCTGCTCGTCACCTTCGTACTCGACTGAAGCGCCGAGGTTCCTGCCGCTCCGGCGGAACGAGAGTCTTGGCAACAACGCCCGCAAGCCGTTCAAGATCGCGCTGTGATGGCGCTGTGATGAACGACGCAACCTTCGACACCGAGATCACGCTCACCGGGCCGTGGCGCTCACCCGCCCAGATGCTGGCGGCGCAGGAGGTCGGCGGTCACGCCAGCCTCCACGACGGCGCAACGGCCGCGTCGGTCGGGCTGGCCGGCGCACCGATCGAGGCCCCGACCCACTTCAGCCAGATCGACCCGCTCACCACCACCCTGTGGGGCCGGGACTGGTTCGAGCGGGGCTGCGTGAGCTGCCACTTCCGCACGATGGTGGTCGAAGGCGAGCAGGTGCAGGCGTCGTTGACCACCTCCGGGGGGACCGCAGCGCAGGTCGAGGCCCACAAGGCCGACGGCACACCGGTGCTGGTCGGCACGGCGTCGGTCGGGCCCGGCCATCCCGAGACCGAGCTCGAGGCGCGGCTCGCCCGCCAGGTCGACCCCGGCGAGCTGTTCATCGTCGACCGGCTGAGCGTGGGCATGCGCAGCGAGCAGGACGGGGTGTCGGTCACCCGCGCCGACGGGAACGGGCCCGGCTACCCGTTCTCGCTGGCCGAGAAGCTGGAGCACATCACCGAGCCGCACCCCTGGTACACGCCCGACGGGGGCGCCCGCTCACCGTGGGGCCGGGCCATCCTGCCGATGGAGATGATCAGCGTGCTGTCGGCGAAGGCGGCCGCGCCCTGGCCGGTGCGCGGGCCCGCGCTCGGCCTGTTCCTCGACCTGGAGATCCGCCTGGTCGAGGGACCGGTGTTCGTCGACCAGGCCTACTCGCTCGCTCGCGAGATCGTCGGACTCGGTCAGAGCCGGCGCACCGAGTCGTACTGGACCCGCACCACGCTCACCGACGCCACCACCGGCCGGGTCGCGGCCGTGGTGCTGCTGCACTCGGGCGTGTTCAAGGAGTCGTACGCCGGCTACCCGGAGGAGCGCCTCGGGTGATGCCGACCTGCCCGGCCCGCCGATGGCAGAGCACCGGAGAGCGAGCCGACGGCGCGAGCCGCCCCGACGCGGGCGATCGGCCTCCGGCGATGCACCGACCGCCGGAACACGCAAGAACCGTCACTGGATAGCATCGCCGCCCGTGACCATCGCCGAGGCCGTGGGGGCGGCCGTCGCCGCCCTGGGGTGCCGGCAGGTGTTCGGGGTCGTCGGCAGCGGGAACTTCGTCGTCACCCGGGCTCTCACCCAGCACGGTGCCCGCTTCCTCGCCGCCCGCCACGAGACCGCGGCGGTGACCATGGCCGACGCCTGGGCCCGCGTCACCGGCGAGGTGGGCGTGGCCACGGTTCACCAGGGGCCGGGCTTCACGAACGCGCTCACGGCGCTGGCCGAGGCGGCGAAGAGTCGCACACCCCTGCTGGTCCTGGCCGGCGACACGTCGGCGGGCGCCGTCCGGTCGAACTTCAGGGTCGACCAGGCGGCCATCGCCGCCGCCGTGGGCGCCGTGCCCGAACGCATCCACACGCCGGCGACGGCGAGTGCCGACGTCGCCCGCGCGTACCAGCGCGCCGCCCTCGAACGCCGGACGGTGGCGCTGATGATGCCCCTCGACGTGCAGTCGGCGACCGGAGGCGAGCCGCTCGCGTCCCCCACTCCCCCGGTGCTGGCGACGCGCACCCGGCCGGCGACCGAGGCGGTCGAGGCGGCCGCCGACCTGCTGGCCGCCGCCCGCTTCCCGGTGATCATCGCCGGGCGTGGCGCAGTTCTCGCCGATGCGCGCCGCCCGCTGGAGGACCTTGCCGACCTGGTCGGTGCGGTCCTCGCCACGTCGGCACTCGCCAACGGGATCTTCGCCGGCAACCCGTTCGCGCTCGGGATCGCGGGCGGGTTCGCCTCACCCGTGGCCG
>JBKHJZ010000103.1:0-11514 GCA_046537875.1 Acidimicrobiia bacterium | reverse complement strand
GGGAAGAAGTCCTCGACGACCTCGGTGATGCCCGCCGACGCGACACCTGTCGCGAAGCCGCCCGGTCGTCCCGCGGCGAGCTCGGCGTCCCATCGGTGGATGGCCGCCTCCAACGCCTGCCTGCGGATCCAGAACCATGTCTTCCCAGGCGGGCGCCCGAACGTCCAACAGGCACGATCGCGGTCGGCCCTGCGGGCGACGTCGACGAACTCCCGTGCGCCGGCTGCGTACCAGTCGGCGAGCTCGGTCACGTCGCCCGGGCCGCGGAAGTCGTCGTCGACCCGCTCGCCCGTGTCGACGATCCTCGCCGCCCATCGCAGGACCTCGCCATGGTGATCGACCAGGTCGGCGACGGTCCACCCCGGGCAGTGGGCAACGGGTTCCCGGGGTGAGGACCGGAGGATCCCGGTCACGGTCGTCACGTCGGCGAGAGCTGAGTCGAGAAGATCACGGTCGTCCACGGGTGGCCATTCTGCTCCCTCGGCCCGCGCCCCGGCCCGACCGGTGGGCAGTGTGATCGTCGCTCCGAGGCGGGACGGGACCGCGCCTCGACCCCTCCTCAGGCCCCCGCCCCGGCCTCCTCGCCGGGCTCCTCGCCGGTGAGGAAGCGCACGATCTCGCGTTGCCCGGCGCGATGGGTCAGAACGCCCGCGTGCCCCAGGCGCGGGTAGAGCACCAGCCGGGCGTCCGGGATGCGCCGGGCCGTCTCGTGGAACAGCTCGGGCGTGTAGTAGCGGTCACGGCCGCCGGCGACCACCAGCGTCGGCGCCGTGATCCGGTGCAACCGGTCGCCCACGTCGAACTCGTCCTCGGCGCGGATGACCGCCAGCATGTCCGACGCACCGTCGGGCTCGCTCACCGGGCCGGCGAGCCACATCATTGCCCCCATCATCCGGCCCCTCGCCCGGCCGGCGGCGTTGGCCGGCCCGACCGCCGCCCAGCCGGCCCGGGGGCGCCCGTCCTCGGTCAGCGCCGCGAGCCGCCGCTGCACCTCGCGGCCCTCCGGCGAGAGCCGGTACGCCGATGCCAGCAGCACCAGCCGGCTCACGAGATCCGGGTGGTCGACGGCGAGCTGCTGGGCGATGCTGCCCCCGGTCGATATGCCCTGGACCGCGACCGGCCCGTCGAGATCGTGGCGGATGGCCGCTCCGACGTCCGCCGCCAGGTCGGCCATCGACACGTCCGCCGGCACACCCGGCCGGGGCGTGACGAGGTGCACCCTGAAGTGCCGCGACAGCGGCCCGACGATCCGCATGTGCAGCCACCGGTCGCCGCCACGCGGGTTGGTGTGCTCGGCGCTGAGGCCCCGCAGCACCACCAGGGGTGGCCCACTGCCGACGGCGAGGTACGGGAGGCCCCCGTGGAGGACGCCGTGCTCGGTTGCCCGGGCGGACGACCTGCGTGCCCGGGCGGCCAGCACCGAGGCGGCTGCGACCGCCGCGCCGACCGCGCCGCCGGCTGCGGCGGCGATGCGTGCAGAGCTGCCACGTGGTGTGATCGGGCTACCCCCTCAGGTCGTACCGGTAGACGTTGGTGTCGCGTCGTTGGAAGCCCAGACGGGCGTACAGGCGGTTCGCGGCCTCCCGCGACGGGCGGGACGTCAGGTCGACCGTGATGCACCCCCGCTCCCGTGCCCGGTCGAGCATCGCCCGGTTCAACGTGTCCCCCACGCCCCCCACCCCCCGACCGCGCGCAGCCTCGTCGACCACCACGTCCTCGATCCAGGCACGCTGGCCGGTCGGGATGCGGAACACCGCCAGCGTCGACATCCCGACGATCGTGCCGTCGCCGTCGAGCGCGATGAACAGGTCGGTCGCCGGCGACTCGACGATCTCGCCGAGCTGCTCCAGCGTCGGGGGCGGGTTCGACGTGGAGAGCTGGGGAACCAGCCGGTGGACGGCGTCCACGATGGCCGGCGTGAGGGTGGTGACGATCTCGACCTTCACCGGCGACACACCCGTGGTCATGCCTCCGGCTCGGGCACGGGCTGGGGCGGAGGTGGGCCGACGTAGCGGGCCGAGGGGCGGATGATCCGGTTGTCCGCCGCCTGCTCGAGGATGTTGGCGCACCACCCGATCACCCGGCTCGAGGCGAAGGTGGGCGTGAACAGCTCGCGTGGCAGCCCGCAGTGCTCCATCACCACACCGGCGTAGAACTCCACGTTCGTGTAGAGGTTGCGCCCGGGCTTCAGCTCGGCGAGCACGTCGATCACCGTCTGCTCGACCTGCCGTGCGAACGGCGCCTTCTCGGCGCCGATGCGCTCGGCCACGCCCCGGAGGAACACCGAGCGGGGATCGTCGGTCTTGTAGACCCGGTGGCCGAAGCCCATGATCCGCTCGCCCTTGGTCACGGCCTCGACCAGGTAGGCACGGGCGTTCTCGGGCGTTCCGATGGCGTCGAGGAGGTCGAGCGCCCGCGAGGGCGCCCCACCGTGCAGGGGACCCGACAGCGCCCCGATCCCGGCCGTCACCGCGGCCGACAGGTCGGCACCGGTCGAGGTGACCACCCGCGACGTGAAGGTCGACGCGTTGAACCCGTGGTCGATCGTGAGCATCTGGTACTGCTCGACCGCCCGGGCGAGCTCGGGGTCCGGGCGCTCGCCGGAGAGCATCCACAGGTAGTTCGCGCCGTAGTCGAGCTCGGGGTGGGGGTCCACGGGCTCGAGGCCCTGGCTCAGCCTGTGCAGCGCCAGGATCAGCGTCGGCACGCTGGCGCACACCCGCACCGCCTGCGACCGCAGCTCGCTGGCCGGGATGTCGAGCCAGGGCCGGAAGCCCAGGGCGTGCCCGAGCAGCGACACCGACGTGCGGAGCCGGTCCATCAGCGGCCCGCCCGACCGGGCGATGGCGGGCAGCAGCCCCCGCACGGCCTCGGGCACCTCCCGAGCGTCCCGCACCTCGGCCACGAACGCCTCGTGCTCGGCGCGGTCGGGCAGGTGCCCCTCGAACAGCAGGAACCACACGTCCTCGAGGGTGCGCCGGTCGGCCAGCTCGACCGCCGAGTACTCGCGATAGTGGTAGAAGCCCTCGAGGCCCCGGACATCGCCCACGCCGGTCTCGGCGACGATGACCCCTTCCAGGCCGGGGGGCGCCTCGATCTGCCCGGGGTGCACCACCGGCTGGATCGACGCCACGCGCATCAGGTCCCGCAGCGAGACGATGCCCACCAGCGCGCCGTCCTCGACCACCGGGATGTGCCGGTACCCGTGCTCGGACAGGCTGGCGAACGCCTCCTGCACCGACACGTCGGGCGCCACGCAGTCCGGCTCGGGCGTCATCCACTCGGACACCTTCGCGCCCTGGCCCGCCGGGACCGCCGCCCCCATCCGCACCACGTCCCGCTCGGTGAAGATCCCGACCGGGCGGACACCGTCGACCACCACCACAGACCCGAAGCGGTGCTCGTACATGAGGGTCGCCGCCTCGGCGACCGAGGCGTCGGGCAGCACCGTGACCACCGGCGAGCTCATGACGTCCCGGACCGTGCGGACAGTGTGCGGTACCACGGCCTCACGTTAGATCGCCCCCGACCCGAAGCGAACCGTCACCGCGCGGTCGCGCCCCACGCGCGCCGGGAGGCGGTGACCCGCGACGGAGGGCACGGGCCGCACCGGGCCGTAGCATGGCGCGGTGGAGCACGTCCGCTGGCGGTCACGCCCCGCGCTCGGTGAACCGGTGATGGTGGCGGCGTTCGAGGGATGGAACGACGCGGGAGATGCCGCCAGCGGCGCGGTGCGCTACCTGCTCGACCGCCACGGCGGTGAGCTGATCGCCGAGATCGACGCCGAGGAGTTCTTCGACTTCACCAGCACGCGCCCCCAGGTCGAGCTCGACGACGAGGGGCACCGGCGGATCTCGTGGCCGACCACCGAGATCCATGTCGCCCACCTCCCCGGCGGCACCGACGTGGTCCTGCTCATCGGCACCGAGCCACAGCTCAGGTGGCGCACGTTCTCCGAGCAGGTCACCGGGCTGGCCCGCCAGCTCGGCTGCCGCCTCGTCGTTCTCCTCGGCGCGCTGGTGGCCGAGGTGCCGCACAGCCGGCCGGTCCCGGTGGTGGGCAGCGTGTCCGACCCCGAGCTCGAGGCCAGCCTCGGGCTCTCCCCGTCGACCTACGAAGGGCCCACGGGGATCACCGGCGTGCTCTCGGCGGCGTGCCGCGAGGCCGACCTGCCGTCGGCCTCCCTCTGGGCCGCGGTCCCCACCTACGTGCCCACCGCGCCGTCGCCCAAGGCCGCGCTCGCGCTCGTCGAGCGCACCACCGGGCTGCTCGGTCTCTGGGTGCCGACCACCGAGCTGGAGATCGCGGCCGCCGCGTACGAGCGCCAGGTCACGGAGCTGGTCGACGAGGACGAGGAGACCTCGGCGTACGTGACGAGCCTCGAGGAGCGCCACGACGACGAGGACGAGGAGACCGGGGCCCGGTCGCTGGTCGAAGAGGTGGAGCGCTACCTGCGCAACCGCCGCGAGTAGCGCCTCGCGTCGCGTTCCTCTTCGTTCGCGACGCCCCGCGCCTCGGCCAGCACGTTGATGGCCACGGCGCTCACGGGCACCGCGAGGAACGCGCCGAACAGGCCGAACAGCGTGCCGCCTGCGGTGATGGCGACGAGGACGACCAGCGGGTGCAGCTCGAGGTTCCTGCCGAACACCACCGGCGCCAGCAGGTCGTTGTCGAACTGCTGCACCAGCAGCGCCACGATCGCCACGATCACCCCCTCGGCGAACCCGGCGGTCACCAGGGTCACCAGGACGGCGATGATGCCGGCGACCACCGCGCCGACGAAGGGCAGGAACGCCGCGAAGAACGTGATGACCGCCACGGGGATCGCCAGCGATGCGCCGACGAAGTTCACCGTGAGGCCGATGACCGTGCCCTCGATCACCCCGAGGGTGGCCGAGCCGCGCAGGTACCCCCCGAGCGTGCGCCACGCCCGCGTCGCCATCCGTGCGGTCGCCTCCTTCCGGTTCTCCGGGAGGTAGCCGTGGATCCAACGGGCGAAGCGCTCGCCGTCCTTCAGGATGAAGAACGTGCCGATGAGGGCGAGGATCAGGCCGGTGATGACCTCGAACACGATGATGGTGCCGCTCACCACCGCTCCGCTCTGCGACTGGAGCGCGTCGGTCGCCCGCTCGCCCGCCTCGTCTCGGAAGTCCTCGATGTCCTGCCGCGAGACGTCGAACGGGCTGTCCTCGACCAGCCAGTCCTCCACGTCGTCGACCGCGTCCTCGATGGTGGGCCCGAGGTCCTCGAACTCGTTGGCGATCGGTGGCACGAGGGCGGTCAGGATGCCGGCCAGGACCAGGAGGAAGCCCAGCAGCACCGTCGCGGCCACGAGCGCCCGCGGCAGCACGGTGCGGTGCAGCAGCCGGGCGGGAAGGTCGAGCGCCCGCGACAGCAGCACCGCCACCGCCACGGCCAGGAGCAGCACCCAGAGGCGGGTGACCAGCCACAGAAGCCCCCAGCCGACGATCGCGATCGCGATCAGGCGCCAGCTGTAGGCGCCGAGCGTCGCGACGACGGGGTGCACGAGAGGTCGGTCCGTTGGCTCGGGCGGGTGCTCGGGCTGCGCCACGGTTCCTCCGGTCGTCGAGGTGCGCCGCACGGCGCCCACGGGGATGCTACGACCAACGGCCGCGCTCAGAGCGCAGCTGCCAGCGACTCCGTCGCCTGGTCCACCGACCCCACGCCCACGTCGAGCACGAGCGCCCGCTTGAGGAGGAGGTGGGCGTCGTGCTCCCACGTGAAGCCCGTGCCCCCGTGCACCTGCACGCAGGTGCGGGTCGCCCGGTCGGCGGCCCGGGAGGCCACGATCCGGGCGGCGTCCACGGCTCGCCGCGCCCGGACGGGCGGGGCGCCACCACCGCCGGCGCTCGCGTCGTCGAGCTCGACACCGGCGGCCTGCGCCGCAGCGCGAGCCACCTCCACGCCCACGCGGGCATCCGCCAGGAGATGCTTGACCGCCTGGAAGCCGCCGATCACCCGGCCGAACTGCCGCCGGGTGGCGGCGTGCGCGGTGGCGAGCGACACGGCCGCGTCGGCCAGGCCTACCTGGAGCGCCGCCGCCAGCAGCTCACCGGACGTGCCGAGCCGGGCGGCCAGCGGCGCCCCACCGATCGGCCGTCCCGACGGCAGAGCGTCCACGAGGTCCACGGGCGTCAGGGGATCGAGCGGGCGCTCGACCGGCCGCGAGCCCCGGGGTGGCCCGGCGAGCGTGACGGCGGCCTCGCCCACCACCAGCAGGCCGTCCAGCGCCGCCACGTGCTCGACGTAGGCGGGGTCCCCGGCCGGGGTCAGGCCGACGACCGCATCGCCGGCCGCTGCCCGTGCCGCGAGATCCGGCAGCTCGGAGCGCAGGCCGGCGGTCAGGAACGTCCCCACGAGCGGGCCGGGCGCCGCAACCCGGCCGAGCTCCTCGAACACGATCGTGGCCTCGGCCATGCCCAGCCCGGCGCCGCCGTGCTCCTCGGGCACCGTCACCGCGAACACCCCGATGCCCCCGAGGTCGCGCCACAGGTCGCGATCCACCGCCCCGGGCCTCTCGCCGATGGCGCGGCGGGCCTCCGGCGTCACCCGGTCGTCCAGGAAGCGCCGCAGCCCGTCCCGGAGGGCCAGCTGGTCGTCGGTCAGCTCGAAGTCCATCGCGACGCTCCCCGTCCCCTCAGCGCTCCTTGGGCAGGCCGAGCAGGCGCTCGCCCACGATGTTCCGCTGGATCTGGGCCGTGCCGGCCGCGATCGAGAGCGACAGCGCGTAGAGCCGCTCGTGCACGTGGTCGAGGCCGCGGGCCGACTGGCCGGCGGGGTCGTCGAGCGCCAGGCGCGCCCGGCCCAGCACCCGGAGGGCGACGTCGCCCATGCGCTCCCGGGTCTCGTGGTAGGCCAGCTTGAAGACCGATCCCCCCACGCCGACGTTGCCCTCGCGTGCCGCCCGCGACACGTTGCGCCTGGTGAGCGCCCACTCGGCGTCGAGCTCGGCGGCGACGGTGGCCAGCTCGCGGCGGATGCCCGCGTCGTCCCAGGCGGTCCCGGCCCCGCGCGGCGCCTTCCGGGCGATCTCCACCAGGTCGGTGATCAGCCGCATCGAGCCCAGCAGCTCGCTGACGAAGGCGGTGCCGCGTTCGAACCCGAACGTCACCATCGCGACGCGCCAGCCGTCGTTCTCGGCGCCGACCACGTTGTCGACCGGGATGCGCACCTCGTCGAGGAACATCTCGCTGAACTCGCTTGCGCCGGTCAGCGTCCGCATCGGTCGCACCTCGATGCCGGGCAGGTCCATCGGCATGACCAGCCAGGTGATGCCGCGATGCTTGGGCGCATCGGGGTCGGTGCGGACGAGCAGCTCGCAGTAGTCGGCGATCTGCGCGTGCGAGGTCCAGACCTTCTGGCCGGTGACCACGTAGTGGTCGCCGTCGCGCACCGCCCGGGTGCGCAGCGACGCCAGGTCGGATCCCGCCTCCGGCTCGGAGAACCCCTGGCACCACACGTGCTCGCCCCGCAGGATCGGCGGCAGGTACCGGGCCCGCTGCTCGGGTGTGCCCTCGGCCGCGATGGTGGGACCGGCGTGCAGCGTCGACACGAAGTTGGCCCCGACGTAGGGGGCGCCGGCCCGCTCGGTCTCCTCGAGGAAGATCAGCTCCTCCGACGGCGTGGCGCCCCGGCCGCCGTACTCCTTCGGCCACGAGATGCCGGCGTAGCCGGCGTCGTGGAGCCGCCGCTGCCAGCCCGTGTCGTAGGCCCGCTTCGCCGGCCAGTCGTCGAAGGCCGGTGGTGGCGGCAGGGTGGGCAGGACCTCTTCGAGCCACGACCGCACCTCGTGCCGGAACGCCTGCTCCTCCGGTGTCTCCTTCAGCCTCACGACCCGCTCCCTCGACGGCCGTCGAGCCTAGACCTGACGCACCGTCAGATGTCGGGCGGTGACCCGGGGAGGGCCCCGGCCCGGGGCCGAGGCTCGACCGTCTCGGAAGGCCGGCCCCGGGGCACCAGCGCCAGGATCAGCAGCGGCAGCGCCACGCCGAGGGCGAGGCTGGCCATCGACGCCACCTGGTCGGTCGTGCCGTAGAGGTCGAGGTGACGCGCGTGGTACACGAAGTGCGGCAGCTGGTACGCGAGCCAGCCGACGGCTGCCGCCACCATCACCGCCCGAGCCAGCGTGACCAGCGCGACCACCGTGACCGCCGTCAGCGCCAGGTTGAGCGCGCCGACGTCGCGCACGAGGTGCTCGTTGTAGGGGCCGTCGGCGGCCACCCAGACCCGGCCACCGCCGGGGAAGCCGTCGTAGAACGACCGCGGCCAGAACGCCGCCCACGCGCCGACCACCGCCCCGCTGACCACGAGCGCCGCGAGCGCCGCCCACAGCACCCGGCCCCGATCAGCCATCGGACGCCTCCCCAGACGCGGCCACCGCCGGCAGCCCCTCGCGCACGCTGCGCCACCGGGGCTGCCACCCGGTCGCCTCGCGGAACCGCCGGTTCGACACCCGCTGCGACCGGAGGATCGCCTCGATGGTGCGACCACCGACGCGCGCCAGGCGTCCGGGCGCCACGACGTAGCGGGAGCGGCCGGCGGCCTGCGCCAGGATGGCGGCGTACTCACGTCGAGTCACCGGCTCGTCGTCGACCACGTCGTAGACGCCGGGCGGGGCGTCGAACGCAGCCACCACCGCGGCGGCCGCGTCGTCCACGTGGATCGACGACATGTAGCCGTCGGGGTCGCCTCCCGAGTACACGACACCGCGCCGCGCCCAGCGCAGGAACGTCGTGGTGTGATGGAGGCCGGGCCCGTAGAAGGTGCCGAAGCGCAGCACCAGCCCGGTCCGGCCGGCCGCCGTGAACCGCTCGACGTTCGCCTCGGCCTCGAGCGCGCTGGCGACCACGGCGCTCGGGGCCGGTGTCGCCGACTCGGCGTCGATCCACCGGTCGCCGCTGTCGGGGTACGAGAACGTGATCGACTCCTGCACGATGCGCGAGGCACCGCCCTCCAAGGCGGCGTCGACCAGGTTGCGGGACGCCTCGCGCCGCAGGCGGTCGTTGACCTCCCAGGCCGAGGCCCGGGTCGCGCGGGTGACCGGCGGGATGTTGGTGGCCAGGTTGACCACGGCGTCGTGCCCGTCGACGGCCCGCTCGACCGCGCCCGGGTCGAACAGGTCGACCTCGACGCTCGCGGCGCCGGCGGCGTCGACCTGGGCCCGCTTCTTCGCGCTGCGCGCCACCGCGGTCACGTCGTGGCCGGCCGCCACCAGCAGGGGGAGCGTGGGGCGGCCGATGGCACCCGTTCCTCCCGTGACGAAGACCTTCACCGTCGACACCTCCGCTGTCGGACCTCGTGGGCCACCGCCCTCAGGCCTTGTGGGCCACGCCCTCGTACATGTAGCCGAACGCCTTGGGGCCCTTGAGGTAGTAGTGGCGCACGTCGTCCACCCGCAGGCCCGCGTCGGCGAGCAGCCGGTCGATCGGGCGGTCGAGGTGGCACCCGCCGCCGATGCGCTTCTGGATCGGGGTGAGGCGGTGCTGCCAGGCAGCGACCTTGGGATCGGGTGAGAGCCCGTGCTCGAGGAAGTGGAGGGCGCCGCCCGGCCGCAGCACCCGCCGCAGCTCGGCGAGGGCACGGTCGACGTGGGGGATCGTGCAGAAGGTGAACGTGCTGAGGGCGGCGTCGACCGACTCGTCGGCGATCGGAAGCTCCTCGCCGTCCCGGCCGACGAACTCGACGGGGATCGGGGAGTCGGCGAGGCGCCGCCCGGCCAGCCTGCGCGCGGTGCCCGACGGGTCCACCGCCAGCACGCGGCGGATGTCGTCGGGGTAGTGCGGCACGTTGTGGCCCGACCCGAACCCCACCTCCACGACATCGCCGGCGAGCCCCTCGGTGATGCGGGCGCGCAGCTTGGCGATCTGACCCGTACCGCACGTCAGGTCGACGATCCGGGGGAGGATGGTCCGCTCGTAGAAGCCCATGCCCCGTGTCTAGGCGGTTCCGTGGCAGAGCGCTACCGGTGGGGCCGGGAGCCCCGCCGCCCGGCCGGCCCGTTCCCGCGGGCGTCACCCGGTCGCCTCGACGCGCACCACCCGCCAGAGCGCGTCGAGGAGCCACACACCGACCAGCACGGCGGCCAGCCGGCCCTCGCCGAGCACGAGGGCCACGCCGGCCAGGTTCGCCGCCACGAGCGCGACCCAGGATCGGGTCTCGGCGAAGCCGGCGGTCAACCGGTGGTGCCCGCCCGCCCGGAGAACGGGAAGCAGGTAGGCGAGGGATCCCCAGAGCACCTGGGCGTAGCCGGCCACCACCAGGACGATCAGCGCGTCGCCAGCCAGCGGGGTCCGGCCCCGGGCCGCGGCCACCGCGGCCGCCGCCACCGCGCCGACCCACCAGGCGAGGCCGGCGAGGAGCTGGACCAGCCGGGGCCCCGCCCACCGGACCTGCCTGCCCCCGACCGCCGGGAGCGCGGCCGCCAGCCCCACCAGGCCGGCCACGTAGGCCACCAGGCCGGTCACCGCCGCCCACCGCTGCGCCCACGCCAGGCCGCCCGCCGCCACGGCCACCGCGGCCAGCTGCCACGCCAGGAGCGCGGTGAGGCGGCGGTCGGTGGCCCGGGGCGACATGCGGGTGCGGGCCTCGGTGGCCACGAAGAACGGCACCGTCCCGCCGATCACCAGGCCCACCAGCCCCAGCAGGTTGAGCACCACGTGGGCGCCCCGGAGGTCGCCCGGCGAACCGCCTGCGATCACGATGCCGATCGTGCCGCCCGCCACCCCGCAGGCGAGCGCACCGAGGTACCAGCCGAGCGCCACGTCGAAGCGTCGCTCGGCGCCCCGCCGGACGGACGCCACCAGCAGCACCGCCAGGCCGGCGAGTCCGGCGATGAAGGCACCGCCCGCCACGGCCAGCACGGCCCACGGGAGGTCGGCCTCCCGGGCCGCGGTCACGCCCGCCGCCCCGAGCGCCACCGACCACCGCTGGGCCTGCGCGGCCACCCGCGGGGGCGCAGGCCCCGCCGACCAGGTCACCGCGAACTGTTGCGTGGCCGCGCTGATGGCGAGTCCCAGGCCGCCGGCGAGGAACAGGTGGAGCGGCAGCCACCGGCCCGTCGAGGGCGACGCCGCAGCCGCGACCGCGGCCGCCACCGCGAACAGCACCGCGAGGCGCAGGGTCGGCCGTGCCTGCGCCCGCACCGCGGCCACACGGCCCGGTGCACCGACCGGCCGGGCTCTGTCGGGCCCGGCACCCCGGGGAGGCGGTACCACGTGGCGATGATCGCGCGGCCCGCCGACCTCACGGACGGGCCCGGTCCCCGCTGGGCTAGCGTCACGGCGCCCACCGCCGTCGACAGAGGAAGGCACCGTGGATCCGACCGCTTCCCCGCCGCCGGAACGCCGCGGCACCGGCTACCCGGCGACGCTCGACGTGCAGCGACCCGCCGAGCTCGACCGCTGGCGACCGCTGGTGCAGTGGTTCCTCGCCATCCCGCACTTCATCGTGCTCTACGTGTTCGGTGCCGTGTCGGGCGCCGTGGCCTTCCTCTCG
>JBKHJZ010000312.1:0-2587 GCA_046537875.1 Acidimicrobiia bacterium | reverse complement strand
CACATCGCGCGCTGTCCCTGCTTGGCCGTGTCGAGATCCACCTCTGTCGTCATCGTTCCTCCGTGTCAGTGAGCGGCACCGGCACAGGTACGCACCTCGGTGGATGGTTCGCCCGTTCGCTGACCGCCACGGAGGGCGCGACAGCAGCCGAGCCTGCGTCAGTGGGTCCGCCACCACCAGCGAGCGGCTGCCCGGACGGCCGGCGCGCCGAGCCGGTGCCGGGGCGCCAGCGAACGAGAGTTGCGACCAGCACCTCACCCTGTGTGTGGGGGCCACCGAAGCACGTCTCCGGCATGGCGGTCAAGGCGGTGCCCGGCGAGGTGTCGTCCGGCGAGGCGGGACGACGAGCTCCCAGACCAAGAAGCCGACGGTGAGCAGCACGAGAACCGCGCCGATCACCAGCGGCACGAGCAGAAAGCCCACGTCCATGGCCACCTGTGTCCGGCCGACGTCCAGGTAGGCGATGCCGTCGTGCTCTCGTGCCTCGAGGGCGGTGGGCTCGGCAGGCTCGTCCTCGGCACCGTAGATGGCCCCGCTGCGGATCTCGCCGTCTGCCGTGCGCCAGCTGGCGGTGCAGCGGGATTGGACACCGCGCCGTGGGCTCCAGCTCACCGGGACGCAGTCGACCTCTGTCACCTCGACCGGTTCACCGAGCCGATAGGCCATGGACGGTGGGGGGAGCCCCATGAAGAGGGCGGAGAGTCCGAAGACTGCGAACAGCACCACGGCGGGGACGCCGAAGGCGATCAGCGGGCCCAGCAGCCTGTCCCGCCTCGGCAGCGGGGGAGGTCCATGCCCGCAGGCGTCGCACAGCACGCCCGGCAGGGTGCTTGGCCGGGCGTTCTTGTTCCCGCACGTGGGGCAGGTGACGCGGTCGAGCTCCTGCCACGGAAACCAGGTGAACGGACCGAACCCGCAGCGGTTGCAGCGCACCCGTTGCTTCGGGCTGACCTCGGGGTTGGTCCGATCGATCCGGCTGCTGGCGATCGCGCTCCCACAGGCGGGACACGTCTTGACGGCGACTTCCCGGTCGAAACCTGGGAGGGACAGGGGTCGAGGTCGACCGTACCCACAGGCGTCGCAGACCACGTCCTGTGGCGCGCGGCTGGTGCGATCGAGCCGTGCGGCCATCTTGCCGCAGATCGGGCACATCAGCACGGCATCGAGGCCTTCCCGGGCGCGTCGTCTCGCCTCGGCACGCGTGACCGGGATCCGCCGGACACTCGAGCCATGACGGGCGGGCTCGTGTCGTCGCGGTCCGGTGCCGCAGTTGCGAACAGGTCTGAGACGTGCACGTGTCCCCTCCCGACGTCCTGGCCGGATGATGCGCGGCGCTCCCTACGAGAGCGCGTCCATCAGATAGGACGATCATGCTCGGCCTGCTGGTTTCCGAAGGTGTGGCGCCCCGTCGAACCACCGTGGTGTGCGGTCAGCCGAGCAGGATGCGGGCGCACCAGCGCCGGAGCTGGTGGTCGTCGGTGGCGGCGGTCCAGTAGGCCGCGGCCCACCGCTCGGCCGGTGCGATCGCACCCTCGAGCCCGGCGTCGCGGGCCCACGCCCGGCCGATCGCCCGGTCGGCCGCCGTCGCGGTGGGGGTGATCTCGGGGGCCAGGTAGGCGAGCGCCGTCAGGGCGTCGAGGTCGTGCGGCCCGCCGATCGTGCTCGGGCCGAAATCCAGCACCGCGGTGATGCGGTTGTGGTCGGCCAGCATGTTGCCGAGCCACGTGTCGAGGTGCACGAGCCGGGGCCGCTCGGGCTCCGGCTCGGGCAGGACGTCGAGCAGATCGCGGGTGAGCGCCGCGGGGTCGAGGCGGGCGACGTCGCCGCCCGCCGCTCGCAGCGAGGCCGCCAATCGTGCCGACGACCACGCCCCGAACGAGGGCGCGGTGATCGCCGAGCCGCCCCACAGCTCGCCGAAGCGACCGCTCGGGCAGGGGACCGCCGCGATGTCACGGGCCACGTCGAGGTGGTCGCGGACGAGCGTCGGCCGGTCGGTGCCGGGCTCGGCCAGGGCATGCATGGCGTTGCGGCCCGGGAGCCGTCGCTCGATGACGACCGTGCGCCCCGCGACCTGCCGGTGCTCGAGGACCTCGGGGACGGGAACCGGAACCAGGGCGGCGATCGCCGACAGCAGGCGCCGCCGCTCGTCGAGATCGGCCGGCTCGACATCGGGATGGGGCAGCCGGAGGACCCGCTCCCGGTCGAGGGCGAAGACGCTGGCTTCGCCGCCGCGCCCCAGCAGCGCCGACTCGTCGACGCCGAAGTGCGCGAGCACGGTGTGGTCGGACCGGGGAGGCTCGATCTCGGCGATCCGGGTCAGGAACCGGCCGGCGCCCTCGGTCCCGGCGCCCAGCCCGGTGGCCCGCTCCCGGAGGTTCCGGTCGGACGTGACGATCACGAGCGTCTCCGGCTCGGGGTCGCCGGCGACCAGCTGCACGATCTCCCGGTCGGCGGCGTCGCGGGCGTTCGAGTGCGCGTACCGCACCTCGACGCCGTCGAGCTCGCCTTCCGGCACCACCGTGGTGGGGTACCCGTCGGCGACCACCACGACCGGATCGCCGGTCACCGCCCGCCAGCGCGAGATCTC
>JBKHJZ010000311.1:0-2592 GCA_046537875.1 Acidimicrobiia bacterium | reverse complement strand
GACACCGCCATCGCCGCCCCGGCGAGCATCGGGTTGAGCAGCCCGACGGCGGCGACCGGGATCGCCGACACGTTGTAGGCGAACGCCCAGAACAGGTTGCCCTTGATGGTCCCCAGGGTCCGCCGGGCCAGCCGGATCGCCTGGGGCGCCGCCTGCAGGTCGCCGCGCACCAGCGTCAGGTCGCTCGCCTCGATCGCCACGTCGGTGCCGGTGCCCATCGCCAGGCCCAGGTCGGCCTGCGCCAGCGCGGCGGCGTCGTTCACCCCGTCTCCCACCATGGCCACGACGCGCCCCTCGTCCTGCAGCCGCTTCAGCGCCTCCACCTTGTCGGCCGGGAGCACCTCGGCCTCGACGCGGTCGATCCCGACCTCGGCCGCCACGGCCCGGGCGGTCGGCTCGTTGTCGCCGGTGAGCAGCACCGGTTCGAGTCCCAGCGAGCGCAGCTCGCGCACGGCGCCGGCGCTCGACGCCTTCGGCTCGTCGGCGACCACCAGCAGCGCGCGCACCCGGCCGTCCCACGCCGCCACCACCGCCGTGCGGCCCGCGGCCTCGGCGGACCGGTGCGCCCCGGCCAGCTCGGGGGGCAGCGGCAGCGACCAGTCGTCGAGCAGCACGCGCCGCCCGGCCACGACGGCGTGGCCGTCGACCACGCCTTCCACCCCGAGGCCCGGGCGGTTGCGGAAGTCGTCCACCGCCGGCAGGCGCCCGACCCGCTCGGTGGCCGCTGCGGCGATGGCGGCGGCCACGGGGTGCTCCGAGGCGGCCTCCAGGGCGCCGACGAGCCGCAGGACCTCGTCCTCGCGCTCCCCGGCCGCCACCGCCACCTCGACCAGTGCCATCCGGCCGGTCGTGACCGTGCCGGTCTTGTCGAGCACCACCGTGTCGACCCGCCGGGTCGACTCGAGGATCTCGGGCCCCCGGATGAGGACGCCGAGCTGCGCGCCGCGCCCCGTGCCCACCATCAGGGCCGTGGGCGTGGCCAGGCCGAGGGCACAGGGGCAGGCGATGATCAGCACGGCCACCGCGGCGGCGAAGGCCTCGGTGGCGACGTGGCCCGTGACCAGCCACGCGGTCAGCGTCCCGGCGGCCAGCACGATCACCAGCGGGACGAACCAGGCCGAGATCCGGTCGGCCAGCCGCTGCACGGGCGCCTTCCCCGCCTGGGCCTGCTCGACCAGGCGCGCCATCTGCGCCAGCGCGGTGTCGGCGCCGACGCCGGTGGCCTCGACCACGAGGCGCCCCCCGGCGTTGACCGTCGCCCCGGTGACCGGGTCGCCCGGGCCCACCTCGACCGGCACGCTCTCGCCGGTGAGCAGCGAGCGGTCGACCGCCGACGCGCCCTCCACCACCACGCCGTCGGTGGCGATCTTCTCCCCCGGTCGCACCACGAAGCGGTCGCCCACCGCCAGCCGGTCGACCGGGACCCGGTGCTCGACCCCGTCGTCGTCGAGCACGGCCACGTCCTTCGCCCCGAGCTCCATCAGCGCCTCGATGGCCGTCCCCGCCCGGCGCTTGGCCCGGGCCTCGGCGTAGCGGCCGGCGAGGATGAAGATCGGCACGCCGGCCGCCACCTCGAGGTAGATCTGGCCCGCGGCCTCACCGGCCGACGCGGTGAGCGTGAACTCGTGGGTCATGCCGGGCACGCCGGCGTGTCCCCAGAACAGGGCGTACACCGACCAGCCGTACGCCGCGAGCACGCCCACCGAGATCAGCGTGTCCATGGTGGTGGCGCCGTGCCGGGCGTTCCGCAGGGCGGCCCGGTGGAACGGCCAGGCCGCCCACAGCGCCACCGGCGACGCCAGGGCGAAGCTGAGCCACATCCACTCGTCGAACTGCAGGGCGGGCACCATCGCCATCGCCACCACCGGGAGCCCCAGCACCAGCGACCACCGCAGCCGGTCGCGCAGCGACACCAGCTCGGCCGGCTCGGCGGCGGCCTCACGACCCTCGGCCCGGCGCGCCCCTTCCGGCGCACCGGCCCCGCCCGGAGGCACCGGGGTGGGAACCGTTGCGTCGTAGCCCAGGTCGCGCACCACGCCGACCAGCTCGTCGGGCGAGACCGCCGCCGCGTCGTAGTCGACGCTGGCCCGGCCGGTGGCGTAGTTGACCGCCGCCTCGACGCCGTCGACCCGGTTGAGCTTGCGCTCGATGCGGGCGGCGCACGATGCGCAGGTCATGCCCGTGATCGGGAGGTCGACGTGCGCGGCGCCGGCGGGGCTCAGGTCATCGGTGGTCGACACGGATGGGCGTCCCTCCTCGCTGCGGTTCGGGCATGACGACGCCTCCCGGTCAGCTCTTGACGAGCCGCTCGATCGCCCGCGTCGCCTCGGTGACCTTCTCGCCGGCGTCGGGGGCGCCGGAGGCCACGGCGTCGGTGACGCAGTGGTGGAGGTGCTCGTCGAGCAGCCCCACGGCCACGCTCTGGAGAGCGCTGTTGACCGCGGAGATCTGGGTCAGCACGTCGATGCAGTAGGTGTCCGACTCGATCAGGCGCTGGAGGCCCCGCACCTGGCCCTCGATCCGCCGGAGCCGCGTGAGGTAGTCGTCCTTGCTCATGGTGTAGCCGCGCACACCGATACCCTAGCGGGGTAC
>JBKHJZ010000310.1:0-2615 GCA_046537875.1 Acidimicrobiia bacterium | reverse complement strand
GCACAGCGGGCTCACAACGACGACGGCGGATCCCACGAACTGGTGGGTCGGACGGTCTCGCCGTCCCCCCGTCTCGAGCAGGAAGGGGACCTCGGCTCAGCGCACCCGGTCGAGCACCGCGGAGGCCTCGCTCTCACGCAGGAACAGCACCGACCCCGACTCGTTGTTGCCGGAGTCCACCGGCAGCTCGACCTGCTCGGGGTCGAGGCCGCGCATCGCCCACACGAACCGGAGGCCGTCGAGCATCGACATGGCGTCGTCGATGCGGAGGCCCCCGGCCGCGCCGCTGCCGGCCCGTGCGAGCGCGAGGGGGTTGCGGGTGTTGCCCAGCTTGCTCGCCACTGCGGTGAGAAACTCCTGCTGGCGCTCGACGCGGCCGAGGTCGCCCCTGGGATCGGTGCGCTCGGTGCCGTCGATCACCTCGGTGTACCGGCGCGACCGCACGTAGGCGAGCGCCTGCTCGCCGTCGAGCTCGACGGCGCCGGCCTCCGGCACGAACAGGCCGGACCGCTCGTCGTACGCAGGATTGTCGAAGGTGACCGTGACGCCGCCGAGGCCGTCGACCAGCCCGCCGAAGCTCACGAAGTCGACCTCCATGTAGCGGTGGACGGGGATGCGGAGCGTCTGCGTCACGGTCTCGACCAGCGCGGCCGGCCCGTCGTTGTACGCGGCGTTGATCTTGCTGCTGCCGCCGCGGCTCGGGATCTCCACGTACAGGTCGCGAGGGATCGACATGATCAGCGACTCGTCGCCTTCGAGGTGCAGCAACATGATCGTGTCCGACCGCTGGCCGGCCGGGCCCTCCTCGCCCTCCGGGCGGGCGTCGGATCCCACGATGAGGTAGTTGGTGCCCTCGCCCCCGCTGGAGAGCACGTGACTGACCTCCACGCGGTCGATGCGGTTCCACACGCTGCGGAGCCACAGGAATCCACCGAGGAGCCCGAGGACCACCAGCACGCCCACGACGATGAGCACCCGCTTCCAGGTGAACCGCCGCTTCGACGGCGTCGTCGGGACGTCGTCCTCCGGGAGCCGGGGCGGTCGGCCGGGACCCCGGGGCCCCGGTGGGCGGGGGCGGGGATAGGGCGGCGCAGGCGGTGGCACCGCGGCACGGCCCGGATCACCCGCCGGGGGCCGACCGCCCGAGGGCGCCGGGATGAAGACCCGTCGGTTGTCGGCCGCGGAGGGCCCGCCCCGACGCGGAGGTTGGTCGCTCACGAAGGTCCCAGGGTAGTGCTGCCACGCGCCTCGCCGGGGGAGCGGGGCGTCGCCTCGAGCAGCCCCGCGTCCTCGAGCGAGGCCATCTCCCGCAGCACGCGGGCCGCCGCCTCCACGAGTGGGAGCGCCAGTACGGCGCCGGTCCCCTCGCCGAGGTGCAGCTGGAGGTCGAGGAGCGGCGTGAGGCCCAGCGCGTCGAGCGCGGCGGCCGATCCGGGCTCGAGCGACCGGTGCCCGGGGATGACCGCACGTTCCACACCGGGGGCGAGCCGGCTCGCCACCAGCAGCGCCGACGCGGCGATGATCCCGTCGATCACCACGGGCACCTGGAGCGCCACCCCCGCGAGCACGTAGCCGGCGAGCGCCGCGTGCTCCAGCCCGCCCACCTCCGCGAGCCGGCCGAGCACGTCGTCGCCGTGCGTCGCGCGCGCCCGGTCGACGGCGCCGGCCACCAGCGCGGTCTTGTGGGCCAGCGTGGCGTCGTCGATCCCGGTGCCCCGCCCGGTCACCGCGCCCGCCGGCCGGCCGGTGAGTGCCGCGACCAGAGCGGCGGAGGGCGTGGTGTTGGCGATGCCCATGTCGCCGGTCACCAGGCACCGGGCGCCGGCGGCCACGCGGTCGATGGCGATCTCGGCGCCGGCGTCGAGCGCCCGCTGCGCCTCATCCGGCGTCATCGCCGGCCCGGCCGACAGGTCAGCGGTGCCCCGGCGGACCTTGCGATCCACGAGGCCGGGGGCAGGGTCCAGCGGGGTGGCCACGCCGACATCGACGACCACCACCTCGGCGCCGGCCTGGCGGGCGAGCACGTTGACGGCCGCCCCGCCGGCCAGGAAGTTCGTCACCATGCCGGCGGTGATCTCCTGGGGCCAGGGCGACACCCCCCGGGCATGCACGCCGTGGTCGCCGGCGAAGACCACGACCACGGCGGGGTGCGGCACCGGGGGCAGCTCCGATCCGGCGATCCCCGCGAGCTGCGAACCCAGCGCCTCGAGGCGACCTAGCGACCCGGGCGGCTTGGCCAGCCGCTCGTGCCGGGCCCGGGTCCTGGCGGCGGCCACCGCATCGAGGGGAGCGCACAGGAGGGCGGCCGCGCGAGCGGGGCCCACGCGGGCGGCCAACTCGTGGAGCACCCCACGGGGCGCGGGCCGGTCGGGGGAGGCCGGCGTGCCACCCGCGGCGCCCCGGGGCACCCCCGGTCGTGGGTGTTCGACCCAGGGGATGTGGATGTCGGATGGCCGGGCGGGCCAGTCGGCCGCCACGCCGACCGCGTCGGGAGCACCGGCGCCGCCGTGGCCGGGGTCCTCGGCGATGTCGGCGCCGGGCGCGATGCCTGCGTCGCGGAGCCTGCGCGCCACCTCGCCCGGCGGCAGGTCGCCGGCGCGCACCGCGACGGGAAC
>JBKHJZ010000102.1:0-11740 GCA_046537875.1 Acidimicrobiia bacterium | reverse complement strand
ACCGGCAGCGGTCGGCATCGGTGTCGGTGCAGGCGGACACCGAGCGAGGACCGCACCGGGCTCCCAGGCTCAGCCGCCGCCAATTGGCGGCGCCCAGCCGCCCCCACGAAGCCACCGCTGCCAGAAGGACAACGGGCGCCGCGCTACTCCACCAAGCGGAGCCCGGAGGGGCCGATCGAGGGCTCCACCCGTTGGAGCTCCACCACGAACTCGGTGCGGTGGGCGGGGAACAGGTGCTCCGACATGAGCACCGGCGGTCCCTCGGTGGCGAACGTGATCCGCTCGCACCGGAGCACCGGGGAGCCCACGGGGACGGCGAGCAACTCGGCGTCGTCGCGCCCGGCCACCGCGGCGCCGATTGTCTGGGTGGCCCCTCCGATGGGCACGGCGACGAGCTCGTAGAAGGGCGACCGCTCGACCTCGGCGCGCGAGAGCCGGGCCCCGAGCTCCTCGGGGCACCACACGGTGACCCTGGCGAACGGCTGGCCGTCCGCCAGGTTGACCCGCCGCACCTCGAGCACCGTGTCCCGGCCGAGCACCTGCCGCACCCTGGGCGGCGCCTCCGTGAACCCGAAGCCCACCACCCGGCGCTCCGACTCCACCCCGAGCGACGCGAGTTGCTCCTCGATGGTGCCGAGCCGGCCGAGCGCCTGCCGGACCGGCGCGGTGGCGACGAACCAGCCGAACCCCTGCCGCGCGTCGATCAGGCCCTCGTCCCGGAGGAGCTCCAGCGCCTTGCGGACCGTCACCCTGCTCACCCCGTGGGTCGCCGACAGGCGGCTCTCGCTGGGGAGCAGCACGCCGGCGGCCAGCTCCCCGGACTCCACCCTGGCCCGCAGCTCGTCGGCGATGGCTCGATACCGGACCTCACGCACTTGTCATAGACTTGTCTGCACCGCGATCCGGTGCAAGCCTTCGCCCGCCAGCCGGGCTACGGGATGTCTCCCGAAGGTGACATGATCGGTGTGCTCGGCCCGCCGCCCGGGCGCCGGACACGCCCCGTACAGTGCTCGTCGACCGCCGGACGGCACCAGCGCCGAGACCAGGCCGCACACGACGAACGGTGAGCAGATCGAGTGGATCACGGCGGACGGCACTCCGATGACCACCCGCCGGCCGTACGCCGGCAGCTGAGCGATCCCGCGAACGGCCAGCCCGGCGCCCACGTGCTCGGCATCGACCACGTCCAACTGGCGATGCCGGCGGGGATGCGGGCCGAGCGGACGGCCGAGCACTTCTACGGCGACGTCCTCGGCCTCCGGCGGGTCGCCAAGCCACCCGAGCTGGCCGCCCGCGGCGGATGCTGGTTCGAGGGACCGGGGATCCGCCTCCACCTCGGCGTCGAGGACGGCTTCGTCCCGGCCCGGAAGGCCCACCCGGCGCTGGTCGTGGACGACCTCGACCGCATGGCGGAGCGGCTGCGGGCCGCGGGCGGCGAGGTGGTCGAGGCGACCGATCCTGCCGGCGATCGGCGCGGGCACACCCACGACCCGTTCGGGAACCGGATCGAGCTCGTCGAGCGGGCAGGGCCGACCGACGAGGTGTTCCGGGCGATGGCCGACCACGCCATCTTCCCGCTGGCGTTGATCGACGAGCGGGGGGTGTTCCGCTGGCTCAGCGCCTCGGTCGAGCGCTTCTTCGGGTGGCGTCGTGAGGACATCGTGGGGCAGAGCTTCGCCAAGGTGGTCGCCCCTGACTCGATCAGCGACGCGGTGTCGGCCTTCGCGGCGATCGACGAGGCCTTCGAGCTCGCTCCCTGGGGCGGCGTCGGGTTCCCCGTGGACCTGGTCCACGGGAACGGCACGGTCATGCCGTGCGAGGTCTCGGTCGTCACCACCATCCGCACCGGCCTGCCGTGGTACGTGGTCAACGTCCGGCGGGTGGGGTACGAGCACGCGCTCGACCTGGCGCTCGGCGGCATGGCCGAAGGTGCGAGGGTGGGGGACGCCCTCACCCGGCTCGTCGGCGCCCTCGAGCGGATGGTGCCCGGGTCGGCAGCGGCGGTCGGCGACCGGTGGTCGGGCCGACACTTCGGGCTGACGGCCGGGTCGGCGGCGCACCTGCTGGTCAGCGAGGTGGAGAGCCCGTGGAGCGACGCCCTGCGCGACGGCGACGACGTGGTCGCCGAGAGCGTCGACCAGCTCCCCCCGCCGCTCGCGGCACTGGCGCACGCCGAGGGCTTCCAGGCCTGCTGGGTGCACCCCATCGTGGTCTCGAGCGATCCCGAACCTGGCTCCGCGCTCGTGGTCTGGCGCCGCTTCCCGGGGCCGCCGTCCCGGTTCACGTGGACCACCGTGCGGCGCGTCGGCCAGCTCCTGCGCCTCACGCTGCAGTGGGACCGCAGCCACCGCACCCTGGAGTTCGCGGCCACGCACGATCCGCTGACCGGCCTGGCCAACCGGATCGCCTTCAGGGACCGGCTGGAGGCCGTGCTGCAGGGCGGCGAGGACAAGGCGGCCGTGCTCTCGCTCGACCTCGACCACTTCAAGCCGGTCAACGACCACTTCGGCCATCCCGTCGGCGACCAGGTGCTGGCGATCGTGGCCGACCGCCTCGTCGGTGCGCTCCGGCCCGGCGACCTGGTCGCTCGCATCGGCGGCGACGAGTTCGCCGTGCTCTGCGAGCGCCTCGGGGCCCACCACGACGTCGAGGCCGTGGCCAAGCGCCTCCTGGCGGTGGTGCGAGAACCCGTCACCCCCCAGCCGGGCGGCGACGTCTCGGTGCGGCTCGATGCCAGCATCGGGATCACCGACCTGGAGCCCGGCACCCCGGTTGCGACCATCCTCGCCCGTGTCGACGACGCCCTCCGCGAGGCGAAGTCCACCGGGCGTGGCCGCGTCGTCCGCTACCCGACCTGAGGCGCGCTCCGTCGCCGGATGCGGGGACCGCCGGCACCCGGAGGACGGCACGAGCCCGGCGCCGGCACCGCCCCGAGACGAAGAGGAGCCGGCCGCGGGTGGGTCGGCCGGCTCCTGCAGGTGCGTCGCCTCGGGAGGGGGACCGTCAGCGGCACTCTGTGCCGAGCGGCCTTCGGCGGGGGGAACCGTTCCAGCCGCTCGTTGTCGACTCCAATTCAACAGGCGGGGGAGCGATCCGTCAAACAGTTGTTACCGATGGGTACTATCATGTTGAGCGATGGACCTCCGCCAGCTCACCGCGCTCGCCGCCGTTGCCGACGCCGGTTCGTTCTCGGCTGCCGCCCGAGCGCTCCACACGGTCCAGTCCAACGTCTCGACCCACGTCGCCCGACTCGAGCGTGAGCTCGGCGCCACGCTCGTCGACCGGTCGACCGGGGCGCTCACCGACGAGGGCGAGGTGGTGCTGGGGCGTGCCCGGCGGATCCAGCACGAGCTCGAGTCGCTGCGGGCCGATGTCGAGTCGATGCTGCGCGAGGTGTCGGGCACCGTGCGGCTCGGCTGCCTCGGGACGGTCAGCCGGTGGCTGGTGCCCCGCTTGCTGGACCTCATGGCCGAGCGCTTCCCGCTCGTGAACGTGGTCGTGGTCGACGCCACCACCACCTCCCTGGTGCCGCAGGTCGTCGCCGAGACACTCGACCTCGCGGTCATCAACCTGCCCGTGCACGATGCGGACCTCGCCACCGAGCCGCTGTTCGACGAGGACCGCATCCTGCTCGTGCCGCTCGGCCACCCGCTGGCCGAGCACGACCGGGTCGATCTCGCCACTCTCGCCGGCCATGAGCTGCTCCTCGAGCCGCAGGGAACGCCGTTCCGGGACGAGCTCGACGAGCAGGCCGCGCGGATCGGCGTGAGGATGGCGGCCCAGGCCGAGATCGACGGGATCGTGCTGCTGGCGACGCTCGCCGCCGAGGGCTTCGGTGCGGCGATGGTCCCGGCGACCGCAGCCCCCGGGCAGCGGGCCGGCTCCTCGCGGCGGGTCGAGATCGACGGGATCGCGCCCCGCTCCGTCGGCCTCGCGCACCCGCGCCGGGGACGACTCTCCGCCCCGGCCCGCGCGGTCTGCGAGGCCGTCCGGAACCTGGTCGCCGACGCCGACCTGCCCGGCGTCCACGCTCGGCTCGACGCGGGCGCCGCGGCCGACTGATCCGAGCGGCACCGGCAGCGGGCCACCACCGGCCCCGCATGCCACCGTGGGAGGCGGGCAGTAGTGCCCTGGCCAGTGACGTTTGCCCCGTCCACGGCGAGTCAGATGTGTCGCTGGCAAGGACGCAGGACGAAGGCATAGCCGTAGCTACGTCGAGGACGAGGACGCAGCCAGCGGCGAATCTGGCCGGCGTGGCGGGTCGCCGATGTTGCTGGCCAGGGCACTAGCCTCGACCGCGGTCGCGGACGCGGACGAGGAGTGCTCCCCTGTGCCCGAGAGCATCACGATCACCGACAACCGCAGCGGCGAGTCGGTGGAGATCCCGATCACCAACGGCGGCGTCGACTCCGGTGAGTGGCGCAAGCTCCTGCCGGGCATCTGGTTCTACGACCCGGCCTTCACGACCACGGCGGCCACGACCAGCGCGATCACCGAGATCGACGGCGAGGCCGGAGAGCTGCGCTACCGCGGCTACCCCATCGAGCAGCTCGCGGAGGGGTCCACCTTCCTCGAGGTCGCGTACCTGCTGATCCACGGGGAGCTGCCCACCAAGGCGCAGTACGAGGGCTGGGTGCGTGACATCACGTACCACACGTACATCCACGAGAACATGCGCAAGCGGTTCCTCGAGGGCTTCCATCACGACGCCCACCCCATGGGGATGATGGTGTCGGCGGTGGCGGCGCTGTCGACCTTCTACCTCGAGGCCAAGCAGATCGACGATCCCGAGATCCGCCACAAGCAGATCGTCCGGCTCATCGCCAAGATGCCCACGCTCGCCGCGGCCTGTCACCGCTTCAGCGTGGGCATGCCCTTCGTCTACCCCGACAACTCGCTCAGCTTCACCGCCAACTTCCTCTCGATGATGTGGAAGGTGGCCGAGCCGCGCTACGACGCGAACCCGGCGCTGGCGCGCGCCCTCGACGTGCTGTTCATCCTGCACGCCGACCACGAGCAGAACTGCGGCACGACCGCCATGCGGACGGTCGCCTCCGCCCACGCCGACCCCTACAGCTGCGTGGCGGCGGCGGCCGCGGCCCTCTACGGCCCGCGCCACGGGGGCGCCAACGAGGCGGTCATCAACATGCTCAAGGACATCGGCTCGATCGACAGGGTCGACGAGTACGTCCGCCGGGTGAAGGCCGGTGAGGTGAAGCTCCAGGGCTTCGGCCACCGGGTCTACCGGAGCTACGACCCGCGGGCGAAGATCATCAAGCAGACCGCCGACGAGGTGTTCGACGTCACCGGCCGCAACCCGCTGCTCGACATCGCGCTCAAGCTCGAGGATGTCGCGCTCGCCGACGACTACTTCGTGTCACGCCGGCTCTATCCCAACGTCGACTTCTACTCGGGCCTGATCTACCAGGCGATGGGCTTCCCCGAGGAGATGTTCACCGTGCTCTTCGCGATCCCCCGCGTGGCGGGGTGGCTGGCGCACTGGGTCGAGCTCCTCGAGCAGGACCAGCGCATCGCCCGCCCCCGCCAGCTGTACGACGGCCCGGGGGCCCGTGAGTACGTGCCGATCGGCCAGCGCGACTGACCCCGTCTGATCCACCGATGCACGCGGTCACGATCGTCGACGGCGCCGTCGAATGGCGCGAGCAGCCCGATCCCACGCCGGGCGACACCGATGTGCTGGTGCGCGTGCGGGCCGCCGGCGTGTGTCGCGGCGACCTCATGCAGCGCGACGGGCTCTACCCACCACCACCCGGCACCACGCCCCCCGATCTCCCGGGACTCGAGACCGCCGGCGAGGTGATCGAGGTGGGTGCCGCGGTGCGCCGGATCGCCCCCGGCGATCGGGTGATGGCCGTGGTCACCGGCGCCGGCCAGTCGGAGCTGGCGGTGGTGCCCGAGGGCGTGGCGCTGCCGGTGCCCGACGGCGTCAGCTGGGAGGCCGCCGGCGGGTTCCCCGAGAACTACACCACGGCCCACGACGCCCTGTTCTCGCAGTGCGGGCTGGCCATGGGCGAGCGGGTGTGCATCCACGGCGCGGCGGGTGGGGTCGGCACCGCGGCCGTCGAGCTGGCGGTGGCCGCCGGATGCGATGTGGTCGCCACGGTCCGGCGGCCGGAGCTGCGCGACGGCGTCGCCGCTCTGGGTGCGCGTGCCGTCGCGCCGGACGCGTTCGTCGAGTCCGGCCCGTTCGACGTGATCCTCGAGCTCGTCGGCGCACCGAACATGGCGGCCGATCTCGACGCCCTCGCCACGGGGGGACGCATCGCGGTCATCGGCGTCGGCGCCGGCGCCAAGGCCGAGGTCAACCTGTTGCGCCTGATGGCGCTGCGGGGCCGCCTCCACGCCTCGACGCTGCGGGCCCGTCCCCTCGTCGACAAGGCCCTGGCCGCCCGGGCGGTGGAGCGCCACGTCGTCCCGCTGCTCGCCGCCGGGCGGGTCACGGTGCCGATCGCGGCCACGTTCCCGCTCCGCGACGCCGAGGCCGCCTACGACCGGTTCGCCAGGGGCGGGAAGCTCGGCAAGATCGTGCTCACCACATGACCACGGTTCCCGCGTCCGGCCGGCGGCGGTTCGGTTCGCCGCGTGCGGGGAACCCTTGCCGCCGATGAGCCCGGCGCGCACGATCGGAGAGATCGACCTGCTCACCGTCGAGGCGCTCGGCGAGCTGGCGGGTGACGGCCCGCCGCCGCCGTGCGTCTCGCTGTTCCTGCCGATGCAGCGTGCGGGGCCCGAGACGCGCCAGAACCCCCTCCGGCTGCGCAACCTGCTCGACGATGCCGAACAGACCCTCGTCGAGGAGGGCGTGCGGCGCCCGGACGCGGAGGAGCTGCTGGCCCCGGGCCGCCGGCTCGTCGGCGACTACGACTTCTGGCAGCACCAGTCCGAGGGCCTGGCCGTCTACCTGGCCGGCGGGTGGATGCGCACGGTCCGCGTGCCGCTGCCGCTCGACGAGGAGGCGGTGGTCGGCGGGCGCTGCTCGCTGCGACCGCTGCTGTCGCTCCTCAGCGGCGACGGCCGGTTCCTCGTCCTCGCCGTCAGCCAGAACCGGGTGCGGCTGCTGGCCGGCACGCGATACACGATCGCCGAGCTCTCGCTCGGTCCCATCCCCGCCAGCATGGGCGACGCCCTCGCGCTCGAGGAGGGCGAGACGCAGCTCCAGATGCACACCGCGGGCGACGCAGGCATGTTCCACGGCCACGGCGCCGGCGACGAGGTCGACAAGGCGGCCGTCGGGCGGTTCCTGCGCGCGGTGGCGACGGGACTGCGCGAGCGCATCGGGGACGACCACCGCCCGCTGGTGCTCGCCGCGGTCGGCTACTACCTGCCGATCTTCCGTGAGGTCAGCGATCACCCCGCGATCGTGGAGCACGGCGTCGACGGCAACCCCGACGAGCTCTCGGCGGCGGAGCTCCACGACCGGGCGTGGCCGGTCGTGGCACCGGTCTTCGGTGAGGCACGGGCCCGGGCGGTCGAGCGGTTCCACGCCAACCGGGGCACCGGGCGCACGGCCACCGCGCTCGGCGACGCGGTGCTCGCGGCCGTCGACGGCCAGGTCGACACCTTGTTCGTCGACGTGTCGGCGCCGGTCTGGGGACGGCTCGACCAGGCGTCCCGCACCGTGGAGCGACACGACGAGCGCCGAGCCGGCGACGAGGATCTCGTCGATCGGGCGGCGGTGGCGACGTTGCTCGCGGGCGGCGACGTCTACGTGGTCGCGCCGCCGGAGCTGGTGGGCGTGGAGGAGCCGGGTGTGGACGGCGGCGAGGAACCCGGCGCCAGCATCGACGCCGCCCCGCTGGCCGCGACGCTGCGCTGGTGACCGGCCGCCGCCGGCATCGGCATCAGCGCGGCCGCGGCGCGGACGGCTCCCCCGACCGCGAGCCACAGCGACAGGCGCTCCTCGTCGTCCTGCACGAGCAGGTCGACCGCGTCCCCGGGATCGATGCCCGGTCCGTACTCCATGACCGTCCGGTGCGGCGCGGCCAGCAGGCGGCCACGCTCCCCCCGTTCGTCCCGCGCCACCTGCTCGACTGCCGCCCAGTACGCAGCGTTGTTGACGTGGCCGAGCAGGTCGAGGTCGACGGCGCGCAACGGCCATCGCCGCACCGAGGCGTCGGCGGGTGGCTCGCCCAGCCACAGCCGGCTGCTGATCCGGCGGCCCTGCGCCGCCTCGCCGTAGCAGTCGAGGAACCGGGCCGGCAGTCGGGTGGGGACACCCGTGGTGAGGTCGATGTGGACCCACAGCGTGTCGATCTCGACATGACCGCCGCGACCTCCGCGCATCGCCAGCCGGCGCCCGGCCCAGCGGCCCCCGATCCCCCCGCACCAGGTGGACAGCGCCACCTGCTCCCCCCAGACGGGTGGCCGGTGGACGTCGACCACCGCCCGCCGCACCACCCACGTCGTCCCCGGCTGGTCGATCCCGCTGTCGGCGGTGTCGTCGTTGCCGAGGTCCTGGAGGTAGCGGGCGCACGCGTCGAGGCGCAACCGGCCGGAGCGGTCGGCATCCCCCAACCGGACCGTGCGCTCGGCGCGGAACACGCGTCCGGCGTCTGGCGGGGGCACCAGCGGCGCATCGAGCATGGTGCCCGGTTCTACTCGGGCGGGCCGGCCGGGCACCAGGACGGTCAGGCCCCTCGCCCGGACGACCCGGCGCCGTCGAGACGGAGGCGGAACCCCCGCAGCCACAGTCGGTCGCCCACGACCTGGTCCATCGTCGGGTCGCGCCGGAACCCGAGGCGCTCGTAGAGCCGGTGGGCGGCGGTCATGGCATCGGTCGAGTGCAGCACGACCTGTGCCCGCCCCGCCGCCCGGGCCCGGTCGATGCAGGCCCGGGTGAGCGCCCCGCCGACCCCCCGACGCTGCGCCCCCGGGGCCACGGCCAGCATCCGGATGCCCGCCGCGTCCGCGTCGCCGAACTCGGCCGACGGCGACCCGGGACCCGCCACGTAGGTCACCCCACCGAGCAGCTCGTCCCCGTCGGCGGCGACGAGCACCAGGTCGGCGGCCGCCCGGGTGGCGACGTCGCGGAGCTCCGTGGCGTAGTCGTCCAGGTCGTCGGCGGGGTGCACGTCGGCGTAGGCGTCGACGGTGAGCTCGCCGAGCGCCCCGTGCTCGTCGGGCAGCACCTCACGGATCTCCATGGCTGACAGACCCTAGAGCGGGACGCCCGGACGGCACCCATCCGGCGCGCCACTAGCGTCCCCGTCCATGGAGTTCGCCCTTCCCCCCGAGCTCGAGGCGCTGCGTGAGGAGGCGTCGGACGTCGGTCACACCGCCGCGCGCCGCCTCGAGGTCCCGGACGACACCTGGATCGTCGGCCACGATCGGGCGTTCGCCGAGGAGCTCGGCGGCCGCGGATGGCTCGGGATGACGTGGCCGGTGGAGCACGGCGGCGGCGGGCGCAGCCCGCTCGAGCGCTTCGTGGTGTTCGAGGCGCTCATCAGCGCCGGCGCTCCGATCGCCGCGTGCTGGTTCGCCGACCGGCAGATGGGCCCGTCGCTCCTGCAGTTCGGCACCGACGAGCAGCGGGCGCGCTGGCTCCCCGGCATCATCGCCGGCACCTCGATGTGGTGCATCGGCATGAGCGAGCCCGACGCAGGCTCGAACGTGGCCGGCATCCGCACGCGGGCCGTGCGAGACGGCGACGAGTGGGTGGTCGACGGCCAGAAGATCTGGACCTCCGGGGCCTACGACGCCGACTGGTGCTACCTGGTCTGCCGCACCGACCCCGACGCCCGGCCCCACGAGGGCCTCTCGGAGCTGATCGTGGACATGCGCTCGCCCGGGGTCACGGTGCGACGGGTCACCGACATGACCGGCAACCGCCACTTCTGCGAGGTGTTCTTCGAGGGCGTCCGGGTGCCCGCCGGCAACCTCGTCGGCCAGCTCAACGGCTCGTTCCGCCAGGTGATGCGCCAGATGGAGCACGAGCGCGGCGGCATCGACCGGCTGGTGTCGAACCGCCGCCTCTACGAGGACTGCCGCCGCCTGGCCGACACGTCGAATCCGCTGGTCCGCCAGGAGGTCGCGGCGATCGAGACCGGCTACCGCATCGGCCGCCTGCTGGTGCTGCGGGAGACCCTCGGTCAGGCCCCGCGGCAGTTCTCGGCCGCGACCAAGACGTTCTGCACCGAGCTGGAGCAGCGGGTGGCCGCCTTCTGCTCACGGGTGCTGGGCCCGGAGGCGACGCTCGCCGAACCGGAGCTGGCGCTCCGGGTGAGCCGCAACGTCTGCTACGCGCCCGCCTACACGATCATGGGCGGCACGTCGCAGATCCTCCGCAACATCCTCGGCGAGCGCACGCTGGGCCTGCCGCGGGAACCCCGCTGACGCGAACCCCGCTGAGACCGACTGGTCTCGGGCTCAGAGCCGCCGCACCGGTGGCAGCCGCTCCCGCTCCACCGGCGCGACGCGGACCCGGGCGTCGGCGATGGCGGCGCCCGCGGCCGAGACCATGACCGGGTTCAGCTCGAGCCCCACGACCTCGCGTGCGCCCTCGACGAGTGTCCCGACCCGCAGCAGCAGGTCGCGGAGGTGCCCCCGGGCCGGCTCGTCGAGCATCGGCGCCACCGGCGACCCCGCCACGAACCGCTCGGCGTCGATGTCGGTGAGCGGAAGCACGTGCATCCGGGAGCTCGAGACGTGCGTCGCCGCGCCGCCGGCGCCGAGCGCCACCACCGGCCCCACCAGCGGGTGGTCGCTCACCCGGACCGCCACGTCGACCCCCGGCGCCACCATCGGCTGCACCACCACCGGCCAGACCGCATCGCCGAGCGAGCGGGCCATGCTCTCGATGGACGCTCGTAGCTCGGCCTCGTCGTGGACGTCGAGGGCCAGGCCACCGGCCTCGGTCTTGGCCATCCGGGTCCGCGCCTCCGACTTCACGGCCACCGGGTACCCCATCTCGGCGGCCGTGGCGACCGCGGCCTGCAGGTCCCCGGCCGCATGGGAGGCGACGACGGGCAATCCGGCCGCGTCCAGCAGCCGCACGGCGGTGTGGGTGGGCAGCCACCCCTCCCGGCCGCCGGCGAGCGCCTCCAGCGCCACCGCGCGCGCCGCGGCGGGATCGGTCCCGGCCGGCTCGACGATCTCGCCCTCCGGCTGCGACCGCCACGCCGCGTACTGGGTGACCCGACCGAGCGCGTACGCCGCCGCATCGGGGAAGTCGAACACCGGCACCGGTGCGGCACCCTGCGGGGTGATCATGGTGGGATGGTCGCCGAACACGCAGGCCACCAGCGTCTTGCCGGGTGACCGTCTCCGGGCGTCGGCCACCGCCCGCACCAGGTCGGCGATCGGCTGGCGGGGTGCGGGGGCGCACACCACGAGAACGCTGTCGACCGCGTCGTCGGCCAGCAGCGCGGCGAGGGCCCGCTCGAGGTCGTCGCCGGTGGCCTCGAAGCCGAGGTCGACGGTCCTCGCGCGCAGCCGGGCGGCATCGCCGGTCGTGCCGTCGATGACCGCCCTGATCGCCCCGCCGGGCTCGGCCAGCCGCAATCCGGCGTCGACGCAGGCGTCGGCCGCGAGGGCCAGCGAGCCACCCCCGTTGCCCACCAGCGCCACCCGCTCGCCGTGCGGCAGCGGCTGGCACGCGAGCAGCCGCGCCACGTCGAGCAACTGGCCCAGGGTGTCGACCCGGATGACGCCGGTCTGCTGGAGCAGCGCATCGAGGGAGGCGCCCACCTCGTCGGAGGCGCCCACCTCGTCGGAGGGGCCC
>JBKHJZ010000101.1:0-11763 GCA_046537875.1 Acidimicrobiia bacterium | reverse complement strand
GCGAAGCGCCGCACCTTGCCGGTCGCGGTCTTGGGCAGCTCGTCGACGATCTCGATGCGCCGCGGGCGCTTGAACGCCGCCATCCCCGACCGGCAGTGGGCGTTGATGTCGTCCACGTCGATCTCGTGGCCCGAGCGGGGGACGAGGAACGCGACGGTGATCTCCAGCCCGTCGGCGTCGTGCCCGCCCACCACCGCGGCCTCGAGCACGTCGGGGTGCTCGACCAGCACGCCCTCGACCTCGGCGGGCGACACCCAGATGCCGCCGGCCTTGATCATGTCGTTGTTGCGTCCCAGGAACGTCCAGTAGCCGTCGGCCGACCGGCTGTAGACGTCGCCGGTCACCAGCCACTCCCCCCGGAAGGCGGCGCGGGTGGCGGCGTCGCGGCACCAGTACCCGCTGGCGATCGACGGGCCCTTCACGTGCAGGAAGCCCGGCGTGTCGGGTTCGGTGACCTCCCTCCCCTCGTCGTCGACCAGCCGGGCCTCGTAGCCCGGGACCGGCGTGCCGCTCGTTCCCGGCCGCTCCATGCCCTTGGCGTTGGAGACGAAGATGTGCAGGGCCTCCGTCGTGCCGATGCCGTCGAGCACGGGGTGGCCGAACCGCCCGTGGAACCGCCGCTGCAGGTCGGCGGGCAACGCCTCACCCGCGGTCACCGTGCAGCGCACCGAGGCGAAGGTGTCCTCGGGGGGATCGGCGTCGAGCAGCGCGGCGACGAAGCCGGGGGTGGCGAAGAACAGCGTCGGCCGCTCCTCCCGCACCAGCCTCAGCACCTCGGCGGGCGCGGGAGGGTCGGGGTTGAGCACCGCGCTCGCCCCGACCGACAGCGGGAAGGTCAGCGAGTTGCCGAGCCCGTAGGCGAAGAACAGCTTCGCGATCGACAGGCTGCGGTCGTCCGGCCCGATCTCCAGCACCGACCGGGCGTAGGTGTCCGCGGTGGCCTGCAGGTTGGCGTGCCGGTGCATCACGCCCTTGGGCATCCCGGTCGTTCCCGAGCTGTAGAGCCAGAACGCCGGGGAGTCGGCCACGGTGGACGCGACCGGCGCCTCCGCACGGTCGGTGAAGTCGTCCCAGCCGTGCACGGCGAGCTCCCCGGCGGCGACCGGCTCGCCGATCACCACCGCGTGGCGCAGCTCCGACGGCGCGCCCGCCATGGTGGCGAGGTGCCCGGCGTAGCGGGCGGACAGCACCACGGCGCCTGCGCCGGCGTCGGCCACGATCGGCGCGAGCTCCGCAGCGGTGAGCATCGTCGACAGCGGCACCGGGACCACGCCCGAGCGCAGCGCGCCCAGGAACCAGGTCGGGAACGCGAGCTCGTCGTCGACCACCAGCGCCACGCGCTCCCCCCGGCGGACGTCGAGCTCGCGCAGCGCGTTCTGCGCCCGCCACACCTCCTGTTGCAGCTCGGCGTAGCTGGTCGACCGGCCGTTCACCCGAAAGGCGGTCGCATCGGCGCGACCGCCCGCGACCTGACGGTCGAGCAACCAGGCCGCCGCGTTGTACTGCGCCATCGGTCCCCCCTCCCGCGGGTCACGCCCGCACGTACTCGTAGTCGACGGGCTTGCGGTCGATGCCCGTCGTCGGCGCTGCGATCCAACCAGCCATCTTCCCAGGCTCGTGCACGCCGCGCATCAGAGACTCGACGTGGGCCCGGTCGTCCTCGGTCGGCAACGACGCGGCCGCAACCGAGGGCCACTCCTCCTCGGTCACCACCCGACCGCTCGGGTCGACCCGGTGGCGCCCGAACTCGCCCACCGCCCGGTGGAAGCCGACGTGCGGCAGCACCAGCTCGCAGCCGACCTCCTCCAGCGTGCGGTTCCAGCGCTCGACGCCCTTCTGGCAGTCGGCGATGTAGTCGTCCCGCAGCGTCTCGTTGAGCGCCGAGAGCGCCGGCGCCTCCCGTTCCCCGACCCGCCCGTCGACCACGCAGGGCACGGTGCGGTGCGCGGTGTGCAGGCGGTGGTCGTCGTCGCGCTTGTCCTCCTGGAACCGGCCCTTCAGCCCGGCCGCGAAGTAGTTGGCGGCGTTGGTCGACGTCTCGGCGCCGAACAGGTCGAGCGACACGCTGTAGTGGAAGTTCAGGTAGCGCTGCAGGGTCGCGACGTCGATGCCGCCGTACGGCCGGACGTCGTCGGTGTCGTGCTCCTTCATCAGGTCGACGGTCCGGCGGACCACGCGGCCCATCCCGGTGGCGCCCACGAACATGTGGTGCGCCTCCTCCTTCAACATGAACTCGCACGTCCGCGACAGCGGGTCGAACGCGCTCTCGCGCAGCGAGGCGAGCTGGAACTTCCCGTCCCGGTCGGTGAAGTAGGTGAAGAGGAAGAACGACAACCAGTCGGGCGTCGCCTCGTTGAACGCCCCCAGGATCCGCGGGTTGTCCGGGTCGCCGGAGTGGCGCTCGAGCAGCTCGTCGGCCTCGTCGCGCCCGTCCCGCCCGAAGTGGCGGTGCAGCAGGTAGACCATCGCCCAGAGGTGGCGCGCCTCCTCCACGTTGACCTGGAACAGGTTGCGGAGGTCGTAGAGGCTCGGCGCCGTGAGGCACAGCGCCCGCTGCTGCTCCACCGATGCCGGCTCGGTGTCGCCCTGCACCACCACCAGCCGCCGTAGGTCGGCCCGGTGCTCGCCGGGCACCTCCTGCCACGCCGGTTCGCCCAGGTGGTCGCCAAAGCCGATCCGGCGGTCGGGCTCGGGGTCGGCCAGGAAGATGCCCCAGCGGTAGTCGGGCATCTTGACGTAGCCGAAGTTGGCCCAGCCCTCCTGCCCAACGCTGGTGGCCGTGCGGAGGTACACGTCGCGGTCCTGGAACGCGACCGGCCCGAGCTGCCTCCACCAGTCGACGAAGTGCGGCTGCCACGACTCCAGCGCGCGCTGGAGCCGGCGGTCGCTCGCCAGGTCGACGTTGTTGGGGATCTTCGCGTCGATGTCGACGGCGGTCATGGCGATGCTCCTCCGGCTCGTCGGGTGTGGGTCACACGCGCGCCCGGTCGAACGACGGCCGGGAGCCGCTGCCGTAGCGGCGCAGCGCCCCCTCGGGGCCGACGGCGTTCGGGCGCTGGAAGATCCAGTTCTGCCACGCCGACAGCCGGCCGAAGATCTTGGTGTCCATGGTCTCGGGGCCGGCGAACCGCAGGTTGGCCTCCATGCCCGACAGGGCGTCGGGCGACAGGCTGGCCCGCTCCTCCAGCGTGAGCCGCACCTCGTCGTCCCAGTCGAGGTCGTCGGGCGTGGACGTCACCAGGCCGGCCTCCCCGGCGTCGGCGGCGAGCAGGCCCTTGCCGATCGCGGCCCGGGCTGCGGCCAGGCCGTCGTCGTCGCCCCAGAACCTGGTGGCGAGGCGGCTGATGCCGTTGGCCATCGGGAACCAGCCGTCGTTGGCCTCGGTGAGCTGGAGGAGGCCCGGCTCCTCGTCGCGGTCGGGGCGGGTGCCGTCGAGCATGAACGAGCGGTCGGCCGCCAGGGCGAGCTCGGTCAGCAGGCCGGCGAAGCAGCTCCCGGGCTCGACCAGCGCCACCAGGCTGCGGGCCGAGACGTCGAGGCGCCGCAGGGTGCGGGCCCAGAGCAGCCGGACCTCGCGCACCAGCCAGTGGTCGGGGTGGAGGGCCAGGAGCTCCTCGGCCGCCAGCACCTGCGCCGGATCGCCCTCGGTGCGCAGCACCCACGTGCCGATGTCCGGCTCGTCGAACCGCAACCGCAGGATCGCGTCGTCCAGCTCGCGGGCGGCCGCCAGCAGCCACGCGGACGCCCCGGCGGCCAGCAGCTCGGCGGGGTCGGACGGCTGGGATCCCGCGGGCGCCCGGACCGTGAGGAACGCCGCTCCCAGCCCGCGGTCGATGTCGACCGACACCGCGCCGTAGTGCCACGCATCTGCGCCCACCTCGATCTCCAGCGGGGTGAGCGCCACGCCCGGGCCCTCGTCGGGCCGATCGGATTCCGCGGCCCGGGCCAGCGCCCGCTCGCGCACCAGGTCGTCGAACCTGCTCCGCGGGGCCAGGGCGTCGACCAGGCCCCACTCCACCGCCTGCCGGCCCTTGATGCCCTCGGTGCGGGTGGCGAACGCATCCGCGCGGTCGCGGCGCACGTGCCGCTTGTCGACCAGCCGCGTGAGCCCGCCGGTGCCGGGCAGGACGGCCAGCATGGGGATCTCGGGCAGCGACACGGCCGAGGCCCGGTCGTCGATCAGCAGGATCTCGTCGCACGCCAGCGCCAGCTCGTAGCCGCCGCCCGCGGCGGTGCCGTTGACCGCGGCGATCCAGGCCTGGCCGGAGTGCGCCGTGGCGTCCTCGATGGCGGACCGGGTCTCGTTGGTGAACTTGCAGAAGTTCACCTTGTGTCCGTGCGAGGCCCCGGCCAGCATCTGGATGTTCGCCCCGGCGCAGAACACCTTGTCGAGCCCGCCGGTCACCACCACGGCCTTGACCTCCGGGTGCTCGAACCGCAGCCGCTGCGCCGCGTCGTGCAGCTCGATGTCGACCCCCAGGTCGTAGCTGTTCAGCTTGAGCTCGTAGTCGTCGCGGAGGCCACCGGCGGCGTCCACCTGCATGGTCAGCGTGGCCACCGGCCCGTCGAGCGACAGCCGCCAGTGGCGGTACGACGACGGGTCGACCTGGAACTCGAACTGCTGTCCGGTGCTCACTCAGTCCTCCCGCGGGCGCGTGATTCAAACTACAGACGCCAGCCGCTGCGTCAAGACGTTGTAGATCGTTCCCCCTCGCCGGGCGTTCTGGCAGCGGTGGTCGACGGTGAGCGACGTGGTTGCTGCCAGAACGCCGAGGGGTGGGCCGCGGGCCGGGTCGCCGCCCTGTGGGCTCACGTCGCGGTGCGGTCGACCTCCTCGTACCAGCGGTTGGCCCCCGGTGCCCAGGCGGCGTGCCGGTCGTCGAACAGGGCCTTCGCCCGCCGGCCGGGCCAGCGGCTCGGCAGCAGCCGGTCGGGGATCTCGGGATCGACGAACGGGAAGTGCCGCCAGGCGTGGACCAGCTCGGTCAGCGCCACGAACCGCGCCTCGTCGCTGCGGGGCGAGCGCCGGCCGAACGACCGGAGGAAGCCGTCGTACCGGGCGGCCAGCCCCTCCAGGTCCCAGGCGCGCCCGAGCAGGTCCTCCGTCGACACGGTCTCGCTGGTCTCGGCCCTGAGCACCACCGCACCCGGTTGCAGCCCCAGCTCCTCGAGCACGGCGGTGGCCACCGGCTCGCGGTCGAGGTGCGGCGACAGGGCCACGCCGGGAGCCAGGAAGCCGAACCCGGCGAAGCCGAGCTTGCTCCGCAGCTGGCGCCGCTTCGCCCGCTGGTCCTCGGGCACGGAGCACAGCACCACCAGCCAGCGCCCGTCCCACCGCTCGTCGCCGCCACCGAAGCCGTAGATCCGTTCGGTCCCCTCGGTGAGCAGCTCGCGCCCGGCCTCCGTGAGCCGCCAGCGGGCCCGGCGCCCCACCTTCTGTGCCGTGACGATGCCCCGGTCGGCCAGCCGCGCCAGCGCCTGGCGGGCGTTGCGCTCCCCGACCCCGAGCACGCCGAGCGACCGGATCACCGTGGAGGTCCACACCGATCCGCGGTGCGGCAGGACGAACTCGCCCAGCGCCGTCAACAGCAGCGCTCTGGCGCTCGACCCGGATCGGGGACGGATCCCACCGTCGGACACGGGTCGATCCTGCTACACGCGCGACGGGCGACCCGTCTTCGACCGGCGCTCAGCGGTCGTCGTCGCCCTCGTCTGCCAGCGTCGGGTCGCCCGGAGCGCCCGGAACACCCGGAGCGCCCGATGCGCCGACGGACGCCACGTCGGGCGTCGCCGCGGGCGCCGCCGCCCCCGATGCCCGGCCCTCGGCCTGCACCACGGCACCGGGTGGCACCCGACGCGCGGCGACGCGGCGGCGGAGGCGCTGCGCCAGCGACCCCACCGTGGGCACCACCCCGCGGGGGAAGAAGAGGAACAGGGCCAGGATCACCGCCCCGTAGATGACCAGCCGGTACTCGTCGGCCGACACCAGCCACTCGTCGACGATCGTGAACGCGGCGGCGCCGACCACGGGCCCGAGCAGGCTGCCGATCCCGCCGAAGGCGAGCATGACGATGACGCGCACGTCGACCCGGCCGAAGTCGTAGGTCGACGGGCTGATGAACCCCTCGCTGTGGGCGTAGACCGCGCCCGCGAACCCGATCATCGCCGCGCCCACCGCGCCGGCGAGCACGCGGTACCGCTTCACGTCGACGCCGGCGAGCTCGGCGGCGACCTCGTCGTCGCGAAGGGCCCGGAACGCCCACCCGATGTGCGAGCGCTGGAGCATGCGGACGAGCACCAGGTACACGACGACCACGGCCAGGAGCGCGTAGTAGGGCTGGACCCGCTCGCCGAGGAACGTGTCCGACCCCGCATCCACGACCAGGCCCGTCTCACCACCGGTGAGGTCGCGACGCCCGAGCAGCAGGTTCTGGAACGACAGCGAGAACGCCAGCGTGACGATGCCGGTGAAGATCACCCCCAGCGAGCGGCTCACCGCGACCCAGCTGAGCAACCCCCCGACGGCGGCCGACAGGAGGGTGGCGAGCGCCATGCTGGGCACCAGGGGGATGCCGCTGTCGTCGCTCAGGATCGCCGACGCGTAGCCCCCGAGCCCGGCCAGCGCCCCCATGCACAGGAACAGCTGGCCGGTGAACCCGAAGATCACGTTGAACCCGATGGCGTAGGCCGCGAACAGCGCACCGGTGATGATCACGCCCATCATCGTCCGGGAGTCCTCGTAGCGCAGCGGCACCAGGGCCAGCACGACGGCCGTGACGGCGATCGGCGCGTACGCGCGGACCGCCGCGGTCCCGGGCCGGCCCCGGGCCGCCAGCCGGCCCCTCATGTCCGCCCCGCTCCCAGCAACCCCGACGGGCGGGCCACGATCGTGAGCGCGGCGGCGCCGAGCAGCACGATCGTGGTCACGTACGAGCCGATGTAGTACGCGCTCACCGTGTTGACGATGCCGAGGAGCACCCCGGCGAGGAACGCCCCCGACACGCTGCCGAGCCCGCCCACCACGGCCACGATCAGGGCCAGGATCGTGAAGTCGATGCCCGCGTGCACCGTGACCGGGGAGGTCATCGACCGGGTCACCGCCACGAGCGCGGCCAGCACGCCGCTCATCGCGAAGACGAAGCTGCGCACGGACGCGGGGTTGATGCCGCAGAGCCGTGCCCCCTCCTCGTCCTGGATCACCGAGCGGATCGCCTTGCCGGTCGTCGCGAACCGGAAGAAGAGCACGAGGACCGCCCCCGCGCCGATGGCGACGCCCGATGCGAGCAGGCTCCCGGTGCGCATGCTCACCCCGAGAACGTCGATCGGGTCGCCGCCGATGCGCAGCGTCAGGGCCTCGATCGGGTAGCGCCAGACCAGCACCCCGTCGATCACGAACGCCACGCCGAGCGCCAGCAGCAACCCGAGCAGCACCCGGGCCTCGCCGCGCCGGCGGTACACGGGGCGCATCAGCGTCTGGTCGACCGCGAGCCCGACCGCACCGGCGACGACCAACCCGACGACGATGGCGACCACGGCGGAGCGGCCGGCATCGAGCGCGAGCGCGGCGACGATCCCGCCGAGCACGGCGAGCTGACCGTGGGCGAGGTTGAGCACCCCGCCGAGGCCGTACACGAGCGTGAGCCCCACGCCGAGCAGGCCGAACTGCAGTCCGAGCACGATGCCATCGAGGACGACCGCCCTCATGCGACCCCCAGGTAAGCACGTTGGACGTCCGGGTTCCGTTGGAGCTCGTCGGGCGTGCCGTCGAGCTGGATGCGACCGCTCTCCAAGACGTAGGCGCGATCGGCGAGGGTGAGCGCGAGCGGCACCTGCTGCTCGGCGAGCACGATGGTCAGGCCGCGCTCGCGGAGGGCGGCGAGCGCGGCGTAGGCGTCCGAGGCGAGCTTCGGCGCGAGCCCGGTGGTCGGCTCGTCGAGGAGCAGCACCCGCGGCTTCGACATCAGCGCCCGCCCGACGGCCAGCATCTGCTGCTCGCCGCCGCTCAACGTCCCGGCGCGCTGCCGGTGCCGCTCGGCGAGCCGGGGGAACAGGTCGAGGACGAGCTCGCGTCGCTCGTGGTCCGGTCGGTGCGGGTAGGCGCCGAGATCGAGGTTGTCGTCCACGGTCATGTCGGGGAAGAGATGGCGCTCGGCCGGCACGTAGCAGATCCCCCGCCTGGCGATGTCGTGGGCCCGGCGGCCGGTGAGCGGCTGGTCGTCGAACGTCACCGTGCCGCCCGTGGCCGGCAGGAACCCGCAGATGGCGCGGAACAGGGTGGTCTTGCCCGCCCCGTTCGACCCGATGACCGCCACGACCTCGCCCTCGGCGACCGACAGGAACACCTCGTGGACGACGTCCTCGCCGAGGTAACCGGCCGACAGCTCAGCGACCCGGAGCATCCCCGCCACCCGACACCCCGAGGTACGCGGAGACCACCTCGGGGTCGCGCATCGCCACCTCCGGCGTGCCGTCCACGATGACCTGTCCGAAGTTCAGGACGACGACCCGCTCCGCGAGGTTCATCACCGCCTTCATCACGTGCTCGACCCAGATGACCGTGACGCCCAGCCGGTCACGGGCCGTGCGGACGATGTCGATGGACGCCTGCAGCTCGGTGTCGTTGAGCCCCGCCATCACCTCGTCGAGCAGGAGCAGGCGGGGACGGCCGGCGAGCGCCCGGGCCAGCTCGAGGAACCGCTGCTCGTGGAGGTTCAGCGTGCCGACGGGGTCGTCGCCCCGGTCGGAGAGCCCGACGAAGTCCAGCGCCTGCTCGGCCCGTTCGACCGCCTCGCGCTCGGGGAGAGGTCCGCCGGGCGAGCCGAACAGCGCGCCCAGCATCACGTTGTCGCGCACGCCCATCCCGTCGAAGGTCCGGGGGGTCTGGAGCACCATCGCGATGCCGGTCTGCCGGATCCGGTGGGCGGGAAGGCGCGTGACGTCCACGCCCCCGAAGGTGATCGTGCCCGCGGTCGGCGCGTGGAGCCCGATCACGGTGCGGAGCAGGGTGGTCTTCCCGGCACCGTTCGGACCGACGAGGGCGACGATCTCGCCCTCGTCGACCCGCAACGACACCTTGTCGACGGCCGGCAGGCCGCCGAAGCGCTTGCCCACCCCGGCGAGCTCGAGGATCGTCACCGTCGGCGGGCGCCCGAGGAGATCCGGGCGACGGGCCCCCGGGCGGAAGGTCCCGCCGTCGGGAAACCGTGGACCGGATCTCCGGGCATGTCAGGCCTCAGGCCCCGGAGCTCAGGGCTCGTAGGGCTCGAGCGGATCGGGCAGGAGCAGCGTCTCCGGGTACCAGTCGCCGTCCTCGTTGAGGCCCTCCGGCGCGGGCCCTTCCCCGATCACGGTGAACAGCGGCTGGGCGCTGGCGAGCTCGCCCCACTCGGTCCACCCCATCTCGAACGGGTAGCCGGGGAGATCGAAGGTCTCGCCGTGGAGGTACTCGGCGATCGCCGCCGGGTCGTCACCGACCTCCTCTACCGCCTGGGCGACCATCGTCACGATCCCGTAGCCGGCGACCGCGTCGTCGTCCATGAACGTGTTGTCGTCGGACATCTCGAGGAAGCGCCGGGCCAGGTCCTGGTACTCCTCGCCCTCGTAGTCGGCGCAGTCGAAGTCGGCGTAGCGGTCGATGGCGGCACCCTCGGCGCCGGACACGACGGCGGCCAGCGGCGAGTACGCACCGGTGACCGGGATGTCGAGCCCGAGGTCGGCCGACTGGACCGTGATGCCCCCGGAGCCCGGCGGGTGACCGGTGGCCACCAGCAGGTCGGGATCGAGCGATTCGAGGTTGCGCAGGTAGGTCGTGAAGTCGGTCTCGTCGACCGGCGCCACCTCGACCTGCAGCTCGACGCCGTCGAGCTCGCCGAACTCGTCCTCGAGGGCGCCGCGGACCGCCTGGCCCCAGGCGTAGTCGGCGATGATCGCACCGACCCTCGTGAGCCCCTGGTCCTCGGCGTACTGGGCGATGGGCCCGGCCACCATCGGCGCCGCCGGCAGGCACGTGCGGAACGTGTAGCGGCTGTCCTGGGTCAGGATCTCCTCGGACCCGGCCTTGACCAGGAAGAGCGGCGTCTCGAGATCCTCGGCGAGGCGGGACGTGGCGAGCCCGACATCGCTGGAGATGATCCCCCCGATCGCGACCACGCCGTCCTCGACCAAGCGGTCCATGCCGCTCGCGCCCTCGTCCGGATCGGACTGGTCGTCGTGGACGACCAGCTCGAGCATCCGCCCGTCGACGCCGCCGTCGGCGTTGATCTCGTCGATGGCGAGCTGCATGCCGTCGCGGACCTGGAGTCCCCATGGCGTGAAGGGCCCGTTGAGCGACGTGAGCGCGCCGATCTGGATCGGCTCGCCCGATGCCTCCTCGCCGTCTCCTGCAGCGGCCTCCTCGTCGCCGTCGCCGTCGTCGTCACCGCACGCGCCCGCGACGAGTGCCAGGACCGCGACGGCCGCGATGGCCTTCGAGCGTCTCCTGATCATCATCATCCCCCTCGGTGAGCGGCATCCCCTGTGCCCGCTCGGGTGTCCACCCTATGTGTGTGCACGAAGCTGTGTCGTCGTCATGTGAGAGGTGCGGATCAGGAGCGACCTGACGCAGCTCCGTCCCAGCCCCTCCCGGACTGCTTCGGCGGCAGCGTACAAGTTGTCACCAAGATTGTCCACAACTTTGCACGCAGTCGGTGGGACCGGCTCGCCGGGTCCCTGGGACGTCCCTCGAGGGACCACCGGGGGCCGGTCACCGGGCGGCACGTATGATCCCCGACCGTGGCACGGAGCGTCACGCGTCCCCGGCTGCGCCGGGGCGGGGAGCTGACGCCGGTGCTCGCCGTCGCCGCCGCGGTCGCCCTGTTCCACCTGCTGCTCGGCGGGCGCTACGGCTTCCATCGCGACGAGCTCTACTACCTGGCGGCGGGCCGCCACCCCGCCCTGGGATACGTCGACCAGCCACCCGTGGTCCCGCTGCTGGCCCGTGCGATCACCGAGACGGCCGGCCAGCACCTGTGGCCCCTGCGGGCGGTGGCCGGGGCGGCCCACGCGGCCGTCGTGGTGCTCGGCGCCCTCATCGCCCGCCAGCTCGGTGGCGGCAGGCGGGCGCTGATGCTCGCCGCCGTGGCGACCGCCACCATGCCGCTCCTGGTCGCGGCCGGTTCGCTGTTCGGCACGGTGGTGTTCGACCAGGTCTGGTGGGCCCTGGCGCTGCTGCTGGTGGTGCGGCTGCTCGACGGGGCGGATCCCCGGTGGTGGATCGGTGTCGGTGCCGTGATGGGCCTCGGCCTCGAGACGAAGTGGACCATCGCGCTGCTCGGGGCCGGGCTGGCGATGGGATTCGCGGCCGTGCCGCAAGCCCGCCGGCACCTGGCCCGACCCTGGCCGTGGGCCGGCGCGGCGGTGGCGCTCGCGCTGTGGTCGCCGAACCTCGTCTGGCAGGCGCTCAACGGCTGGCCGACCCTCGAGTTCGTCCGCAACACCAACGCCGGCGTGCGGGCCGAGGACGGGCGCCTCGGCTTCGTCGTCCTGCAGGCGGGCATGGTCGGTCCGCTGGCCTTGCCGCTGGTGGGCGCCGGGCTGGTCCGCCTGTGGCGGTCCCGCACCTGGCGGCCGCTGGCGGTGGCCACCGCCTCCGTCGCCGCGGCGCTCCTGGTCGTCGGCGGCAAGGCCTACTACCTCGGCCCGCTCTGGGTCCTGGCCGCCGGTGCGGGCGCGGTCGCCGCCGAGCGGTGGATCGACGCCCAGCGCTGGAGCGACGCCGAGGGGTGG
>JBKHJZ010000309.1:0-2632 GCA_046537875.1 Acidimicrobiia bacterium | reverse complement strand
CGGGTCGGCGGCTGCCAGGTGAACGGCGTCCGCGCCCACCTCGCCCGCCAGGTCCACGTCGCCGGCCACCAGCAGGACCGCGCCGCCGGCCCGGTCGAGCACCGCGCGCAGCTCGGCTGCGAGCGCAGCGCGGGCCGGCCGCGCCAGGTCCTTCTCGCGCAGCAGCACGCCGATCGGCACCTGCGACCCGGTCGCCCCCTCGGGCACCGGGGGCGCGGGCGCCACCGCCGACACCGCCGCCGACACCACGTCGACGAGCCGGTGCCCCGACGCCTGGGCCATCCGCCGGTCGGTCACCACGACCAGCCGGGGCAGCCCCGGGCTCATCCTGGCTCCTCCGGCCACGTGCCTGCGCGCCCGACCAGGTCGCTCACCCCAGGTCCGGCAGGCCCTCGGGGCTGGTCGACGCCTCGGCGTAGAGGCGGCGGGGGATGCGCCCGGCCAGCCGGGCGAGGCGTCCCGCCTCCACCGCGTGCCGCATCGCGGCGGCCATGCGCACGGGGTCGCGCGCCCGGGTGACCGACGTGGCGAGCAGCACCGCGTCGCAGCCCAGCTCCATGGCCAGCGCCGCGTCCGACGCCGTGCCGATGCCGGCGTCGAGCACCACCGGGACCCCGGCGTTCTCCCGGATGATCGCGAGGTTGTAGGGGTTGCGGATGCCCATGCCGCTGCCGATGGGCGAGCCGAGCGGCATCACCGCGGCCACGCCGGCGTCCTCCAGGCGGCGGGCGAGCACCGGGTCGTCGTTCGTGTACGCCAGCACCACGAAGCCGTCGGCCACCAGCTCGTCGGCGGCGTCGAGCAGCTCGACGGGGTCGGGCAGCAGCGTCCGCTCGTCGGCGACCACCTCGAGCTTCACCCAGTCGGTCCCGAGCGCCTCGCGGCCCAGCCGGGCGGTCTTCACGGCGTCGCGGGCGGTGAAGCAGCCGGCCGTGTTCGGCAGCGCCCGGATGCCGCTCCGGTCCAGCAGGTCGAACATCGATCCCGGCGCCGACGGGTCGATGCGGCGCAGCGCCACGGTCGTGATCTCGGTGCCCGAGGCCACCAGCGCCTGCTCGAGCACGTCGAGGCTGGGGGCGCCACCGGTGCCGAGGACGAGCCGCGAGGTGAAGGACTCGCCGGCGATGACCAGCGGATCGTCACCGACACCGGCGACACGACCCACCGGGCGACGCGCGGACGGCTCGGGACCGGGCTGCCGAGGGGGAACGGGCTCGGGCGCGGACACGATCAACCTCCCTGTGCGACCGACAGGATCTCGACGGCGTCGCCGGGCGCGACCCTGTGGGTCGGCCAGCGGCTGCGGGGCACGACGTCGCCGCCCACCGCCACCGCCACCCCGCGCGGCTCGACATCGAGCGCGGCGACGAGATCGCCCACCGTCGTGCCGTCGGGCACGGCCTGCGGATCGCCGTTGACGGTGAGCTCCACCAACCCCTGGCGTGCCGTGTTCACGGCGCCACCCGTGCGAAGCGCCCCGGGTCGCAGGACGCCACCTCGTCGGGGAGCGGCCCCCCGGCCACCGTGGCCGCGACCGCCTCGGCCGTCACGGGGGTGAGCAGGATCCCGTTGCGATGGTGGCCGGTCGCCACCACCAGCCCACCGACCGGCGAGCGCCCGATCATCGGCAGATCGTCGGGCGAGCCGGGTCGCAGCCCGGCCCGCGCCGCCACCATCTCGGCGTCGTCGAGCCCGGGGACGAGCGCCAGGGCGTCCCGGAGCAGCTCGTAGACACCACCGCCGGTCACGGCGGTGTCCCACCCCTTCTCCTCCGAGGTGGCACCGACGATCACCCGCCCGTCTCGGCGAGGCACCAGGTAGATGGGCGAACCGTGCACGATGCCCCGCAGCGTACGGCCGAGGAGCGGATCGGCCACCGGTTGCCGCAGCACGACCACCTGGCCCTTGACCGGGCGCACCGGAGGCGCGGCGCCGGCGGGTAGCCCGGGCACCCGCCCCGAGTCGGTGCCGGCGGCCAGCACGACAGTGCCCGCCCGCATCGTGCGGTGTCCCCCCCGGCGGTCCGGGCCGGCGACCTCCACCCCGGTCACCCGGCCCGTGGACGCGTCGGTCAGCACCCGCTCGACCGGCGCCTCCACCAGCTCGGCCCCGGCCCGGAGCACCCCGGCCCGCAGCGCTCCCACGAGCGCCTGGGGATCGACCGAACGCTCCCCGGCCGCCAGCGCCCCTGCCCGGATCCCGGGGTTGAGCCCGGGCTCGAGCCGCCGCAGGTCGCGTCCCCGGACCATCTCGGTGTCGAGGCCCATCGCCCGGTGGCGGGCCACCGTGTCGTCCAGCGCCGCCCGGTCGTCGGCGTCGAGCCCGACCACGAGCGTGCCGTCGGCCCGGTAACCGATGTCGGCGTCAGCGGCGGCCTCGACCTCGGCCGCGAACTCGGGCCAGCGCCGCCAGGACGCCAGGCTGAGCCGCAGGAGGGCGTCCTCGCCCATCCGCGCCTCGGTGACCGGGGCGAGCATCCCGGCCGCCACGCCGGATGCACCGCTGCCGGGCGCCGGGTCGACCACCGAGACCTGCGCACCCCGCTGGGCGAGCCGCCACGCCGACGCCAGGCCGACGACCCCGGCGCCCACCACGACCACGTCGCGCCGGTCGGTCATGCCCGGCTCCTCCC
>JBKHJZ010000100.1:0-11807 GCA_046537875.1 Acidimicrobiia bacterium | reverse complement strand
CCGTTCCCAGACGTCGCGACACCTGGTACGAAGAGGGGGATGGATGCCGCGCGCGGCTTGGACGACGCTCCGTTCTTCAACTGGTTCGACCCGGCTGTTCAGGCGGATCCCGAGCCCATCGTGGACGAGTTGCGAGCGCGGACGGCGGTGGTCCGCACGCCACTGGGTGCCAGCGTGCTGCGCCGCCGGGAGGTGCATCACCTGCTGGCCGACCCGCGTCTGGTGAGCGCCGTGCCGCACCTCGTGCGGCTCCAGACCGGGGCCGACGGGCCGCTGGCAGGGATGCTCGGCGACACGGTGATCGCCATGGACGGGCCGAACCACACCCGCCTGAGGCGTCTCGTCGCCCGCTCGTTCACGCCGCGGGCCGCGGACCGGCACCGGGCGGTGATGCGAGCCCTCGTCGACGAGCTGCTCGACGGGTTCGCGGCCGACGGTCACTGCGAGTTCATGGCCGACTTCGCCGACCGCTATCCGGTCCAGGTGATCTGCGAGGTGCTGGGCGTGCCCCGCGAGGACCACCCGCTGTTCGCCCGGTGGGGCGAGGCGCTGACCTACGTGCTGTCGCTGGAGCTGGGTTCCAGGTTGGCCGAGGTGGAGCAGGCGGCGAACGAGCTCGGGGCGTACGTCGACGAGCTGGTCGAGGATCGTCGGGTGAGCCCGCGTGACGACCTGGTCACGAGCCTGGTGGAGGCCTCGGAGGACGGCGACCGGCTGAGCCAGGACGAGCTCCGGGCCATGATCGCCGGCCTGCTGTTCGCGGGCTACGACACCACCCGGAACCAGCTGGGGCGCGCCATGGTCACCTTCTGCCACCACCCCGACCAGTGGGACCGGCTCGCCGCCGAGCCCGATCTGGCACCCCGGTCGGTCGACGAGCTCATGCGCCTGGTCGGTGCGGTCCCGGGGATTCCCCGGATCGCGGCGGAAGCCCTCGAGGTGGACGGGTGGGCCATCCCCGCCGGAACGTTCCTGTTCCTCAGCACGGCGTCCGCCAACCGGGACGAGTCCGTGTACGACGACGGTGGGACGTTCGACATCACCGCCGACCGGGTCCCGCACCTCACCTTCGGTGGAGGCCCGCACTACTGCCTGGGTGCGAACCTGGCTCGCGCCGAGATGGAGGAGGCCCTGCGCATCCTGCCCGGCCGGCTCCGCGGCATGCGGCTCGACGGGCAGCCCTCGTGGCGGGAGGACACCGGCATCAGCGGACCGAGCTACCTGCCGCTCCGGTTCGAACCCGCCCGGTGACCGCTCCAGCGGGCACCCCTTCCCGACGAACTTCGCGCCCGACCGGCGACAACCTGCCCGCTCGACAAGGACATCCGCTCGCGAAGGAGCAGCGGCGTGGCGTCATCCCACCGAGGCCGGATCCAGGTTCGACCGATGGACCCGGCCGAGCTCGATCGCGTCCCGTTGCGGTGCTGGCCGGACCGGCGAACGCTCGACCAGGTCCATGATGCTCTTGACGCCGGACGGCCGCCGAGCGCGTTCCGCGAACGCCTCATGCTGCTTCGACTGGCGGGGTGGAACTGATCCTTGCGTCCGCCGGGATCAGCCCGTCAACTCGACCTTCGGCGACACGTCAGTGTGCTCTCGCATGGCTCTCCTCCAGTGAGAAGCCACGCTGCTGTCCCTCGATGATCGACCAGAACCGCGAGCACCTCAGGGGCTCACCAACGGGGCACCGCTGCGCGTGCTCGAGCGCGGTGCGAGCCACGTCGAGGCGGTGCTGCTGATCGGCGAGCTCGACCAGCTTGCGGTCGACGATCGCCCGCCACGACCGCCGCCCGTCGCCTGCCACGAGGGAGCCGATCTCGGCCAGCGAGAAGCCGACCTCGCGGAGAAAGACGATCATGCCGACCTCGGCCACGGCCGACGCGGCGTAGCGCCGGCGCCCCGACGCCCGAGCCGCCGGTTGCACCAGCCCGAGCTCGTCGTAGTAGCGCAGCGCGGTCGCCGCCACGCCGGTGCGCTCGGCCAGCTCGCCGATCGACAGGAGCCTCGGCATGTCCCACGACTCCTGAGCACCCACAGCGGAAGGCATTGACTTCGAGCGTACTCGAAGTCGTCTACTCGCCTCATGGGCCTGAAGCAGGATCTCGTGCGGAGAGTCGTCCGCCAGTTCGGCGACCCGTCCGGCCCGGGCGGGCATGTCGCCGGCTGGGTCATGGGCCGCCGCTCGTCGAACGTCCGGCGCAACCGCTGGGCGGTGGAGCTCCTGGACGTCCGGCCGACCGACCGCGTCATCGAGGTCGGCTGCGGGCCGGGCGTCGGCATCGCCGCCCTCGCCGGTCGGGCCACACAGGGATTGGTGGTCGGCGTCGATCACTCGGAGGTCATGATCCGCCAGGCCCGCCGGCGCAACGCGGCCGCCGTCAGCGCGGGACGTGTCCGCCTCGTCCACGCGCCGGTCGAGCGCCTGCATCTGACCGACGGGCCGTTCGATGCGGCGCTTGTGGTCAACACCGTCGGCTTCTGGCCCGAGCCCACCGCCCGACTGCGCGAGATCGGCCGGGTCCTGCGACCCGGTGGCCGGGCCGCTCTGGTATCCCAGCCGCGCTGCCCCGGCGCCACTGCGGTGACATCGGCCCGGGCCGCCGACGAGCTCGCCGCCCTGCTCTCGGACGCCGGCTTCGAGGACCTCCGGTTCGAGACGCTCGACCTCGACCCGCCGGCAGTGTGCGTCCTCGCCACGCAGCCTCCCAGCGCCTGACACCAGCCCGACATGTCCAGCGCCTCCGGGCGCCGTGTGGATCGACGTGCGGCTCGTCGTGCGGGAGTCACCGATCGAGGGACGCGGCCTGTTTGCGAACGAGCTGGTTCCATCCGGAACGGTGGTCCTCCGGCTCGGCGGTCGGACTGCGAATCGACGCCCGGAGACCGTCGGGTCCGGCGACACCCTGTCCAATGGAGCGAAGGCGGAGGCCAGGGCCGGGTAGCGTCTTCGTCATGGCGACGACGTGGGATGTGCGCAACGGGCGCGCTCACTGGAACGGTCGTCCCTTGCGCGATTGGGTCGACGAGCTCGTGGCAGAGGTCGTCGACGAGCTCGACCCTGTGTCCGTCTGGATGCTGGGGTCTGTCGCCCGCGGCGATGAAGGCCCCGACAGCGACATCGATCTTCTTGTCGTGTTGCGGTCGTTCTCACCGACCGATGTGCTGGCGCTCAAGCGGCACGTGCACGAGCGGACCACGGTCCCGGTGCCGTTCGACATCGCGTTCACCGACCCCGACCGCTTCCTGCGGCGATCCAAGGTCGCCGGGACTCTCGAACGTGCCGCGGTGCGGGAAGGTCGGTGTGTCTACGACCGAGGGTGAGTCTGCGACTCCGTCCGAGCCGGACGCACGGCAGTGGCTCGCCAAGGCTCAGGACGATCTGACCGTCGCACAAATGGTGCGCGACAGCTCGCTCGGCGTTCGCTGGGCGGCGTGCTTCCACGCACAACAGGCCGCAGAGAAGGCACTCAAGGCGCTGCTCGTGGCGCGGGGGATCGACTTCCCGAAGAGCCACGCACTCGATGTGCTCGCCGGCCTACTCGAGGAGGCGGATCAGGAGCGGTTCGAACGTTCGGCGTTGGTCGAGCTTTCTCCGTGGGCTGTCGCCGGGCGCTACCCGGAGGATCTGCCCGAACCCACGGCGGACGAGACCCGGCACCTCATCGAGGTTGCGGCGTTGGTAGCCCAGAAGGTGCGCACGGTCGTGGACCCCGGTGAGCCAGGGATGGTCGCAAGCGGCGGCGCCGCTCCGAGGGACGAGGAGTAGGCGCGAGCGGGCTCATCATCGGCGACGGTAGGCGTCCGCTCCGGTGGTCGATCGCGATGATCGTGACTCTGCGGCGGTCGTCGTCGATCTCGTGGGTCACCCGGAAGTCACCGCGTCGCGCGCTGTGCTTCCCTGCGAGGTCGAGACGCAACGGTCGCCCTACCTGGCGTAGTCGCCGCGCCAGGCCGCCGTAGGCGAACTCGATGCACGCTGCACCGATCTTCCCGGGCAGCCGGTCGAGCGATCGGAGAGCGCTGGACGCCCACGCGATGTCGTACGGATCAGCCGTCACCGCTCGGCGATGCGGGCGCGGACTTCCTCACGGGTGAGCGACTCGGTGCGGCCACCTGCCGCGTCGCGCTGCCCCTCTCGGATGGCCTCCAGCAGCGCCGGATTGCTCAGGATCTCGAGCGTCTCTTCGAGAGACTCCAGATCCTCGATGCTGAGCATGACGGCCGCTGGGCGGCCGTGCTTGGTCACCACGACGCGTCCGTGCTCGCGCTCGAGCGTCTCGATCACCTCGGACAGTCGGTTCTTCACATCGGCGAGCGACAGGTGTTCCGAAGGCGCCATGGCCATGAGTATGGCCAAATCATCCGGCGGCGAGGACGACTGCGTCGCCCGGTCTGTCGGTGCGGTCAGGTCGCTCGAGACCGCAGGTCGTGCCACCGCCAGGCCGCTCCGGCGACGAGGAGCGCCGGGTCGCCGGTCCAGAGCGTCGCACCGCGCGCCACCGCGAGCGCGGCGGCGAACGCATCGGCGTAGGCCATCCGGTGGTCGGCCTTCACCCGGGCGGCGTCGAGCACGAGACGCTCGTCGGGTAGGTGCGCGTCGACCTCCTCACGGAGGTCCCGGACGGTTTCGGTGGCGGCGTCCTCGCCGTGGAGCCGCCGCAGCACGTAGTGGACTTCACCGAGGTTGATCCACGACATCAGGGGCCGGTCGCCGTCGAGGAGGTCGGCCACGGCCTCGGCGACGGGTTCGGCGTCCTCCAGGTAGCGGAGCACCGCCCACGAGTCGAGGACGACCGTCACCGATCCGCTTCGCGGGCTCGATCGGCCGCCCGCTCACGCTCGAGCTCTGCGGTCAGGGCCGAGCCCCGGAACCGACCCCGCAGCGGGCGTCGCCTGCCCGCGGGCCGGACTGCGACGTGGTCGTCGTGACGCCAGAAGCTGACCTCGTCGCCCGGCTCGATGCCGAGCTCGTCCCGGAGCTCCTTGGGGATGACGACTTGGCCCTTGGGGCCGACCCGATGAGTCATACCCATGAGTATAACCAGTTGCTGCCGAACCGCGTAGCGCGCTTGACCACCGCCGTCCCCGCCTGCTTTGATCCGAATATCCGGTCATTTGGCCGGCGGTTCCCGGGGGATGCCACACAGATGACGCGGCTCGGCTTCCTGATCGACCAGGACACGTGCATCGGCTGCCACGCGTGCACGGTCGCCTGCAAGGCCGAGCACGAGGTGCCGCTCGGCGTCGACCGCACCTGGGTGAAGTACATCGAGACGGGGACGTTCCCCAACACCACCCGGCAGTTCTCGGTGATGCGGTGCAACCACTGCGAGGACGCGCCCTGCGTGGAGATCTGCCCGACCTCGGCGCTGTTCCACCGCAGCAACGGCATCGTGGACTTCGACACGTCGGCGTGCATCGGCTGCAAGTCGTGCATGAACGCGTGCCCGTACGACGCGCTCTACATCGACCCCGAGGAGCACACCGCGCAGAAGTGCAACTTCTGTGCGCACCGCGTCGACGTCGGCCTCGAGCCCTCGTGCGTCATCGTCTGCCCGACGCACTCCATCTGGGCCGGCGACCTCGACGACCCGACGAGCGACATCGCCCGCATGGTGGCCCGCAGCGACGTCGCCGTGCGCGCCCCCGAGCAGGGCACCCGGCCGAAGGTGTTCTACAAGGGCGCCGACCAGGCGTCGCTCGACCCCACCCGCACCGCCATCGCCCCCGACGGGATGATCTGGGCCGACACCACGCCCGGCCACCCGACGCCCCCCGTGCCCGACCCGGAGCACCAGGTGGCCCGCACCGCCTACACGACGGCGCACCCGGCGCCCTGGGGCTGGCGGGTCTCCACCTACCTCGTCACCAAGGCCGTCGGCGCCGGCGCCCTGCTGATCGCCGCGCTGCTCGTGCTGCTCGGCCACGCCGGCGAGCAGGCGGCCGTCGGCGTGATGCCGCCCGTCGTGGGCGGCGCCTTCACGGCGCTCACCGGCGTGCTGCTCGTCGCCGACCTCAAGCAGCCGGGCCGGTTCCACTACATCCTCACCCGCCCCAACTGGGGCTCGTGGCTGACGCGGGGCGCCGTGATCCTCGCCGTGTACGCGGCGCTCATGGCCGCGTGGTTCGTCGCCGGCCTCCTCGACGCCGGGGGAGCGATCGAGGTGCTCGCCGCCCCGACGGCCCTGCTCGCCGCCGCGACCGCCGGCTACACGGCCTACCTGTTCGCCCAGTGCGAGGGACGCGACCTGTGGCAGACGCCGCTGCTGCTCCCCGTGCTGCTCGCCCAGGCGGTCACGGCCGGCGCCGCCGTGTTCGTGCTCGCCGACGTGGTCATGACCATCCCGGAGGCGGACGCCGTCCGCTGGGCCCTGCTCGGCGGCGTCGCCGCCACCGGCGCACTGGTCGCGATCGAGCACGCCGCCCACGGCACCCGCCACGTCGAGCTCGCCCTGGCGGCGATGACCCGGGGACCCTTCGCCGCCCGGTTCCGCCTGGGTGTCGCCGCCGGCGTGGTCGTCCCCGCAGTGCTCGTGATCCTCGCCCTCGCCGGCGTCGCCCCCACGGCGCTCGCCGCCCTGGCCGGTGCGTCGGCGCTCGTCGGCCTCGCCGCCTACGAGGACGCGTTCGTCCGCGCCGGGCAGTCCGTCCCGCTGTCCTAGGTCCCCAGAGGAGCCCCTCCCATGACCGATTCCATCGCCCGGTCCGTCCCCGACGGGGGGCTCACCGCCTACCCCGACCCGTCGACCTGGGACGACGTGGTGGTGCCCGACGCCCGGTCGTGGCCGCGTCGGGACGAGCGCCATTTCACGCTCGTGCCGACCACGTGCTTCAACTGCGAGGCGAACTGCGGGCTCGTCGCCTGGATCGACAGGGACTCCGGCGAGATCACCAAGCTCGAGGGCAACCCGCTGCATCCCGCCAGCCGGGGACGCAACTGCGCGAAGGGCCCGGCCACGCTCAACCAGGTGCGGGACACCGAGCGCATCCTCCACCCGCTGCGCCGCGTGGGGAGGCGCGGCGAGGGCCGCTGGGAGCGGGTGAGCTGGGAGGAGGCGCTGACCGACATCGGCGGCCGCATCGCGCGGGCGTTCCGCGAGGGCCGCCACGACGAGGTCATGTACCACGTCGGCCGCCCGGGCGACGACAGCTACGTCGAGCGGGTCCTGCACGCCTGGGGCATCGACGCGCACAACAGCCACACCAACATCTGCTCGTCCGGCGCCCGGTTCGGCTACGCCGCGTGGATGGGCTTCGACCGTCCCTCGGCCGACTACGCGAACGCGCGGGTCATCTTCCTCATCTCGTCGCACCTCGAGGCCGGCCACTACTTCAACCCGCACGCGCAGCGGATCATGGAGGGCCGCGAGCGGGGGGCGAAGATCATCTGCGTCGACCCGCGGCTGTCGAACACCGGGTCGGTCGCCGACTGGTGGCTGCCGGCGTGGCCGGGCACCGAGCCCGTGCTGCTGCTCGCGATCGCCCGCCTGCTGCTCGTCAACGGCACGTGGGACCAGGACTTCGTGCGCCGCTGGGTCAACTGGGACACGTACCTGCGCCGGGTCCACCCGCACGTCGCCCCGACCTTCGACAACCTCCTGCCGGCGCTGCTCGAGGAGTGGGCGGAGCACACGCCGGAGCGGGCGGCCGAGATCTGCGGCATCGACGCCCGGCACATCCGGGAGATCGCCGAGGTGATCGGCGCCAACCTCGGTGCCTTCGCCACCCACACCTGGCGGGCCGCGGGCGCGGGCAACCTCGGCGGCTGGCAGACCGCCCGGTGCCTCTGGCTGCTCAACGTGCTGACCGGCTCGGTCGGCACGGTCGGCGGGACGAGCCCGAACGGCTGGAACAAGTTCATCCCCGTGCCGCCCCGGCACACCGAGCCCCAGGCCCGCTGGAACGAGATGACGTGGGCGCCCGAGTACCCGCTGGCGCACCACGAGATGTCGATCCTGCTGCCGCACTTCCTGCGCGAGGGGCGGGGACGGGTCGACACCTACTTCACCCGGGTCTACAACCCCGTCTGGACCAATCCCGACGGCTTCTCGTGGATCGAGGCGCTGACCGACGAGGACAAGGTCGGCTGCCACGTGGCGCTGACGCCCACGTGGTCGGAGACGGCCTGGTTCGCCGACTACGTGCTGCCCATGGGCGTGGGCGCCGAGCGCCACGACGTCGCCTCGTACGAGACGCACTCAGGCCGCTGGATCGGGTTCCGCCAGCCGGTGATGCGCCGCTACCGCGAGCTGACCGGCGACCCGGTCGAGACCACCCGCGACGCGAACCCGGGGGAGGTCTGGGAGGAGAACGAGTTCTGGATCGCGCTGTCGTGGAAGATCGACCCCGACGGGACCCTCGGCATCCGGCAGCACTTCGAGAGCCTCGACCGCCCCGGCGAACCGATGGGCCTCGACGAGTACTACGAGCACCTGTTCACCCACTCGATCCCCGGCCTGCCCGAGGCGGCCGAGGCCGAGGGCCTGTCGCCGCTCGAGTACATGCGCCGCCACGGCGCCTTCGCGATCCCCGGCGACCAGTACCGGCTGCACGAACGGGAGCTGAGCGACGGCGAGCTCGCCGGGAGGGTCCGGGGCGACGACGGCGTGTACCGCACCCCCGGCACGGCCGGACTCCACGAGAGCCTCGACGAGATCGAGGGCCACATGCCCTTCATCGGCGACGGCTCGGCGGGCGTCGACGTCGAGGGCACGCCCCGCTTCGGCTTCCCGACGCCGTCGCGCAGGCTCGAGCTGTACTCGGAGACGCTGGCCGACTGGGGCTGGCCCGAGCACGCCACCCCGGGGTGGATCCGCAGCCACGTCCACTGGGAGGACCTCGATCTCGAGGGCCGGGAGCGGATCCTCGTGCCGACGTTCCGCATCCCGACGCTCATCCACACACGCTCGGGGAACTCGAAGTGGCTCAACGAGATCAGCCACGGCCACCCGCTGTGGCTGCACCCGGAGGACGCCGAGCGGCTCGGTGTCGACCTCGGCGGCCTCGTGCGCGTGAACACCCGCATCGGCCACTTCGTCATCCGCACCTGGCGCACCGAGGGCATCCGCCCGGGCGTGGTCGCCTGCTCCCACCACATGGGGCGATGGCGCCTCGAGGGCGACCGCGGCAACGAGCGCTGGTCGTCCGGCGTCGCCGGGCTCGGCCACGACGGGAGCCGGTGGTCGCTCGCCCCACGCGGGGGCATCCGGCCGTTCACGAGCGACGACCCCGACTCGCAGCGGATCTGGTGGACCGACGCCGGGGTGCACCAGAACCTCACGTTCCCGGTGCAGCCGGATCCGATCTCCGGCATGCACTGCTGGCTGCAGCGGGTGACGATCACCCCGGCGGAGCCGGGCGACAGCCACGGCGACGTGCACGTCGACACCGCCCGCTCAGCCGAGGTGCACCGGGAGTGGCTGGCCATGACCCGCCCGGGGCCCGGGCCGGGCGGGCTGCGGCGACCGCTGTGGTTCGCCCGCCCGGTGAAGCCCCGGGCCACCGCCTACGGCACCGGCACCTGATCGGGTGCGGCATCCGCTCCCGGCTCCGGTGACGGCGCCGGCGGCAGGCCGCTCTCACCCTCGATGTCGAGGTGGGGAAGGATGCGGTCGAGCCAGCGCGGGAGCGTCCAGTTGCGGTCGCCGAGCAGCACCATCGTGGAGGGGACCAGGGCCACGCGGACGATCGTGGCGTCGACGAGCACGGCGACGGCGAGGCCGAGGCCCACCTGCTGGATGATCACGTTGTGGCCGAGGGCGAAGCCGGTGAAGATCACGACCATGATCGCCGCGGCCGCGGTGATCACCCGGGCGGTGCTCGAGATGCCGGCCACGACGCTGCCGGTGTTGTCGCCGGTGCGGAGGTACTCCTCGCGGGTGCGGGAGAGCAGGAACACCTCGTAGTCCATCGACAGCCCGAACAGGATGGCGAACATCAGCATCGGGACCATCGACACGACGGGCATCGTGCCGTCGATGCCGAGGAGGCTCGCGCCCCAGCCCCACTGGAACACGGCGACGACCGCGCCGTAGCCGGCGCCGATCGACAGGATGTTCATCGCCGCCGCCTTCAGCGGCACCCACACGGACCGGAACACCAGCAGCAGGAGCAGGAGCGACAGGCCCACGATCGCGGCGATGAACAGCCCGAGCCGCTCGCCCGCCCGGTCGGTCAGGTCGACGTGCTGGGCGGTGACGCCGCCGACGAGGGCCGAGCCGTCGGCGCCCTCGAGCGAGGTGGGCAGCACGTCGTCACGCAGCCGGTGCACGAGCGCCTCGGTGGAGGTGTCCTGCGGGCTCTCGGTCGGGGTCACCTGGAGCACGGCCGTGTCGCCGGCCGCGTTGGGCACGGCGGGCGAGGCCTGGGCCACGGCGGGGTCGGCGGCGACCGCGGCGCGGAGGTCGGTGAGCGCCGCCTGCCCGCCCTCGGACGGCACGTCCACCGTGATGACGAGCGGCCCGGAGAACCCGGCGCCGAAGCCCTCGACCAGGAGCGCGTGCGCCTGGCGGCGCGTCGAGCCCTCCTCGGCGGTGCTGGCGTCGGGCATCGCGAGGCGCATGTCGAGCAGCGGGACGGCGAGGAGGAGCAGGACGGCGGCGCTGCCCAGCAGGTAGCGCCACGGGCGGGCGGCGATGTGGCGGGCCCAGCGTCCCCAGACGTTGTCGGTCCCGGACTCGACGCGCACGGCCATGCCGGGGAGGCGCAGCCGGTCGATGCCTTCGCCGGCGAAGCCGAGCAGCGCGGGCAGCAGGGTGACGGCGGCGATCATCATGACGGCGACGACCATCGCGGCGCTCGCGCCCATGATCGCCACGGACGGGATGCCGGCCACGAGCAGGCCGCCGATGGCGATGATGACGGTCGTGCCGGCGAACAGGACGGCCTGCCCGGCCGTGGCGGTGGCGCGGCCGATCGAGTCGGTGACCTCGTCGCCGGCGTGCAGGTGCTGGCGGTGGCGGGTGACGATGAACAGCGCGTAGTCGATGCCGACGCCGAGCCCCAGCATGACGCCGAGGAGCAGGCTCGAGGAGGGCACCTCGACGACGGCGGCGAAGAGGCGGATGAGGCCGATGCCGGCGGCGAGCCCGCCGAGCGCGAGGCCGAGCGGCAGCCCGGTGGCCAGCACCGAGCCGAAGGCGACCAGCATGATGACCAGCGCGGTGCCGATCTTGAGGACCATCTCGGCGCCGCCGAGCTCGGGCGACTGGTAGTAGGAGGGCAGCTCGCCGCTCAGCTCGACATCCAGGCCCCGGTCGCGCCCGACCTCGACGGCCTCGTCGAGCTCGTCGACCGTCTCCGAGCTCAGCTCGGCGATCGGGCGGTCGTGGCGGACGTCGGCGTAGCCGATGGTGCCGTCCTCGGACAGCGCGCCGCCGAGGCCGCCGAGCGGGTCGCCGACGAGGCCGACGTCGGGGAGCTCGCCGACCGACGCCAACGTGGCCTCGACCGCGGCGCGGTTGGTGGCGTCGGCGAGCGTGCCCTCCGGTGCGTGGAACACGAGCCGGGCCGAGCCACCCGACTGCTCCGGGAAGCGCTCCTCGAGCATCTCCTGCGCCCGGTCGGATTCGCTGCCGGGGATCGTGAACTGCTCGCTGAAGTCGCCGCCGAGGAACCGGGCGGCGCCGACCACGAGGAGCACGACCGCGAGCCAGGCCACCAGCATGCGCCGGCGATGCCTGGCCGACCACGTGCCCAACCGGTACAGCCGCCGCGTCATCGGGTTGCTCCGTCGTCGGTCCCGGGCACGGTCGCCGGCTGGGGCCGGCACCTGTGAGACATCATGTCTCGCAGTCTAGAGTGAGACT
>JBKHJZ010000308.1:0-2645 GCA_046537875.1 Acidimicrobiia bacterium | reverse complement strand
TCGGCGAGGTCACGGACGAGGGCGGGCGCGTCCGGGTCGGGTCCGCTGTCCCGCTGAGCCCGCTGCGCCCACTCGTCGATCGCGGCGATCGCTCCCGGGGTGTCCAGGTCGTCGGCGAGTCGGCTGCGCACGGCGGCCAGGACGGGGCCGGCATCGGGGCCGGAGGGCGCCGTGGCCGCGGCGCGCCAGCGGGCGAGCCGGCCCTCCGCCTGCTCGAGCAGGGCCTCCGTCCAGTCCCGGTCGGTCCGGTAGTGCTCGGCCAGCAGCGCCAGCCGGACGGCCGCCCCCGGCACGCCGGCATGGCGCACCTGGGAGGCGAACGCCAGGTTCCCCCGCGACTTGGACATCTTCTCCCCGTGCAGGCCGACCATGCCGGCGTGCACGTAGCAGCGCGCGAACGGCCGGTGCCCGGCCGCCTGCGCGTGGGAGGCCGACATCTCGTGGTGCGGGAACGCCAGGTCCGACCCGCCGCCCTGGACGTCGAACGCATCGCCCAGGTACTCCAGCGCGATCGCGGAGCACTCCACGTGCCAGCCCGGCCTCCCCCGGCCGAACGGGCTGTCCCACGCCGGCTCACCAGGGCGCTCCCGGCGCCACAGCAGGGCGTCGAGCGGGTCCTTCTTGCCGGCCCGCTCCGGGTCCCCTCCCCGCTCCGGGAATAGCCGGAGCATCTCGGCCCGGTCCAGGCGCGACACCGCACCGAAGCTGCCGTCGGCCTGCACCGGAAAGTAGATGTCGCCGTCCACCTCGTAGGCGGCGCCCGCCGCCCGGAGCCGGTCGACCAGGTCGATGATGAGCGAGAGCGACTCGACGGCTCCCACGAAGTGCTCCGGTGGCAGCACCCGCAGCCACGCCATGTCCTGGCGGAACAGCTCGGTGTCCGTCTCGGCCAGCTCTGCCCAGTCGACGCCGTCCCGCTGCGCCCGGTCGAGCAGCGGGTCATCGATGTCCGTCACGTTCTGCACGTAGCGCACCTCGTGGCCGCTGTCGCGCCACACCCGGTTCAGCACGTCGAACGCCACGTACGTGGCCGCGTGCCCGAGGTGCGTGGCGTCGTACGGCGTGATGCCGCACACGTACATCCTGGCGAGCCGACCGGTCGCCGCCGGGACGAGCCCACCGGACGAGGAGTCGCGCACCCGGACCGGGTCTCCCCGACCCGGCAGCCGCGGCAGGTCGGGTCCGTGCCAGGCATGCATGCTCGCGAGCGTAGTCAATCCTCCCCCGTCACCGGCAGTACGGGGTGTGTGACACGTCAACTACCCCGCGGTGCGTGGCGATCCGGCGGGCGGGCGTCAGAATGGCGGCCACGGGATCGGACGGCGGCGACCGTCGGGCGCGGGCAGCCGGCCCGCCGCGAGCAGCCGGCCTACGCGGTCGCCCAGCGCGGCGACCTCCTCCGCCGCCAACAGGGCCGTGAGCCGCTCGCCCAGCGCGCCGTGCAGGCCCGTCCGCAGCCCGTGCAGCACGTCCCGCTCGGCCTCGGTGAGCTGCGCGCCGCGCCAGCCCCACAGCACCGTCCGCAGCTTGTCCTCGACGTGGAAGCTCACTCCGTGGTCGACGCCGAGGACGGAGCCGCCGGCGTCCACGACGACGTGGCCACCCTTGCGGTCGGCGTTGTTGATCACGACGTCGAACACCGCCATCCGGCGCAGCCGCGGGTCGTCGGCGTGGACCAGGACCACCGGGCGCCCCTCCCCGTCGACCGCCTCCAGCACCGGCAACCAGCCGTCCGTGACCTCCGCGGGGCCGACCACGTCGACGAGCTCCTCGCCGGTGGCCTCGACCCACAGCTGGCACATTCCCGGCCCGAACGGCCCGTCGCGCAGCACCGTGGGTGGCACCAGGTGCCACCCGGTCGCCTCGGCGACCTCGTAGGCGGCCACCTCGCGGGCCGCAAGGGTGCCGTCCGGGAAGTCCCACAGCGGCCGCTCCCCCGCGACCGGCTTGTACACGCAGCGCGCCTCGCCGGACCCGCCGACGAGGCGGCACAGCAGGGTGGCGTTGGACGCCTCCACCAGCCGCCCGTCGACCACGACCTCGCCGTGCTCGAGCAGGCCGGCGGGATCATTCACGGCGCCGGTAGCCGTTCTGCCGGGGGCAGACGTGACCCTCCGGGTCGAGCGGCAGCGCGCACAGCGGGCACGGCGGCCGTCCGGCCTCCACCAGGGCCTGGGCGCGCTTGACGAACGCGCGCGCCGACGCGCCGGTGATGCGCACGACGAGCACGTCCCGGGTCGAGGGCACCTCCTCGTCGAAGTCGGCCGCGGCCGCATCCGCGTCCTCGTTCTCGTCCCCGCCCTCGTCGTCCTCCTCGCCGGCCGCGTACGCCTCGATCACCACGCGGTCGTCGGTGCCGTCCCACGCGAGGGTCAGCGTGCCCACCCGGAAGTCCTCGTCGATGGGCTGGTCAAGCGGCTCGGAATCGTCCAGCTCACTCGGCGGCTCGGCCGGCACCGGCGCCGTCCCCCCGGTGCGGCGCAGCACCTCGTCGAGCAGCGCGTCGAGCCGTTCGGCTAGCGCCGAGACCTGTTCCTTCTCGAGCAGGACGGTCGCCAGCCGCGAGCCCTCCCGGGCCTGGAGGAAGAACGCACGGTGCCCGGGTTCGCCCACCGTCCCGGCGACGAAGCGCTCCGGGGCGTCGA
>JBKHJZ010000307.1:0-2686 GCA_046537875.1 Acidimicrobiia bacterium | reverse complement strand
TCCGTGACCCGACGCGAGGGGAGAGCCCGTGGCGGTACGGCCGATCCGGCTGTTCGGCGACCCGATCCTGCGCACCGTGGCCGAGCCGGTGGTCGACTTCGACAAGGAGATCCGGCAACTGGTCACCGACCTGACCGACACCATGCTGGAGGCTCCGGGCGTGGGCCTGGCCGCGCCGCAGATCGGGGTATCGCTGCGGGTGTTCACGTACCACGTGGATGACGTCGTCGGTCACCTGATCAACCCCGAGCTGGAGCTGTCGGAGGACGAGCAGCTCGGCCCGGAGGGCTGCCTGTCGCTGCCCGGCCTCGAGTACGACTGCGCCCGGGCGATGCGGGTCACCGCCCGTGGCTTCGACCAGCACGGCGAGCCGGTCGTGATCGAGGGCGACGACCTCCTCGCGCGGGCGGTCCAGCATGAGACCGACCACCTCGACGGCGTGCTGTTCGTGGACCGGTTGGACAGGGCCTCCCGGAAGGCCGCCATGAAGGCGATCCGCGAGGCCGAGTGGGCCGGTGCCGAGCCACCCGTCGTCAAGTCGTCCCCGCACCCCACCTTCGGCCTCGCGCGATGAGGGTGCTGTTCGCGGGCACGCCGGAGACGGCCGTCCCGTCCCTGCACGCCGTCCTCGCGTCGCGGCACGATGTCGTCGGCGTGCTGACCAGGCCAGACGCGCCCGCCGGACGGGGAAGGCCGGTGCGGCCGAGCCCGGTGGCCCAGGCCGCGCACGACGCCGGGCTCGAGGTGCTGAAGCCGGGCACGCCGCGCGAGCCGGAGTTCCTCGCGCAGCTGGCCGACATCGCACCGGACTGCGTGCCGGTGGTCGCGTACGGCGCGCTCGTTCCGCGGGAGGCGCTGGACATCCCCAAGCACGGCTGGGTCAACCTGCACTTCTCGCTGCTGCCGGCGTGGCGCGGGGCGGCGCCCGTCCAGCACGCGGTCATGGCAGGGGACGACGTGACGGGCGCGTGCACGTTCCTGCTCGAGGAGGGCCTGGACACCGGGCCGCTCTACGGCTGCGTGACCGAGACGATCCACCCCACCGACACGAGCGGCGACCTGCTCGCGCGGCTGGCCGACTCGGGGGCGCGGCTGCTGGCGGCCACACTCGACGGCATCGAGGACGGCACGCTGGTGGCCGAGCCGCAGCCGGCCGACGGCGTCTCGATGGCGCCCAAGGTGACGGTCGAGGACGCTCGCATCGACTGGACACATCCCGCGATCCGGGTCGACCGGCTGGTCCGGGCGTGCACACCGGCACCCGGCGCCTGGACGACGTTCCGCGGCGAGCGGCTGAAGGTCGGTCCGGTGCGCCTGGACGCCGATGGCGACAGCCTCGCGCCCGGCGAGCTCGAGGTGTCGAAGGACGGCGTACGGGTGGGTACCGGCAGCCATCCGGTGGTGCTGGGCGAGGTGCAGGCACAGGGCAAGCGCGCGATGGCCGCGTCCGACTGGGCGCGGGGAGTACGCATCGACCACGGCGAGCGGCTCGGGTCGTGAGCCGCCGGGAGCCCGTCCGGGCCACCGGTTCCCGCCGCGGGACGGCGCACGACGGGACGTCCCCTGACCCGGCTCGCGCGGCCGCCCTGGCGACCCTGCAAGCCGTGGACGAGCGGGACTCGTACGCCAACCTCGTGCTGCCGCGCCTGCTCCGCGACCACGGGCTCTCCGGGCGGGATGCCGCGCTGGCGACCGAGCTGGCGTACGGGACGCTGCGGGGCCTCGGGACGTACGACGCGATCCTGGGTCACTGCGTGGACCGGCCGCTCGAGCGGCTGGACGCACCGGTCCGGAACGGGCTGCGCCTCGGTGCCCACCAGCTGCTCGGCATGCGGGTGCCGCCGCATGCCGCGGTGGCGACGACGGTGGGGGCCACGCGAGCGCAGGTCGGCGCCGGGCCTGCGAAGCTCGTGAACGCCGTGCTGCGCCGGGTGGCCGAGCGGGACCTCGAGGCGTGGGTCGAGGAGCTCGCCCCGCACGATCCGGTGGAGCGATTGGCGCTGCGGCACTCCCACCCGGCCTGGGTGGCGCGGGCGTTCCTGGACGCGCTGCACGGTGACCTGGAGGAGCTGGAGGCCTGCCTCGCGGCCGACAACGAGCCGCCCGCCGTCACCCTCGTCGCCTTTCCCGGGCGCTGCACGGTGGATGAGCTGGTCGCCGGCGGAGCGCAGCCCACGCGGTGGTCGCCCTACGGGGCAGTGCTGCCCGGGGGAGACCCTGCTGGCGTACCGGCGGTGCGCGAGCGGCGGGCCGCCGTGCAGGACGAGGGAAGCCAGCTGGTGGCGCTCGCGCTGGCGGCCGTCCCCCTCACGCCACCTGTCAGGCCGGACAACTCTGTGACCAGGGACGATGCTGCCGCTGGCCCTGACAACTCGGATGAGCGGTGGCTCGACTCGTGTGCCGGCCCGGGCGGGAAGGCGGCGCTGCTCGCCGGGCTGGCGACCGCCCGTGGCGCGCGCCTCGTGGCGGTGGAGCAGCGGCCGCAGCGGGCGCGCATGGTCGAGCAGGCGCTGGCGGACGACCCCGGCGACCACCGGGTGGTGACCGGGGACGGGCGGGAGCCCGTGCCCGGCGAGGGACCGTTCGACCGGGTGCTCGTCGACGCGCCGTGCACCGGTCTGGGCGCGCTGCGGCGGCGGCCGGAGGCGCGGTGGCGGCGGCAGCCGTCGGACGTCGCGTCCCTGCG
>JBKHJZ010000306.1:0-2694 GCA_046537875.1 Acidimicrobiia bacterium | reverse complement strand
CCGCTTCCCCGCAGGGCGCACGCGGTTCCCGCTCACCTATTCGCTGCGGGCCCGGCGCCCGGCACCCGCCTGAGCGCTGCCTCGCGGGCCCCTGGCGGCGGCATACCGAACGGCATCCCAGATCGGTATGCTACCGATGTGCCGACCGAACAGATCGCCGTCAGGTTGCCCGACGACCTCCTGAGGGAGCTGGACGAGCTGGTCGGTCGCGGCGCCTACGAGAGCCGAGCAGCCGCCGTCCGCGCCGGGATCGAGGCCGTCGTGGATCTCGAGCACCGACGGGCGACCGACAGAGCCGTGGTCGAGGGGTACCGGCGATCTCCACCCACCAGGGGTGAGCGGGTCGCAGCGCTCGCTTCCCTGCGCGACGCGATCGCCGAGGAGCCCTGGTGAGGACCCCCCGCAGGGGCGAGGTCTGGTGGGGCGAGATCGAGGATGTCGGGCGCCGGCCGTTCCTGGTCATGACGCGGTCGGCGGCGATCCCGGTGCTCACCACGGTTCTCGCGGCACCCGTCACGCGAACCGTCAGGGAGCTTCCCACCGAGCTGCGGCTCGGCCCGGCCGACGGCATGCCCACCGAGTGCGCTGCGAGCTTCGACAACCTCCGCGTCGTCCCGAAGGCATACCTGGTCGACCGGCTCTGCGTCCTCGATCCGGTCCGGGTCGTCGAGGCCTGCGTGGCACTGCGGGCAGCGGTCGACTGCTGATCGGGCTGGGCGACGGACCGTGCCCTGTCGCTGTGGTGGTCACAGACGATCTGCCCGCCGCCGCGGCGCGTGCGGCCATCTCGGCAGGGATCTGGCACGCCTCCTGCATGGACGCATCGGATAGGGTCCGGTCGACGTCGTTCAGTGTGGGGGGCAATGAGCCGCTGGTACCGCTTCCTGTACAGGTTCGGGATCACCCCGTGGGAGTCGGACACCGAGACCGTGGGGCCCCAGCTCCGCACCCTGCTCGATCGTGAGGAGGGGGGCCGCGAGCCGCCGTACGGGCGCGCGCTCGACCTGGGCTGCGGTACCGGCAGGTGGTCGGTCGAGCTGTCCCGGCGGGGCTGGGAGGTCGTCGGTGTCGACGTCGTGCCGAAGGCGGTCGAGGCGGCCCGCCGTCGAGCGGCAGCGGAGGGAGTTGACGTCGAGTTCGTCGAGGGCGACGTGACGGCGCTGCGCGAGGCCGGGGTCGACCCGGCGTTCTCGTTCTTCTTCGATGCGGAGTGCTTCAACCACCTCGACGATGCGCAGCGCCGGGCGGTGGGCCGCGAGGTGAACGCCCTCGCCTCGCCCGACGCGACGGCGCTCCTGCTCGTGTGGACCCCGGCTCGCAGAGGTCCGCTCCCGCCGGGCGCGAACGGCGACGACCTGCAGGCGGCCTTCCCGGAGTGGCGGATCGTGGACGAGCAGCCGTACGAGGGCGAGCTGCCCGGGCCACTCAGGCGCGTCGCCCCCCGCTGGTACCGGCTGTCGCGCTCCGGCGCATGATCCGGGGCTCCCGGATCGGACGAGCTACGTGTCGGGTCCGGCGACGGTGCTGATGCGCCGGACCAGCGCGATACGTTCCTCGGGCGTCTGCACGCGGTGGCGCTCGAAGTCGTCGCCGAGCCGGACGTCCGCGTACAGGCCCGACGGATCCTCGTGGAAGTGGAGGAAGGCTCGCGACCGGCGGTAGAAGACCCCGCGGCTCCGCTCGACGAGCCCGGGCAGCGCCCGGACGCGGTCGAGGAGCGGTTCCAGCTCGTCGAGCGCAGAGGGGCGGGCGTGGCGCACCGGCACCACACTACGACGCGTCCCCGCCACCCGATCGCTGACGGCCGATCCCCACCGGCGCGTACCTGGTCGGGACCATGTCGGAGCGCTGTGGGACGATGAGCGGGTGCGGTTCCGGTTCGGGGAGTTCCAGCTGGACGACAAGCGGTTCACGCTCTCCGGGCCCGCCGGACCGGTCCACGTCGAACCCCAGGTGTTCGGGCTCCTGCACCACCTGATCGTCAACCGCGACCGGGTGGTGTCGAAGGAGGAGCTGCTCGACGCGGTGTGGGGCGACCGGTTCGTGTCGGAGTCGGCGCTCACGTCGCGCGTCAAGGCCGCCCGGCGGGCCGTCGGCGACGACGGGCAGGCCCAGCGGGTGATCAAGACCGTGCACGCCCGTGGCTACCAGTTCGTCGCCGAGGTGGGCACCGACGCCGAGGCCCCACGGCGGGTCCTGCCCCGCCTGAGGAACGTCCCCCTCGGCCGTGACGACGACATCCGCCGCGTCGTCGAGCGGGTGCGCCAGGCACCGCTGGTGACCATCACCGGGTCCGGCGGCATCGGCAAGACGACGGTGGCCGTGGCGGTCGCCCGACGCCTGGAGGCCGACTACCCGGACGGCGTGGTGTTCGTGGATCTGGCGCCGGTGCCGCCGGGTGGCGACGTGACGAGGGCCGTGGCCGAGGCCGCGGGCCTGGAGGGCGCCGCCGCGGAGACGGAGACCGGCGTGGCCGATCGCGTGGCGAACCGCCCGGTGCTCCTGGTGCTCGACAACTGCGAGCACGTGCTTGAGCCGTCGGCCAAGCTGGTGGACGAGATGCTGGGGCGCGGCGGGACGGCGGACATCCTGGCCACCAGCCGGCAGCCGCTCGCGGTGACGGGGGAGCACGTCTGGCCGCTGGGGCCGCTCCACGACGAGGGTCCCGCCCTGTTCGTCGAGCGGGCGCGGGCC
>JBKHJZ010000099.1:0-12053 GCA_046537875.1 Acidimicrobiia bacterium | reverse complement strand
GAGGCGGGCGACCAGCCGGTCGAGGCTCTCCGCGTACGGCGGCAGCAACGGGAGTCCCGCCAGCCGGAGCGCCGCGTTGTCGAGCACCGAGTTCGCCGGGCGGGGGGCGGGCCGGGGCGGGTCGAGCTCGGCGGTCGAGATCGGCCGCACCTTGCCGGGGTCGTGGCCGGCGGCGGCGAGGATCGCCCGCGCCAGCTCGTACCAGGTGACCGCGCCCTGGTTGGTGACGTGGAACAGCCCCGGGATCCGCCAGGCGGCGAGGCGGCGGATCGCGACCGCGAGGTCGGCCGTGAACGTCGGGCAGCCCCGCTGGTCGTCGACGAAGGCCAGCTCGGGCCGCTCGGCGAGCCGGAGCACCGTCTTGACCATGTTGCTGCCGTGCTCGCCGCAGACCCACGACGTGCGCACCACCGCCGCCCCCGGCGCGTGGGTGCGCACCTCCCCCTCGCCTCCGAGCTTGGAGCGCCCGTAGACCGACGTGGGGTTCGGCGTGTCCCACTCGACGTACGGGGTGGGCTTGGTGCCGTCGAACACGTAGTCGGTGGAGACGTAGCAGAGGTAGGCGCCGGCACGGTGGCTCGCGTCGGCCACCCAGCGGGTGCCCAGGGCGTTGGTGCGGTAGGCGCGGTCGGGGTCGTCCTCGCAGGCGTCGACGGCCGTCCAGGCCCCCGCGTGGACCACCGCCGTCGGGCGGGTGGACAGCACGGCCTGGTAGACGGCGTCCCGCGAGCCCACGTCGAGCTGCGACCGGTCGAGCGCGATCACCTCGTCCCCCGCCTCCCGGCACGCCCGGCCGACGTCGCGGCCCAGCTGGCCACCGGCCCCGGTGATGAGCACCTTCACGCTGCCCTCCCCCCTCGACGGACGCTCAGCGGAGCCCGGCCCGCTCCTTCAGCGGGCCCCACCACCACTCGTTGGCCCGGTACCACTCGACGGTCTCGGCGAGCGCCTCGTCGAGCGTGCGTCGCTTCCGCCAGCCGAGCGCCGTGACCTTGTCGATGTTCACCGAGTAGCGCCGGTCGTGGCCGAGCCGGTCGTCGACGTACGTGACCATCTCCTCGCCCACGCCGAAGATCGCCAGCAGCTTGTCGACGATCGTCCGGTTGGGCGTCTCGTTGCCCGCACCGATGTTGTAGATCTCGCCCGGCGTGCCGCGCTCCAGCACCAGCGCGACGCCCGCGCAGTGGTCGTCGACGTAGAGCCAGTCCCGCTCGTTGAGCCCGTCGCCGTACAGCGGGACCGGCCTGCCCTCGATGAGGTTGGTGGTGAACAGGGGGATCGCCTTCTCGGGGAACTGGTAGGGCCCGAAGTTGTTGGTGCAGCGGGTGACGATCACCGGCAGCCCGTAGGTCGCGTGGTACGAGAGCGCGATCAGGTCGGATCCTGCCTTCGACGCGGAGTACGGCGAACGGGGCTCGAGCCGGGCGGTCTCGTGCGACGAGCCCTCGGTCACCGAACCGTAGACCTCGTCGGTCCCGATGTGGACGATCCGCGGGATCTCCAGCCGGCGGGCCGTGTCCATGACCACGTTCGTGCCGAAGCAGTTGGTGTGCACGAAGTCGTCGGGACCGGCGATCGACCGGTCGACGTGGCTCTCGGCCGCGAAGTGCACCACGGCGTCGTGCCCGGCCATCGCCTCCTCGAGCGTGCCCGGATCGCAGATGTTCCCCTTGACGAACCGGAAGCGGGGATCGTCGTCGACGTCGCGCAGCGTGGAGAGGTTGCCGGCGTAGGTCAGGGCGTCGTAGACGGTCACCTCGTCGTCGCTGGTCGCGAGCACGTGGCGGACGTAGTTGGAGCCGATGAACCCGGCACCACCGGTGACGAACTGCCTCATGCGATCTCCGTGCTCCATCGGGTCACCCCGTGCGCAGCGACGCGTGCGGCCGGCGGTCGGCCGGCAGGTCGGCGCGCCGGGGGTTGCTGCGGTCACGGTCGGACAGCACGGGGTCGGACACCCCCCAGTCGGCGCCGATCTCCGGGTCGTCCCACGCCACGCCCAGCTCGTCCGCCGGGTTGTAGTAGCCGTCGACCAGGTAGGTGATCGTCATGTCGGTCAGCGCCGCGAAGCCGTGCGCCACACCCGGCGGTATGTACACGCCGCGGTGGTCGTGGTCGACGCCGGGGGTCCCGGGTGCGCTGCCGAGATCGATCACCAGCGTCTTGCCCTCGGTGGACGAGCCGCGGCGCAGGTCGTGGAGCACCACCCGCGCCCGCCCGAACGGCACGTACCAGTAGTCGGCCTGGTGGAGGTGGTAGTGCAGGCCCACCACCGCGCCCGCCCGGCGGTCACCCCGGTTGGCCTGGACCATCTCCCGCCCGCCGGGGAACCACTGGCGGCGGTAGGTCTCGATGAAGATGCCGCGCTCGTCGCCGTGGATGTCGGGCTCCACGACGACCACGCCCTCGATGACGTCGGACGGGACGATCGTTGCCACGGGTCTGGCTCCTCGGGGATGTCGGCGCTCGGCCGGGGCGGTCGCTGCGGCCCCCGACCGGGCCACCGTAGCGAGCACCGGCCGGGCGGCGTGAGTGCGGGCCTCGCCGCCCGGAGTGTCAGTGCAGCTCGACCATCGAGTGGTCGCCGAGCATGAGGCGCAGCGCCCGGGGGCGCCGCGCCGAGCGGGTCACCTCGACGTCCCGGCCGACCAGGCTGTCGGTCATCCGGGGCACGTCCACGATCCGGCTGCGCGTCAGCACCACCGAGTGCTCGAGCTCCGAGGCGAGCACCTCGCAGTGCTCCGCCACCGAGCTGAACGGGCCCACGTAGCTGTCGACCACCCGCGTGCCTGCGCCGATGATCGCCGGCCCGAGGATGCGGCTGTTCACCACCTCGGCGCCGGCCTCCACGACCACGCGCCCCTCGATCGACGAGCCGGCGTCGACCAGGCCCTCGATCCGGGGCTCGAGCGTCTCGAGCACCAGCCGGTTGCACTGGAGCAGCGGGTCCTTCTTGCCGGTGTCGATCCACCATCCCTCGAGGACCTCGTGGTTCACCCGGTGCCCGTGGTCGATGAGCCATTGGATCGCGTCGGTGATCTCCAGCTCGCCCCGCCACGAGGGCTCGATGGCGGCCACCGCGTCGTGGATCCGGCTGTCGAACAGGTACACCCCCACGAGCGCCAGGTCGGACGGCGGATCGGTCGGCTTCTCGACCAGGCGCAGCACCTCCCCGTCGGCGCCCAGGTCCGCCACCCCGAACTGGCGGGGGTCGTCGACGTGCGCGAGCAGGATCTGGGCCGCCGGGACCGCTGCCCGTTCGTCCCCGCCCACCGACACGGCGACTGCACGCTCTGCGTCGAACCGCTCGGCGAACTCCACCAGCCCCTGCTGGAGCATGTTGTCGCCCAGGTACATCACGAAGTCGTCGTCGCCGAGGAACTCGCGCCCGATGAGCACGCAGTGCGCGAGCCCCAGCGGCTCGGGCTGGGAGATGTAGGTGATGTCGACGCCCCAGCGGGAGCCGTCGCCGACGGCGCTGGTGATCTCGCCGGCGCCGTTGCCGCCGACGATGATGCCGATCTCCTTGATGCCGGCCTCGGCCATGGCGTCGATGCCGTAGAAGATGATCGGCTTGTTGGCGATCGGCACCAGCTGCTTGGCGCTGGTGTGGGTGATCGGACGCAGCCGGGTGCCGGCACCGCCGGCGAGGATGAGACCCTTCACGGAAGCGCCATTGTTGCAGGCCGGGCGAGGCGACCGGCCCCGCCCGCACTCGATGCCGCCCGGCAGGCGGGACAGGGTGGCCGTGGAGGGCCGCGCTCGATGCGCCGGCTGCGGGGGCCTCAGCAGGCACGGGCCGGGCTCGGCGGCACCGTCGACTCGTCGTCGCGGTCCTGGGCACCGCCGCCGTCCCCAGCGTCGCCGCCGAGGTCGGCTCCCTCGCGGTCGGCGTCTCCCGTGGCGCTGCCCTCGTCGAGCTCGCCGCCGGGGGTCCCGCCGCGGTCGGCCTCGCTCGCGGACAGGCCGAACACCCCGCCCAGAACGTCGTCGAACGCCTCGAGGGCCTCCTCGTCGACCCGGGCGCTCCCGCCGGCCCCGCGGTCGCTGTCAGCCGCCGTGGGCGGCAGCGGCTCCGACCGCACACCGGCCCAGTCGGTCCCCGTGACCAGCACGATCCCGGGCGTGTCGGTCTCGCGCAGCTCTGCGCCCGCCACCAGCCAGCGGGAGACCGCGACGGCGGCATCGGCCTGGCCGGGGCCGTGCTCGATCACCGTGCGCTCGTTGCCGAACGAGGTGCCGTCGGCGGTTCCCCGGATGCCGAAGCCCACCGCCGCCAGCTCGCGTGCCGCCTCGCCGGCCTGGCCCGTGGTCCCCGAGCCGTTCTCGACCCGGAGGCGCACCGACTCGGGGGCCACGTCGTCGGACCCGGTGTCCGGGCGGAAGCGGGACAGGATCCGCTCCGCCCCGGCCTCGTCGAGCCGGAGCACGGCGGCGCCGCCGATCACGTCATCGGTGACCGGCGGCGAGTAGGTCACCAGGTCGTCGGGATCGAACGAGCTGAACCGCTGGCCGAGGTCGTAGAGCTGCTCGCTGGTGAGCGCGTCGTCGACGACGATGGCGCCGAGCGCGACATCGATCAGCTGGTCGAGGGTGCCGGGGTTGCGGGCCCGCGACACGGCCCGGCTGAGGGCGCGGCGGATGAAGTCCTGCTGGCGCCGGATGCGGCTGAGGTCCGATTGCGGATCGTCCACCCACTCGCCGTCGATCCGCTCCTCGTAGTAGCGCGAACGCACGTAGGCCAGCGCCTGGGTGGGGCCCAGCGTGGTGCACCCGGTTTCCCTGATGGTGAGCCCCGACCGCTGATCGCGCGCCGGGTACGGGAAGTACACGGGGACTCCGCCGATCGCGTCGACGAGCTCACGGAACGAGGCGAAGTCCACCTGCACGTAGTGGTTGATCGGGATGCCGAGGTACTCCCTGATCGCCCGGATCAGCAGCTGCGGGCCACCCCGCTGGACCAGGCTGTTGATGCGGCTGCTGCCACCGGTGCCCGGGACCGGGACCCAGAGGTCTCGGGGCAGCGACAGCAGCCGGGCGCGCTCGTCGCTGTCCTCGATCCGCACGACCATGATCGTGTCCGACCGGCTCAGATCGTCCCGCCCGACGCGAACCGGGTCGCCGGGGTCGAGGCGCTCGGCGTTGTCGACGCCGACGACGAGGTAGTTGCCGGGCTCGCCGGCGGGAAGCTCGCGCTCGAGCACCCCGGACAGCTCCACCCGGGGCAGCCGCTCGATCTTGCGGTACAGGTAGGCCAGGCCGGCGGCGCTCCCGGCGAACGCGAGGGTCCCCACGAGCCCGGCGAGCAGGACGATCCGCTGGGGCCACGTGCGCCGCCGGCGGCGTCGGGCACCCGGCGCGGGGGACGACGCCGATTCGTCCGGGGACGAAACCGATTCGTCCGGGGAAGATTCCGGTCGGTCCGAGGGGGACCCCAGTCCGTCAGAAGCGGACACCTGTCCGACGGGGGCGGCCGCCGATCCGTCCGGGGCGGACCCCGGTGCGCCCGACGCGCCGGCCATCGCGCCCGAGGCGCGCCGCCCGGGGCGGCCGATCCGTCGCCACGGTGCCTGCATGCGCCCTCTCTACCCGCTCCCCGCCCCACGATCACCGCGGGGCGCCGCGTGCCCGGCCGTCGCCGGTGGTCGCATCGACGGCCCCTCGACCCGCTCAGCCGACGGGCAACCCGAGCTCGCGCGCGATCACCAGCCGCTGCACCTCGCTGGTGCCCTCGCCGATCTCGAGGATCTTGGCGTCCCGGTAGTGGCGTGCCACCGGGGTCTCGTCCATGAAGCCGTAGCCGCCGAAGACCTGGGTCGCCATGCGGGTCGCCGTGACCGCCGCCTCGGTCGCGTGGAGCTTGGCCATCGCGGCCTCGCGGGTGAACGGCCGGCCCGTGTCGCGCCGCCAGGCAGCCTGGTAGGTGAGCGCGCTCGCCGTCTCCGCCATGACCGCCAGGTCCGAGCAGGCGAACGCCACCGCCTGGTTGCTCCCGATCGGCCGGCCGAACGTGTACCGGTTCCCGGCGTGCTCGGCCGCCTGCTCGGCGCACGCCCGGATCACCCCCACCGCCAGCGCCGCGATGGCCACCCGTCCCTCGTCGAGGGCCTCCAGGAACTGACGGATCCCCCGGCCCCGCTGGCCCAGGAGGTTGTCGGCGGGCACCCGGCAGCCGCCGAAGGTGATCCCGTGGGTGTCGGACGCGTGCCAGCCCATCTTCCGGTAGGGCGGTGCCACCGTCATGCCGGGGGTGCCGGCCGGCACGACGATGCACGAGATCTCCGCGGGAGCGCGCCCGGCGACACCGGCGGGTGCACCCGCGGCCGCCCCGTCCCCGCCGCCCACGCCGGCCGGACCCCCGGCAGGGGTCCGGGCCGTGATCGTGATGACCGACGTGATCTCGGTGCCCGAGTTGGTGATGAACGACTTCTCGCCGTCGATCACCCACTCGCCGCCCCCCTCGTCGAGCACCGCAGTCGTGCGGGTGGCGCCGGCGTCGGTCCCTGCGTCCGGCTCGGTGAGGCCGAACGCGCCGAGCGCCCGCCCGGCGCAGAGATCGGGGAGCCACCGGGCCCGCTGCTCGTCGGTGCCGAACCGGTGGATCGGACCGGCACCCAGGCCCACCCCGGCCTCCAGCGTGACCGCGAGCGACTGGTCGACCCTGGCGATCTCCTCGATCGCCACGCACAGCTCGGTGAGGCCCGCACCGCCGCCGCCGTACTCCTCCGGGAACGGGATGCCGAAGAGGCCGAGGTCTCCCATCGCACGCACGACGTCCACCGGGAAGGTGTGGGAGGCGTCCCACTCCTCGGCGTGCGGGGCGATCTCCTGCTCGGCGAAGTCCCGCACCACCCGGCGCAGCTCCTGCTGCTCGTCCGTCAGCTCGACGTGCACGGCACGGATGGTAGATGTGGCCGCCTCGCGTACGGTGACGTGGTGGCGCGGCACGACTCCCTGGCCGTGGTCGGCGGCCGCCTGCTGACCGGCCTCGTGGACGTCACCTCCGACGTCACGGCCCTCGACAGCCGGGGCACGTGGGCCGTGGTGCTGCCCTTCGACGGCGAGCCGATCTGCGCCCGCTTCACCGAGGTCCGGGCGCCGAGGCCCTGGCCCGGTCCCCCGTGGCGGGGACCTGCCCCCGGCGACTGGACCAGCTCGCTCGACGGGAGCGGGTTCCGGGCGGGCGTCCGGTCGATACGCGCGGCCATCGCCGCCGGCGACGTCTACCAGGTGAACCTCACGCGCCGGCTGTCCGCACCGCTCCCCCCGGGCGCCGACGTGGCCGCGCTCGGCGCGTCCCTCGGGCGGGGGAACCCCGCGCCCTACGCCGCGGTCGTCCGGCTCCCCGGGGTGGGCTGCCACGTGGCCTCGGCCTCGCCGGAGCGCTTCCTCCGGCGCGACGGCGACCGGGTGGCCTCGTCGCCGATCAAGGGGACCGCCGCCGACGAGTCGGGCTTCCTCCCGAAGGACCGGGCCGAGAACGTGATGATCGTCGACCTCGTGCGCAACGACCTCGGCCGGGTCTGCGAGTGGGGCTCGGTCGAGGTCCCCTCCCTGTGCGCGGTCGAGCACCACCCGGGGCTCGTGCACCTCGTGTCCACGGTGACCGGCCGGTTGCGCCCGGGGGTGGGGTGGGCCGACCTCGTCGCGGCGACGTTCCCCCCGGGCTCGGTGACCGGTGCGCCGAAGCTGGCGGCGCTCGACCGGATCGCGGGCCTCGAGCCGGTGCCCCGCGGCCCGTACTGCGGCGCGATCGGGTGGGTCGACGCCGACGCCCGGCGGGGCGACCTCAACGTGGCGATCCGGACGTTCTGGTTCGAGGACGGTCGCGTGCACCTGGGCACCGGCGGCGGGATCACCTGGGAGTCGACCCCCGAGGGCGAGTGGCGCGAGACCGAGCTCAAGGCCCACCGGTTGCTCGCGGTCGCCAGCGGACCGGTCGCCAGCGGAGCGGTCGCCGGCGGAGCGGTCGCCGAGGGCACCCCCGCCATCGCGTCCGGCTGAGCCCTGCCACGTCCGCGTGCCGCCGGGTGCCGCCGGGTGGCCGACGCTCGGTCCGAGGGCGGGGCCAGCGGTGGCGTGGGTCCCGGCCGCCATCCGGCCCGACCGGGGGGGAGCCGTCGATCGTGTGCCCGCCCGGCCGGCGTCCGGCTCGACGGGCCGGCCGGTGGGCTGGTCTGATGAACCCGATGGCTGACAGCCCCCGGAGCACGACGCCGGCGGCGCCCGCCGGCCCGGGTACCGCCGTGTGGATCGACGGCGGGATCGTCGACCCGCGGGACGCCGCCGTCTCGGTGTTCGACCACGGGCTGACCGTGGGCGACGGCGTCTTCGAGACCCTGAAGGCGGTCGACGGGCGGGCCTTCGCCGTGCGACGCCACCTCGAGCGGCTCCACCGGTCGGCCCGGGGGCTGGGGCTCGGCCTGCCGCTCGGCGATGCGAGGCTCCGGTCGGCCATCGACGAGGTTCTGCGGGCCGCCGGTCCCGACGCCGGCCGGGTGCGGATCACGCTGACCGGCGGGGTGGCGCCCCTCGGCTCCGGGCGGGGCGAGGCACCCCCCACGCTCATCATCGTCGCGGCGCCGCAGGAACCGTGGGAGCCGGACACCACCGCGGTCACGGTGCCGTGGCCGCGCAACGAGCGCTCGGCCGTGACCGGGATCAAGACCACCTCGTACGCCGAGAACGTCGTGGCGCTGGCCGAGGCCCGCAAGCTCGACGCCACCGAGGCCGTCTTCCCCAACGTGGCGGGCAACCTGTGCGAGGGCACCGGGAGCAACGTGTTCGTCGCCATCGACGGCCGGCTGATCACACCCCCGCTGCTGTCGGGCTGCCTGGCCGGCGTGACCCGGGCCCTGCTGCTCGAGCTGCTGCCAGAGGCCGAGGAGGACGACGTGCCGATGGAAGAACTGCGGCGTGCGGACGAGGTGCTGCTGACCTCGTCGACGCGTGACCTCCAGCCGTTGCGGGCGCTCGACGGCCGGCCCCTGCCCGGCACCAGGGGGCCGGTGGCCCGGCGGGCCGCGCAGGCCTTCGCCGAGCTCGCGAACCGCGATATGGATCCCTGAGCTCAGCCCGGGCGGAGGTGGATCACGTCGCCCACGGCGAACGTGCGCCGCTCCCCCTCCAGCGTCTCCACCACCAGGTGTCCGTCGCCCGTGACGTCGCGTGCCGTCCCCTCGACGTCGTGGGCGCCGAGGTCCACGCGCACCCGCCGGCCCAACGTGGCCGACCGGCGCCGCCAGTCGGCGACCGTGGCCGCCGGGCCGTCCCGCACCAGCTCGCCGTAGCGCTCGTCGAGGCGCCGCAGGAAGGCCACGAGCAGCTCGGCCCGGTCGGCGTCGGCGCCCAGCCAGTTCAGCGCCGTCGCCCGGTCGGCCACCTCCGCCAGCGCCGCCGCCTCGTCCGGCCCACCGCCGGTGGCCTCGGCATCCCCGGGGCCGCCCCGGGGCGATGCCGGCGAGGGGCGGGGCCAGTCCACGTTCAGGCCCACGCCCACGACCACCACCGCGCGCTCGTGCGCCGCCGGAGGCCGGTACCCGGACGAGATGGTGCTGCCGGCGGGCCAGTCGGCCTCGGCCAGCACCCCGGCCAGCTTGCGGTCGTCGACTACCAGGTCGTTCGGCCACTTGAGCCCGGGCCGGACGCCCGCCACCTGCTCGACGGCCTCCGCCATCGCGACGGCCGCCGCCATGGTGGCGGCGGCCGCGACCGACGCCGGCGGCCGGAGCACCACCGACACGAGCAGCGATCCCCCGGCGGGGGCCACCCACGACCGCGCCCGGCGTCCCCGGCCCGCCCGCTGGTGGTCGGCGACCACCACGACGCCCTCGGCGGCGCCGTCACGGGCGAGCGCCAGCGCGTCCGCGTTGGTCGAGCCGGTGCTGGCCACCCAGCGCACGTCGGCGAAGCGGGTCCCGGCGAGCGCCGCCCGCACCGTGGCCACGTTCCCCGGCCCGGAACCGCCTCCCGACGCCGCACCGACCGTGGCACTGGCGCCACCCGACGGGTCGGTCCCCGGGCCCGTAGTGGCGTCATCGCCCGGCATGCCCGTAAACATAGGACGTGCTCTCGAAGATCCTGATCGCCAACCGGGGCGAGATCGCGGTCCGGGTCGTCCGTGCCTGCCGTGATCTCGGGATCACCTCGGTCGCCGTGTACTCCGACCTCGACCGTGACAGCCTGCACGTCCGGCTGGCCGACGAGGCATACGCGCTGGGTGGTCAGACAGCTGCGGAGAGCTACCTCGACACGGCGAAGATCCTCGACGTCATCCATCGCAGCGGGGCCGACGGCGTCCACCCCGGCTACGGGTTCTTCAGCGAGAACACCGACTTCGCCCGGGCCATCACGGCCGCGGGTGTCACCTTCATCGGTCCCCCGCCCGAGGCCATCGAGATCATGGGCGACAAGGTGTCGTCGCGCCTCGCCGCCGAGCGGGCCGGCGTGGCGGGCGTTCCCGGGACCACCGAGTTCCTCACCTCGCACGACCAGGTCGTGGCGTTCGGCGAGGAGCACGGCTGGCCCGTGGCGATCAAGGCCGCCTACGGCGGTGGCGGGCGCGGCATGCGGGTGGTCCGGTCGGCCGACGAGGCGGCCGCCGCCTTCGAGTCGGCGCAGTCCGAGGCGCTCAAGGGATTCGGCCGCAGCGAGTGCTACGTCGAGCGCTACCTCACCTGGCCCCGCCACGTCGAGATGCAGGTGTTCGCCGACACGCACGGGAACGCCGTGTGGGTGGGCGAGCGCGACTGCTCGGCGCAGCGCCGCCACCAGAAGCTCATCGAGGAGAGCCCCGCCCCCCTGTTCCCCGACGAGACCCGCCGGGCGATGGGCGAGGCCGCGGTGAGCGTCACGCGGGCGTGCGGGTACGTCAACGCCGGCACCGTGGAGTTCCTCTACCAGGACGGCGAGTTCTGGTTCCTGGAGATGAACACCCGGCTGCAGGTCGAGCACCCGGTGACCGAGCTGGTCACCGGCGTCGACCTGGTGGCCGAGCAGATCCGGGTGGCGTCCGGCGAGCCGCTCAGCTTCGGCCAGGACGACATCGTCCGCCGCGGCCACGCGATCGAGGTGCGGATCAACGCCGAGGACCCGGCCGGCGGCAAGTTCGTTCCCTCACCCGGGCCGATCACCGAGATGCGGGTGCCGCACGGCTTCGGCGTCCGCTGGGACGGCGGCTACGAGGCGGGCGACGAGGTCAGCCAGTTCTACGACAACCTCATCGGCAAGCTGATCGTCTGGGGCGCCGACCGTGACGCCGCCATCGCCCGGGCCCTCCGGGCGCTCGACGAGCTCCGGATCGAGGGCGTCGCCACCACCGTCCCGGCCGACGCGGCCATCCTCGACCACCCCGACTTCCGGGCCGGCGAGCACTCGACGAAGTGGGTGGAGGACCGGCTCGACCTGTCCGGCGTGGCCGGTGCCGGGGCGGGGGCGGCCGCTCCTGCGGAGGAGGGCGCGCAGCGCGAGCCCCGGGTCCGCCGCGACGTCGACGTGGAGGTGAACGGACGGCGCTTCGGCGTGACCGTGTGGATCCCCGAATCGCAGGCGGGCGCCGTCGGTCCCGCCGGTGGGGCCGCGGCCGGGAGGCCGGCCACCCCCCGCACCCGCCGGTCGTCGAAAGGTGCCAGCGCACGGGCCGGGTCGGGCGACGTCACCGTGCCCATGCAGGGCACCGTGGTGAAGGTGCTGGTGAACGAGGGCGACGAGGTCGACGTCGGCCAGACCGTGTGCGTCCTCGAGGCGATGAAGATGGAGAACAACATCACCGCCGAGAAGGCCGGCACGGTGGCCGAGGTCAAGGTCGGGCCGGGTCAGTCCGTCGGCTCGGGCGACGTGGTGATGGTCATCGCCTGATCTGGCGACGGTCATCGGTTGAGCGCCCCAGCCCGCCCGCCGGCCCTCCCCCCCACACACACCCGCCTGCGTTCTGGCAGCAGCCGCTTCGCCCACCGCCAACCAGCGCTGCCAGAAGCCCCGAGGCGCCCGGGCCCCGCACCCGCCTGCGTTCTGGCAGCACCCACTTCGCCCACCGCCAACCAGCGCTGCCAGAA
>JBKHJZ010000305.1:0-2720 GCA_046537875.1 Acidimicrobiia bacterium | reverse complement strand
CGGTGCACCCGGGCAGCCGGGCCGGTCGGGCCTACGGCACCACCACCGCGACAGAGCGCTACTACTGCAACTTCGGCCTCGACCCCGCACGGGTCGACGAGCTCGTGGCGGCCGGGCTCGTGGTCAGCGGCACCGACGAGGAGGGCGAGACACGCATCGTGGAGCTCCCCGAGCTCCCGTTCTTCGTGGCGACCCTCTTCGTGCCGCAGACGAGCAGCTCGCTCGTGCGTCCCCACCCCCTCGTCGCCGGGTTCGTGGCCGCTGCCGCAGACGCAGCGACGTAGCAGCTCGTGGGGAGGGGACACGCGGTCGCCGATTCGGTCGCGGATGTGGTTGCTCAGCAACCGATGGCGCGTCCAGTTCGGTCGAGGAGGGTGTGATCCGTGCGCGTGCTCGCAGCGTGCTCCCTGGGCGGCGCCGGGCACCTGCGCCCGCTGCTGCCGCTGTTGGACGCAGCGCGCCGCGCCGGCCACGAGACGCTGGTGATCGGGCCGGCGGGGCTCGGGGCGATGGTGGAGGCGGCGGGCCACCCGTTCACGGCGGGCGAGGAGCCGCCGGAGGAGGCGATCGCGCCGATCCGCGAGCAGCTCCCGGTGCTGCCCACGCGGGAAGCCTCGCAGCTGGGCAACCGGGAGCTGTTCGGCCGCCTGGCGACCGCCGCCATGGTGCCGGCGATGGACCGGGTGGTCACCCGCTGGCGGCCCGACATCGTGCTGCGCGATCCGTGCGAGTACGCGTCGGCCGTGGTGGCGCACGCGGGAGCGATCGAGACGGTGCAGGTCGCCATCGGCCTCGCGGACGTGGAGTGGGCATCGATCGACATGGCGGAGCCCGCGCTCGACGCCCATCGCGAGGGGCTCGCCGCCGAGCTGCGCCGCTCGCCGTACGTGACCCGGTTCCCGCCGTCGCTCGACCCCTCGCCGTTCCCCGACACGCGACGGTTCGGCGAACCCGCGCCCGCCGCGCCGCCACCCCTACCGGACTGGTGGGGCGGTTCGCGCGCGCCACTCGTCTACGCCAGCTTCGGCACGGTCCTCGGCTACATGTCCATCGCCGCGGATGCCTACCGGGTCGTGGTCGAGGCGACCGCAGGGCTCGAGGCACGCGTGCTCCTGACCGTCGGTCGCCGGTTCGACCTCCGCCGGCTCGGCCGGCTCCCCGACAACGTCCACGTGGAGCCGTGGGTGGACCAGGCCGACGTGCTCGGCCACGCCCAGGTCGTGGTGTGCCACGGCGGTTCCGGCACCACGTTCGGTGCCCTGGCCGCCGGGGCTCCCGTGGTGGTCGTGCCGCTGTTCGCCGACCAGGAGACCAACGCCCGCGCGGTGGCCCGGGCCGGCGCGGGCATCGTGGTGGACACCGGTGCGGACGACGGCGGAGGCCGCCGCCTGGGGGACGACCACGTGGCCCCTCTCGCAGCGGCGATCGAGGCGGTCCGCACCAGCTCGACCTACCGCGAGCGGGCCCGCGGCATCGGGGCCGAGATGGCGTCCGCCCCGGGCGTGGACACTGTCCTCGACGACCTGCTGGCGAGCTGAGCCGCCGTCAGCCGGCCCTGCCCACCTGGAGCTCGTGGACCCCGTCGCGCGGGGTCCACCGCCGCCTGATCGGGTAGGTGGTCGGCTCGCCGACGTGCTCCCACCAGCCGTGGTCGACCTGCTCGATGTCGAGCTCGAACACGTGGTCGTCGGCGTGGATCGCGTGCCCGGCCTCGGCGCGCACCCGTTCGCGGGCGCCGGGCACCTCGTGTGCCCTGCACCGCACGAGGAACTCGTCGTCACGCGCCCCCGGCAGGGCGTGCAGCACGCACCGGGGGTCGCGCCGCAGGTCGCGCCACTTCGGCGACCACGGCCCGACGGCCACGAACACCGCGTCCCCAGCGAGCACGGGCACCACCGGGTGCAGGCGCGGGCTGCCGTCGGCCCGCACGGTGGCCAGGAACATCACCTGGTACTTCTCCCACAGCGCCCGGCCGGCGGCGGCCATCTGCGGTGCCTCGCCCGCGAATCGCGTCCACGTCGCCATGCCGGGAACGTACCGGCCGCCTGTGACACGGGCGGCGGAGGGGGGACGGTCGGGACGCCGTCCCCCCTCGCTGTCGACGCCGCGGGTCAGCCGCCCAGCAGGTGATCCAGGCTCTTGCCCATCACCGCCGCGCGGGCATCGGCCCCGGTGATGCCCTCGAGGCCGAACCCGAAGTACAGGCTGTTGGCCGTCGCCACGACCGCACCCTCCTCGAGGCCGACCGACTGCGTGCGCTCCCAGTCGTTGGGGTTCGGCGCGCTGCCCGGGGGCGGGCCGGCGACGGTCCAGTCGCCGAGGTCGCTCTCGAACGACTCGACGCCTCCCTCGGTCGACAGCTCGATGTGGTCGACGAAGGCGCCGAGGCCCTGGAACGCCCAGTCGCTGGCGTAGCTGATCGCCAGCTCGACCTCGCTGCCCGCGTAGGCCGAGAGGTCGATCTCCCACTCCTCCCAGCCGGCGGACCGGCCGTCGGAGGCGTGCCACTCGCCGGTGGTGCCGGTGCCGGAGCAGTCCGCGCCCTGGTACCGCTCGAGCCACGGGTGCAGCTCGAACCAGCCGGCCGCACAGCTGTTGCCCGTGTTCGAGTGGGTGATCCCGTTGGCCTCGGGCAGCGTGGTCCAGTCGTCCTCGCCGACCGTGTGGGCCTCGACGAACACGAAGTCCCAGTTGGGCTCGGTGTCGTACGAGAACCGGAA
>JBKHJZ010000304.1:0-2727 GCA_046537875.1 Acidimicrobiia bacterium | reverse complement strand
GACAGGGTCGGCGCCGGCCCACGATCTCCGGCGCCCGGGCGGCACCGCCGCCGGCGCCGGGCGGCCGCCGTGGGGGCGGGGATGGGGCTGGCGGCTCCGGCACAGCGCCTGGGTGCTGACCGCGCTGCCCCTGGGGCTGACCACCTGGATCGGGTTCCTCTTCGTCGGTGTGAGGGCCGACCGGCGGACCTGGCGGCGTGCGGCGGCGGTCTACGGGGCGGCGGCGGTGGCCGTCATCGCCCTGGTGGCGGCCTCGCCCACCGGACCCGACGGCACGGTGGAGACCGGCAGCTGGCAGTCGGTCGCCGGCATGACGGCGCTGCTGGTCACCTGGTTCGGCGGGTGCGTCCACGCCCTCGTCGCCAACCGGTCGTGGCTACGCTGGCGGTCCGGCACGCCGGCCGGCGGCCACACTTGACATCGATTTCCCAAGTTGGAAAATATGTCCCCCATGGACAACCAGGTGTTCACATCGAGCGTGCACTACCGGGATCCGAAGGCGGCCCTCGCGTGGTTGGAGCACGCCTTCGGGTTCGAGGTCACGATGGCCATCGACGGGCCGCCGGAGGCGCCGGAGATGTGCCACTACGAGATGAGCTGCGCTGGGCAGGGCCGGGTCATGGTCGGCGCCGAGTGGGCCGACTGGGTCCGCAGTCCCGCCAGCGTGGGTGGGTCCAACACCCAGTACGTGCACGTGCAGTTGCCGGGCGGTCTCGACGAGCACTGCGAGCGGGCGCGGGCCGCCGGTGCGGTGATCGCAGCCGAGCCGCAGGACCAGTTCTACGGCGACCGGACCTACCGGGCCCTCGATCCCGAGGGGCACTGCTGGACGTTCTCGGCGCGCGTGCGCGAGGTCTCCCGCGCCGAGGCCGAGGCCGCGATCGGGCAACCGATCATGGCCACCCGCTGGCAGTGAGCGAGCGAGGCGAGGCAACCATCGACACGGGCGGCCCCACCGGGCGGCGCCGCGGCCCGGCGCCCACCGGTGCGGCCCGGAAGGCGAGCCGGTGACCGAGCCGGCGACCGAGCCGGCGGCCGCCGCGCTGGACGACACGCTGGCGGCCCTGGCCGATCCCGTCCGGCGGCGGGCGGTCGAGCTGCTCGCGGAGCGACCGCGCCGGGCCGGGGAGCTCGCCCGCGACCTGCGCACCACGCCGTCGACGATGAGCAAGCACCTGCGGGTGCTGCGCCAGCGGGGCCTGGTCACCGAGACCCACCCGGACTTCGATGCCCGGGTCCGGATCTACGCCCTCCGCTCGGCGCCGATGACCGAGCTGCGGAGATGGCTCGACACGGCCGAGCGGGGCTGGGCCGAGCAGCTCACGGCCTTCGCCGCCCACCTCGAGCGCGAGCCGTGACCGGGGCGTCGCGGGTCCTCGTCGCGCTGCGGGTGCCGGTGCCTGCGGAACGGGCGTTCGCGGCGTTCACCGAGGAGATCGGCGAGTGGTGGCAGCCCAACGGCCTGTTCCAGTTCACCCCGGGGCGCACCGGCACCCTCGCCTTCGAGCCCGGCCCCGACGGCCGGCTGGTGGAGACCTACCCCGACGGCACCTCGTTCGTCGTCGGCCACATCCGAGCCTGGGAGCCACCCCGCCGCCTCGTGGTGGGCTGGCGCCACGCCGGGTTCGCTCCCGACCAGGACACCGAGCTGCACGTGCGGTTCGACGACGTGGAGGATCCCGGCGGCACGGTCGACCGGACCGGCGTCCAGACCCGCGTCGTCGTCGAGCACTTCGGCTGGGACACCATCCCGCCCGAGCACGCCGCGCGCCACGGCTTCCCCCTGGCCGCGTTCCAGCTCCGCTTCGCGGAGTGGTGGCACGCGCTCCTGGCAGATCTCGCACGGGTGGCGCGCGACGATCCGGGCGCGCCGCCGGCGTCCGCCGGAGCGACCTGACCGGTCGCGCTCGGCGGCAGGCGGCCGGAACCGGTGGAGTCAGAGCGGCGTGACGTAGGCGGCCGAGATGCCGCCGTCCACCAGGAACGTCGACGCGGTGATGAACGAGGCGTCGTCGCTGGCCAGGAAGGCCGCCGCCGCGGCGATCTCCTCGGGCTCGGCGAACCGGCCGAGGGGCACGTGCACCAGCCGGCGGGCGGCCCGCTCGGGGTCGGCGGCGAACAGGTCGCGGAGCAGGGGCGTGTTCACCGGGCCGGGGCACAGGGCGTTCACCCGGATGCCCTCCCGGGCGAACTGCACGCCCAGCTCGCGGCTGAGGGCCAGCACCCCGCCCTTCGACGCCGTGTAGGAGATCTGCGACGTCGCCGCCCCCATCACCGCCACGAACGACGCGGTGTTGACGATCGATCCCCGGCCCTGGCGCCGCATGCGGGGGATGGCGTGCCGGCAGCACAGGTACACCGAGGTGAGGTTCACCTCCTGCACCCGGCGCCAGGCGTCGAGGCCGGTCTCGAGGATCGAGTCGTCGTCGGGCGGCGAGATGCCGGCGTTGTTGAAGGCCACGTCGACCGAGCCGTACGTGTCCTCGGCGGTGGCGAACAGCGCCTCCACCGCGGCCTCGTCGGTGACGTCGGTGGCGACGAACAGCCCGCCCACGTCGGCGGCGGCCGCCTCGCCGGCCCCGGCGTCGACATCGGCCACCACCACCCGGGCGCCCTCCGCGGCCACCCGGCGGGCGATGGCGCGGCCGATCCCGCTGGCCCCGCCGGTCACCACCGCCACACGGCCCTCGAGCCTGCGGCCGAGGTCGACGGAACCGACGGGCGCGC
>JBKHJZ010000303.1:0-2747 GCA_046537875.1 Acidimicrobiia bacterium | reverse complement strand
GAGCACTGCGTCACCGAGGTGGAGGCGTTCCAGCAGAGGTTCTCCGAACTGCTCGAAGGGCCCTACAACCCCGAGCCGGGCACCGAGCTGTTCGACCGGATCTTCCCGGACGGAGAGTTCGAGTTCGAGAACCACACGCAGGCGGCCTACAGCCTGACCGGGTTCGTGTTCCTCGGATTGTCGGGATTGATCGGTCCGGAGCCGGCAGAGGAAGCACTGCCGCAGACGTTCGTCATGACGTTCGCCGACATCGCCACCCAGGACCCGGTGGGCGAGCGGGGCAACTTCGATCCGAACACGGGTGACGGGTCGGTGGTCGTGCCCGACATCGAGCCCGGCAACTGGGCTGTTGCCGCCGCCTGCGTCGGACCGACGTTCGATGTCGACATGCTCGAGGCCGGCCTGCAGCAGAGCGGTGAGTTCCTGCAGGAGATCGGCGCTCCGGCCGACATCAACTCGCCCGAGTTCGCTGAGTTCATCGAGGAGTTCCTCGGTGAAGAGGGCGGCATCATCGAGTTCGTCACCGCGATCGGTCCGACCCTGCTCGAGCCGCTCATGGTCCCGGATGCGTTCGGTGCGGTCATCTTCTGCATCCTGGATGACCAGGGCAACTGCCCGGACGATCCGCCTCCGCCGCCCGAGCTGGACGAGGACGACGTCGAGGACATGACGCCACCGGCCCAGCCGGTCGTGGCTGCGCCGAGCTTCACCGGCTAGTCCGCCGCCCCGGGGTTCGCGGGTGCACCGCGGCCTCCCGGGTCACGTCAACGAGAGAGTGCGCGACACCCGGGTCCCCGTGGGCCCGGGTGTCGCCGTTTCGCCGGCGCTTCCGGCGCGGGGACGGCGAGCCTGACCCTGCCCGACCGGCGCGAGCGTCCGCGAGTCCGTGCTACCGCCCCCGGGCGGCCGGGGTCTTCTCGGCGAGCTCGGTGCCCCAGCGGCGGGCCCGCTCGTGCTCACCCTCCGACAACGGGCCGGTGGTGCCCTCCACCCAGAAGCTGGCCGCCCGGGCGGCCGGCCGCCAGCCGAGCCGGCGCATCCGCCGCAGCGCGGCCCGCGCCGCCGAGCCGGGCAGGCGAGGTCGCCGGAGGCGGGTGTCGAACGTGGCGACCGCCCCCCGTTCCCTCGCGTGCGACAGCCCGGTGATCCACTCGCGGACGCCGATCCCGGTCGACACCAGGGGGCGGTCCGAGCGCTCGGCGGCGTCGGCACGGCTGTTGGGCCGGCTCAGGCTGAACGCGTGGGTCGGCGCGCCGACCACCAGGAGGTCGACATCGCTCGGGACGTCGCGGGGAGCGGCGCCGACCTCGACGGCCTCGACGGTGTCGGTGCCTGGGCTGCTCCCCAGACCGTCGGCGACGGCCTCGGCGATCGTCTGCGTGTTCCCGTACATCGATTCGTAGACGACCAGCGCGCGCACCGGTCCGATGGTGCCCGGGCGGGTGCGTCGTGTACAGCCGGTCGGACAGCGGTGGCCCGCCGCCGAGGTCCCCGTCAGGTGCGCCCGGTCGCCACGGCGGGGACGGTCGGAGCGCCGTCCGGTGTGCCGGCGGGCCCGGGCAGCCCGGGCCGGACGGGATGGTGCCCCACGTCGTACGCCTCGGGATCGAAGGCGCGGGTGATCCGCCGGAAGTGCCACGTGTACCCCGGCCACACGGCGGTGTTGCGGCCCCGGGGGTCGAGGTACCAGCTGCGGCAGCCACCGGCGTTCCACACGGTGTCTGCGAGCCGGCGCTGGAGGCGTCGGTTGTAGCGGGCCTGGACGTCGGGGCGGACGTCGACGGTGGTGGCCCCGGTGCGCGCCATGTGGCGCAGCGCGTCGAGCACGTACGCGAACTGCGACTCCATCATGAGCACCATCGACGTGTGGCCCAGGCCGGTGTTGGGCCCGATCATCAGGAAGAGGTTGGGGAAGCCGGCGACCGTGGTGCCCTTGTAGGCCTCCATGCCGCCGGCCTCGTCCCACACCTGGGCGAGCGAGCGGCCGTCGCCCCGGACGATGCGACGGCCGGCCGGGAAGTCGGTGACGTGGAACCCGGTGCCGCAGATGATCGTGTCGACGGGCCGCTCCGTGCCGTCGGCGGTGACGACCGCGTGGGGCCGCACCTCGGTGATCGGCGAGGTGACCAGGTCGACGTTGGGTTGGACGAGCGTCGGGTACCAGTCGTTCGAGATCAGGATGCGCTTGCAGCCGATCGTGTAGTCGGGCGTCAGCCGCTCCCGCAGCTCGGGGTCGTCGATCTGGCGGTGGAGGTGGGCGAGCGCGGCCCGCTCGACCAGCTTCATGCGCCGGTGGTCGTTGAACCCGAAGGCGTAGAGCTCGCGGCCCCAGTAGATCGCCGCCCGGATCGCACGCTGGAGCCCGGGGAACCTCCGGAACAGCCGGTTCTCGAGGGGGTGTAGGGCCCGGTCGGTGCGGGGGATGACCCACGGCGGCGTGCGCTGGAAGACGTGCAGCCGGCCGACTCGGGGCTGGATCTCGGGGACGAACTGGATCGACGAGGCACCCGTCCCGAACACCGCCACGGTCTCGCCGGTGAGGTCGTGGTCGTGGTTCCACTCGGCGGAGTGGAACAGGGTGCCCTCGAAGCGCCCGATGCCGGGGATGTCGGGGAGCGAGGGGACGCTCAGCGGCCCGAAGCCGGCGACCACGACCTGGGCGGTGAGGGCGCCCCGGGACGTGACGACGCGCCAGACGTTGGCGTCGCCGTCCCAGTGGATCGACTCGACCTCGTGCCCGAACCGGA
>JBKHJZ010000302.1:0-2750 GCA_046537875.1 Acidimicrobiia bacterium | reverse complement strand
GGGGCGAGCCGTCGATCGGCCACGAGATCGCGCTCGAGCTCGCCTCCGCCGACCGGGTCGACCTCATCTGTGCGTTCATCCGCTGGTCGGGCATCCGGCAGCTGCTCGACCCGATCCGCCGGCTCACCGGCGCAGGCAACCCAGGCAAGCCCGTTCGGATCATCACCACCACCTACCTCGGGTCCACTCAGCGCCGCGCCCTCGACGAGCTGGTGCGGGCCGGCGCCCAGGTGAAGGTGTCCTACGACGACGACTCCACCCGCCTCCACGCCAAGGCCTGGCTGTTCCACCGGGCCACCGGGTTCACCACGGCGTACGTCGGCTCGTCGAACCTCTCCCACACCGCCCAGCACGCCGGGCTCGAGTGGAACGTCCGCATCTCGGCGGTCGGCAACCCCGAGCTGCTCGACAAGATCGAGGCCAGCTTCGAGAACTACTGGGCCTCACCCCACTTCGAGCCCTACGACCCCGAGCGGGACGGCGACCGGTTCGACGCCGCCATCGCCAAGGCCCGCGGCGAGGCGCGTCCCGAGGGGGACACCAGCGAGCTCCACCTCGCCTTCCTCGATGTCACACCCAAGCCGTTCCAGGCCCGGATCCTGGAGGAGCTCGAGGCCGAGCGGGAACGCCACGGCCGCTGGCGCAACCTGGTCGTCGCCGCCACCGGCACCGGCAAGACCGTCATCGCCGCCCTCGACTACCGGCGCCTGCGCGAGCGCTGGCCGGACGCCTCGCTGCTGTTCGTCGCCCACCGCAAGGAGATCCTCACCCAGAGCCGCAGCATGTTCCGCACCGTGCTGCGCGACGGCGCCTTCGGCGAGCTGTACGTCGACGGGACCCGGCCCGAACGGTGGCGGCACGTGTTCGCGTCGATCCAGTCGCTCGCCGCGCTCGGCCCGCAGACGATCGATCCCCGCCACTTCGACGTCGTCATCGTCGACGAGTTCCACCACGCCGCCGCCGACACCTACCGGGCCCTCCTCGACCACGTGGACCCCGAGGTGCTGCTCGGCCTCACCGCCACGCCGGAGCGCACCGACGGGCAGCCGGTCACCGAGTGGTTCGACGGCCGGTTCGCCGCCGAGCTCCGCCTGTGGGAGGCCATCGACGAGGGCCTGCTCGCGCCGTTCCAGTACTTCGGCATCCACGACGACGTCGACCTCTCCACGGTCACCTGGCGGCGGGGCGGCTACGACCTCGCCGAGCTGTCGAACGTCCTCACCGGCGACGACATGCGCACGGCCAAGGTGCTCGAGGGCCTCCGCAACAAGGTGCTCGACACCCGCCGGATGCGGGCGCTCGGGTTCTGCGTCGGCGTGGAGCACGCCGAGTACATGGCCCGCCGGTTCGACCGGGCCGGCATCCCGGCGCTGGCCGTGTCGGCCACCACCCCGCGGGCCGACCGGGACGCCGCCCTCCGCCGCCTGAGCAGCCGCGACGTGAACATCGTGTTCGCCGTCGACCTGTTCAACGAGGGCGTCGACGTGCCCGACATCGACACCGTGCTGTTCCTCCGCCCCACCGAGAGCGCCACGCTCTTCCTCCAGCAGCTCGGCCGGGGACTGCGCCACGCCCCCGGCAAGGAGGGCCTCACCGTCCTCGACTTCGTCGGCCGCCAGCACCGCAAGTTCCGCTTCGACCAGCGCTTCCGGGCCCTGACCCGGGCAACCCGGCGCGAGGTCGCCGAGCAGGTGGAGGCGGGCTTCCCGTTCCTGCCCGCCGGGTGCAGCATCGACCTCGACCACGACGTGCACCGCCTGGTGCTCGACAACATCCGCCACGCGCTGCCCTCCACCTGGCGCGAGCGGGTCGCCGAGCTGCGACAACTCGGCGACGTCGACCTCGCCACCTACCTGCGGGAGACAGACCTCGCAATCGAGGACGTGTACCGGGGCACCAACGGCGGCTGGTCACGCCTGCGGGCGGAGGCCGGGTTCGGCCCACCGGTCACGGGGGACGAGGCGACCCGCCTGCAACGGGCGGTCGGCCGCCTGCTCCACATCGACGACGACGAGCGGCTCGACACCTACCGCGAGATCCTCGACCGGCCGCAGCCACCGCGGGGCATCGACGGGTCGGGCGACGAGCGCCTGACGCGCCTGCTCGCCATGCTCCACTTCGGGCTGTGGGGCGTCAGCGAGAAGATGACGAGCTTCGACGAGGGGTTCGAGCGGCTGTGGCGTCACGACCACATCCGCCGGGAGCTGCGGGAGCTGCTCGACGTGCTCGCCGACCGCACCACCACGCTGGTCCGCCCCCTCGGCCTGCCGCTGCCGGTGCCGCTCGGGGTCCACGCCCGCTACGCCCGGGACGAGATCCTCGCCGCGTTCGGCATCGGCTCGGCCGAGCGCCCGCCGAGCGTGCGGGAGGGCGTGAAGTGGGACGCGGCCAGCCGGTGCGACCTGTTCTTCGTCACGCTGGCCAAGAGCGAGAAGGACTACTCGCCCACCACGCTCTACCGCGACTACGCCATCGCACCCGACCTCTTCCACTGGGAGTCGCAGAGCTTCATCGGCCCCGACTCCACCACCGGGCGCCGCTACATCGACCACCAGCGACAGGGCAGCAACGTGCTGCTGTTCGTGCGGGAGTACAACTCCCGGCCGGGCGGCGGGGCGATGCCGTACCTGGCGCTCGGCCCCTGCACCTACGTGACCCACGAGCGCAGCCACCCCATGGCGATCACCTGGCGGCTGCACCACCGGATGCCCGCCAAGCTGTTCGAGCACGCACGGGTCGCCGCCGGCTGA
>JBKHJZ010000098.1:0-12217 GCA_046537875.1 Acidimicrobiia bacterium | reverse complement strand
GCCGGTCCGCAGGTCAGCGCTGCAGCAGGTCCTTGGCGATGTGGGTGATCTGGATCTCGTCGGTACCGGCGTAGATCTGCAGCACCTTGGCGTCGCGGGCGAGCTGCTCCACCTGGAACTCGCTCATGTAGCCGTTGCCCCCGAAGAGCTGCACGGCCTCCAAGGCCACCTCGGTCGCGGCCCGGGCGGCGTAGAGCTTCATGGCCGACGCCTCCGCCAGCGTGAACCCTCGCTCGGATCCCGACGCCTCGATCACCCGGAAGACCAGGTTCTCCACGTTGAGGCGGGCGACCTCCATCCGGGCCAGCTTCTCCTGTATGAGCTGGAACTCCCCGATCGGCCGGCCGAACTGCACGCGGTCCTTGGCGTACGCGACGCACAGGTCGAGGCACTGCGAGATGATGCCGAGCGCCATCGCCGCCACGCCCGACCGCTCCTGCAGGAACGTGGCCTTGGCGGCCGTGCGACCGCTCCCGGGCGAGTCCTCGGTCTCGCCGATCAGCCGGTCGCGCCCGACCCGCACGTCGGTGAGGAACAGCTCGCCCGTGGGCGAGCTGTGCATGCCCATCTTCTTCAGGGGCTTCGACTGCTCGAGCCCGGGGGTGCCGGAGTCGAGGATGAAGCTCACGATCTTGCGCTCGGCCGGCGGGTTGCCCTCGTCGAGCTTGCAGATGAACACGATCGTGTCGGCGTGCGGCCCGTTCGTGATGAAGGTCTTGGACCCGTTGAGCACGTACTCGTCGCCGTCGCGGCGGGCGACCGACCGCATGGCCCCGAAGGCGTCGGACCCCGACCCGGGCTCGGTGATCGCCCACGCACCCACCTTCTCGAAGGTGAGCAGCGGCAGCGCCCACCGCTCCTTCTGCTCGATCGTGCCCCGGCTGAGGATCGCCGCCGAGGTCAGACCCATCGACACGCCCATGGCGGTGACCATGCCCGGGCTCCACCGGCACAGCTCGATGATCGGGATGAGCTGGAAAGCCGTGGCGTTCATGGCCTCCCGCGGGTCGCGCACCGGGTCGCCGCCCCGCTCGCGGCCCGCCGGGGCGCCGTCGCCGTCGTCCGCCCGATCGCCGGTCGGCGCCGCCCGCTCCCGGGCGATGTGCCGCTCGAAGCGGTCGCGCGCCATGCTGTCGAGCCCGAAGGTCGAGACCAGCTTCCGGATGATGCCGTACGGCGGCAGGTCACCGTGCTCGAGATCCCGATGGTGGGGCACGACCTCCTTCTCGACGAAGTCGCGCACCGCGGCGCGGACCATCTGCTGTTCGTCGGACCATTCGAGCACCGCAGCCTCCGGGTTCTTCGCACGGGGTGACGACCGACGCGCCGACCATAGGCGGTGGTGGCGGAGCGTCACACCTGGTAGCCGAACGTCACAGCTGCCGGCCGGCGGTCGACTGTGGCGACGATGTCCGAAGGTGGCATCCTGTACGGACCCCCCACGAGGGCCGCAGCGAGGAGTAGCGCGTGTCGTTTCGCGTCAAGGACAGGGTCGTCTACCCCCACCACGGCGCCGCCGTCATCGAGGAGACCGAGGTACGGGCAGGGCCCGACGGCGAGACACGGGACTTCTTCGTGCTCCGCATGACCCACGGCGACCTCGTCCTCAAGGTCCCGGTCGACAAGGCCGAGGAGATCGGGATGCGCTATCCGATCAGCGTCGAGGACGTGGAGGACGTGTTCGAGGTCCTCGCGAAGAAGGACGTGCGCGAGCCCACCAACTGGTCGCGGCGGTTCAAGAACCACCAGGAGAAGCTGAAGTCCGGGGACGTCTACCAGGTGGCCGAGGTCGTCCGGAACCTGGCCCTCCGGGACGCCGACAAGGGACTGTCCGCGGGCGAGAAGTCGATGTTCGTCAAGGCCCGCCAGGTGCTGGTGTCTGAGCTCGCGTTCGCGCTCGACATCAGCGAGGACGAGGCGATGGAACGCCTCGCCAAGACGCTGGCCTGACCGCAAGACGCGGGCTCGCCAGCGAGACCCCGCCTGGCCGCGTGGCCGGATTGGAGCCACCGGAGCATCCGGGTGGTGGGCGTAACTGGACTCGAACCAGTGACCTCACGCGTGTGAAGCGTGCGCTCTAGCCAACTGAGCTATACGCCCCGGGGGGCTGTCACCATAGCAGCACGATGTGGCCTCCCTGCGAGGGAACGCCGGTCACCGGGACCCGAACGCCGGTCACCGCGAGCGACCCTGCTGACGCCGCGGGAACGCCGGTCACGGTGGGGGGACCGCGGTCACCGCGGCGGGAACGCCGGCACGGGATCGAGCCCGAGCGTGTCCTCCAGGAGGGCCAGGAGCCGGAGCACGGCCACGTCCGCGTGCTGCGGACCGATCACCTGGAGACCCACGGGGAGGCCGTCGCGGGTGAAGCCTGCGCACACGGTGCCGGCCGGTGAGCGGGTCATGTTGAAGGGGTAGGTCAGGCGCACCCAGTTGGCGTTCGGCTCGCCGTTGATCGTGCCCAGCTCGCCGATGCGCGGCAGCTGCCCGGCCACCGTGGGCGTCAGCAGCAGCGGCATGTCGTGGAAGAGGTCGACCAGGGCCAGATTGGCCGTGTGGCAGGCGTCGACGGCCTGCAACAGCCGCACACCGTCGACCGACGATCGCGCCCACTCCATCAGCGCCACCAGCCCCGGGTCGATGCGCGGCCAGCCCTCGTCGGCCTCCCGGAACGGATCGAGGGTGCGCAGGCAGCTCACCCCCACCATCGCCAGCCAGTCGCCCACCGGGTCGGCGTCGAAGATCCGGTCGACGACCACCACCTCGGTTCCGAGACCCTCGAGCCGGGCGACGGCCGACTCGCAGACCGCGAGCACCTCGGTGTCGACCACGGCGTAGCCGAGGGTCGGCGACCAGGCGACCTTGCGCGGCGCGTTGAGCTCGAGCAGCGACCGCGACCACGAGGCCTCCGGCATGGGGAGGCAGGCCAGATCGGTCGGGTCCGGACCCACCACGGTGTCCAGCGCCAGCGCGACGTCGCGGATCCGCCGTGCCATCGGGCCCTTGGTCGACAGCAGTGGCCACCCGGGTGGCTGGGGCCCACCGCCCGGCACGCGCCCGAGCGAGCACTTCATCCCGGTGAGGCCGACGGCGGACGCCGGGATCCGGATCGATCCGCCCCCGTCGGTCCCGGTCGCCAGCGGGACCAGACCCGCGGCGAGGGCGGCCGCCGACCCGCCCGAGGACCCGCCCGCCGACCGGTCGAGATCCCAGGGGTTGCGCGTGGCGCCGAAGGTCTCGTTGACGGTGTCGGCCTTCCACCCGAGCTCCGGGGTGTTGGTCTTGCCGACCACCACGCACCCGGCCGCACGCAGGCGTTCGACGAGCGGCGAGTCGGCGTCGGCGGGAGGGGCGTCGGCGAACGCCGCCGATCCGTGCGTGGTCGGGAAGCCCGCGGCGTCGTCCAGGTCCTTCACCGCCAGCGGGATGCCCGCCAGCGGGCCGACGTCCTCGCCGGCGGCGAGGCGCTCGTCGATCGCGGCCGCTTCGGCGAGCGCCGCCTCCCCGTCGACCGCGACGAAGGCGCCGAGCTCGCCGTCGAGGCGCTCGATGCGCTCCAGCGCGGCGGTCACCAGCTCCCGGGCCGCCACCTCGCGGGCGCTCACCCGCGCGGTCAGGTCGGCGACCGTGGTGTCCCGGAAGTCCATGCGGGCAGACGGTACCGACCCCGCCCCGGCCGATGTGCCACAGGTTCGCCCGTGGGACACTGGGCGCATGCCACCCCTCACGGTCGGGGTGCCGGCCGAGGTCAAGAACAACGAGTACCGGGTGGCCGTCACCCCCGACGGTGTGCGCGACCTGGTCGAGGTCGGCGTGCCGGTGGTGATCGAGGCGGGTGCCGGGCGGAGCTCGTCGATCGCCGACGCCGAGCTGGAGCGGGCCGGTGCCCGGATCCTGCCCGACGCGGCCGCGGTGTGGGGCGAGGCCGATCTGGTGTGCAAGGTGAAGGAGCCCCAGCCCGAGGAGCTACCGCTGCTCCGGCCGGACCACGTGCTGTTCGCCTACCTCCATCTCGCCGCCTACCCGGAGCTGGGCACGGCGCTGATCAAGAGCGGTGCGGCCTGCGTGGGCTACGAGACGGTGCAGGCCGCCGACGGGTCGCTCCCGCTGCTGGCGCCGATGAGCGAGGTCGCCGGCAGGATGGCGACCCAGGTCGGCGCCCACTTCCTGGAGCGGGAGGCGGGAGGCCGGGGCGTGCTGCTCGGCGGCGCTCCGGGGGTGCGACCGGGCCGCGTGGTCGTCATCGGGGCCGGCAACGTCGGCTGGAACGCCGCGTGGATCGCGGCCGGCATGGAGGCCGAGGTCCTGCTGCTCGACCGCGACCTCGACCGCCTCCGATGGGTCGACCAGATCCACAGGGGTCGGATCCTGACCCTCGCCTCCAACCTCGGGTCGGTGGAACGGGCTGTCGCCGACGCCGACCTGGTCATCGGCGCCGTGCTCGTGCCCGGCGGGAGGGCACCGGTGGTGGTGACGGATGCGATGGTCCGCGGCATGAGGCCGGGCGCCGTCCTCGTCGACGTGGCCATCGACCAGGGTGGGTGCATCGAGGGCATGCACGAGACGACCCACGACGACCCGGTGTTCGAGCGCCACGGCGTCATCCACTACGCGGTCGGCAACATTCCGGGCGCCGTGCCGCACACGTCGACCTACGCGCTCACCAACGCCACGCTCGCCTACGTGCGCACGCTCGCCACCTCCGGGCTCGCGCCCGCCTGCCGGGCCGACCCCGCGCTGGCGCGTGGAGTGAACGTCGTCGACGGGGCGGTCACCCATCCCGCGGTGGCGAGGGCGCTCGACGCCGAGCACCGACCGCTCGACGACGTGCTGCGCGCCGCCTGACCGCCAGCCCGGGGTGGCCCTCGCTGCGGCCAGACCTGTCGACTCAGGACCCGTCGACCGAGGGCCCCTCGGCTCGGGACCCGTCGAGGAGCGCGGCGAGGCGCTCGAGGCCGGCGAGGCGGCTGGCCTTCACCAGCACCGCGTCGTGGGGGCCCAGGTCGCCCAGTGCGGCAGGGACCTCGTCGATCGACGCGACGGTGTCGGCGCCGTAGGCCGTCACCCCCACGCTGAGAACCTCGACGCCCAGCTCACGGGCGAGGCGCCCGACGGCCCGGTGCTCATCGTCGCTCCCGGACCCGAGCTCGGCCATGTACCCGAGCACCGCGATCCGCCGGCGCGCCGGCAGGGCGGCCAGCGACCGGAGCGCGGCGTCCATCGACGTCGGGTTGGCGTTGTAGGCGTCGTTGATGAGCTGGGCACCGGATGGCAGCCGCACGACCTCCATCCTCCACGGCGACAGCGCAGCGGTGGCGAACGCATCCGGGAGCGCGTCGAGCGGCACCCCGCAGACCAGGGCCGCGGTCGCGGCGGCGAGCGCGTTGCCCACCATGTGCGCTCCCCGGGCCTCCAGCCGGACGTTCACCCCGCCCCAGTCGCTCGCGATCCGGAAGCCCGGGCGCAGCGCGTCGTCGAGCGTGACGCACTCGGCCCGCACGTCACCGTCCTCGCCGAAGGTGACCACCCGGGCCGACGTGCGCGACGCCATCGCCGCGACCCGGGGATCGGCTGCGTTGAGCACCGCCGTGCCGTCGGCCGGCAGCGCCTCCACCAGCTCGCCCTTCGCGCGCTCGATCCGCCCGATGTCGCCGAACGTCTCGCTGTGCACCGCGGCCACCCGGGTCACCACCCCGATCGTCGGACGGGCCACTGCGCAGAGCCCGGCGATGTCCCCGACCGTCCGGGCGCCCATCTCGACGATCAGGGCCTCGGTGTCGGCCGGCGCATTGGCCAGGGTCAGGGGGACCCCCAGCTCGTTGTTGAACGACCCGAGGCTGGCCCACGTGCGCCAGCGGACGGACAGTGCGGGGCGGAGCAGGTCCTTCACGCTGGTCTTGCCGAGCGAGCCGGTGATGCCGACCACCCGGCCCGCCGCGGGCGTGCCGGCCACCCGGGCCGGCGGGTCGCCGGCGCCGCCCGCCAGGCGATCGCGGGCGTGGGCGCCGAGCGCGGTGAGCGCGGCCATCGGGTCGTCGACCTCGACGGCGCTGCCGCCGATGGCCGGCCGGGCCGTCAGGTAGCCCGCCGCCCCGGCCTCCAGTGCGTGGGCCACGAAGTCGTGGCCGTCGCGGGCGGCCACGATCGGCACGAACAGCTCGCCCCCGGTCACCCGCCGGGAATCGATCGTGACACCCCGGACGACCACGTCGGGCCCGGACAGGCGGCCACCGGTGATCCGGGCCACCTCGCGCATGCGCAGATCCACGGTCGGGCATCATCGCACCCGCGGACCCCACCGGCCGCACGGTGCCGGGCCGGGCGGGCCGGACGGAGCGCCGATCCCGCCGCACCGGCGGGCGGTACGCTCGCACGCCATGGCCAACGTCGATCGTGTCCGTCTCGTCGTGCTGTTCGGCGGGCGGTCGGCCGAGCACGAGGTGTCGTGCACGACCGCCGCCCACGTGCTCCGGGCGGTCGATCCCGGCCGCTACCAGGCCGTGCCGGTCGGCATCACCCGAGAGGGGCAGTGGGTGCAGGCCGAGGCGGCCCAGGCGACCCTGGCCCGGGGGTCCATGGGGGAGCTCCCCGACCAGCTGGCGGCGGCGGGGACGGCCGTGGACCCGCTCCCGGCCGTCAGAGCGGCGCGGGAGGACGAACCGGTCGTCGTCCTGCCCCTCCTCCACGGACCGCAGGGCGAGGACGGCACCGTGCAGGGCCTGCTGGAGCTGGCGGGCGTGCCCTACGTGGGATCGGGCGTCCTGGCGTCAGCGCTGTGCATGGACAAGTCGAAGAGCAAGGTGGTGATCGGTGCCCACGGCCTGCCGCAGGTCCCGTGGATCTCGCTGCGCGACCGCGACGGCGACAGCGCCGCCACCGCGGTCGAGGCCGCGGGCCTCGCCTACCCGGTCTTCGTCAAGCCGGCCAACATGGGATCGTCGGTCGGCGTCACCAGGGTCGCCGCCCAGGACGCGCTCGCGGCCGCGGTCGCCCACGCCGCCGAGTACGACGAATGGATCCTGGTCGAGCAGGCCGCGGTGGGCGCCCGGGAGATCGAGATCGCCGTGCTCGGCAACGCCGAGCCCCGCGCCTCGGTGCCCGGCGAGGTGCGGCCGAGCCACGAGTTCTACGACTACGACGACAAGTACGTCGACGGCACCTGTGAGCTGCTGGTCCCCGCACCCCTCGACGACACCGCCGCCGAGCAGGCACGGGCCCTGGCCCTGGAGGCGTACCGGGTGCTCGGCTGCGAGGGCATGGCGCGGGTCGACCTCTTCTACGACGAGGGCGGCCGGGGCTTCCTGGTCAACGAGGTGAACACGATCCCCGGGTTCACCCCCGCGTCGATGTACCCGAAGCTGTGGGAGGCCAGCGGCCTGTCGTACCCGGCGCTGATCGACGAGCTCGTCCGGCTCGCGGTCGAGCGCCACGAGCGCCGCAGTCGGTTCTCCACCAAGCGCTGAGTACGGGCGCCGGTGCGCAGCGCCGTGTCCGCCCGACCGGTCTGACCACGGCCCACCGGCGCTCGTCCTCTCGCCCACTCGGGCGAGAGCCGCGCCGTCAGGTCACATCGCGATCACCGGCGGGTTCACGCGAGCCCAGCTTGGCCAGCCCGCGGCTCACGATGTACGCGACGGCCACCCACGTGGCGAACCGCCATCCCTCGGTGTCGTCCAGGTTCGCATCCCCTATGTAGGTCGCGATCAGGATGCCCGCGATGGCGACGATCGCCAGGATGAACTCGGTGGTCTTGAAGCCCGCCTTCGTCTCGGTGAATCGGCTGCGGGGCCGGTAGGGGCCGGCGCGCTCCGCCGGGCGACCGGTGTCTACGTCGGTGCGGTGAGCAGCCATGAGCATCATCTCCCGTCTCGCCAGGACGGACGGTGTGTTCCCCCGCGGCGTCGGCCGAAACCCACCACGGGCGCTCAGCTGTCGCCGTCGACCACCAGGGCGTCGCGCAGCACCCCCAGCAGCTCGTCGCGCCGCCGGACCAGGGATGTTAGCGTCGGCTCCTCGCCGAACGCCCGCAGGACCTCCACGTCGGTGGCCAACCCGGTCACCATCGAGTACGCGGCCAGCACCAGCAGGCGGGGGTCGTGGCAGCGCATGCGGCCAGCCGCCATCTCCGCGGCGAGGAACGCACACGCCCGGTCGACCAGCGGGGCGATGGAGTGGAGCAGGCGGGTCGAGGCCGGCGGGCCGAGCCGGCTCACCTCCCGCACGAAGCCCAGCATCGCCGGATGGCGGGCGGCGAGGCGGAACATGGCCCGGACCACCGCCTCGACGCGCCCGAAGCCGGGCGGTGCGCCCGCCGCGGCCCGCTCCAGGCGCACGGTCACCTCCTCCGCCGTGCGGTCGATGGCGGCGTCGAGCAGCGCCTCCTTCGACGGGTACCAGTAGAGGATCGTCTGCTTCCGGATGCCGAGCTCGCGGGCGAGGTCGTCGAGCGAGGTCGCCCCGTAGCCGCGGGTGCCGAACGCGTCGAGGGAGGCGCCGAGGATGCGCTGCGCTGTCCCCGTCGGCGTCGCCATCTACCAAATGGTAGACAAGTGGCGTGATCCCCGAGGCCCTCGACGGGAAGCGCATCGCCGTCACGGGCGGCACCGGCTTCCTCGGCACGGCGCTCGTCGAGCGCCTGCTCAGGTCGGTGCCGGGCTGCGAGCTGGTGCTGCTCGTCCGTCCCGGCCGGCGCACGCCGGCGGCTCGGCGGGCCCGGCGCGAGATCTTCCGCAACGACGCCTTCGAGCGCCTGCGCGCCGAGCTCGGCAGCGACGGCTTCGACGAGGCCGTCGACCGCCGCGTGACGGTCGTGTCCGGCGATCTCACGCAGGACGGCCTGGGCCTCGACGACGCCGGTCGAGCCGGCCTGGCCGGCTGCGACGTGGTGGTGCACGCCGCCGCCACGGTGGCGTTCGACTCCCCCCTCGATGCCGCCGTCGAGGTGAACCTGCTCGGGCCGAGCCGCGTCGCCGCCACCCTGCACGACCTCGGGGTGGCGCCGCACCTCATCGCGGTGTCGACGTGCTACGTGGCGGGCAACCGCCGCGGCGCCGCGCCGGAGATCCCGGTGGACGCCAGCCCCTTCTTCGTCGACGTCGACTGGCGCGCCGAGGTCGACGGCGCCCGCCGGGCACGGACCGACGCCGAGGCGGCCAGCCGGGCGCCGGAGGCGCTCGCCCGCTTCCGCCGTGAGGCACATCGCGAGCTGGGGGCCGCCGGCACGCCGGCGCTCGCCGACAAGACCGAGCACCGGCGCCGGCTCTGGGTCAAGGACCGGCTGGTCGAGGCCGGCAGGGCACGGGCGGCATCCCTGGGCTGGCCCGACGCGTACGCCTACACCAAGGCCCTGGGCGAGCGGGTCCTGCTCGGCGAGCGGGGCGACCTCCCGGTCACGATCGTCCGGCCGTCGATCATCGAGTCATCTCTCGCCGAGCCGCGTCCCGGGTGGATCCGCGGCTTCCGCATGGCCGAGCCGATCATCATCAGCTACGCGCGCGGCCTGCTGAAGGAGTTCCCCGGGGTGCCCGAGGGCACCATCGACGTCATCCCGGTCGACATGGTGGCGGCCGCGATCCTGGCCGTGGCCGCCGGGGGTCCGCCCGAGGAACCCGGCATCGTCCAGGTGGCGTCGGGGTCGACCAACCCGCTGCGCTACCGGCACCTCGTCGACCTCGTGCAGTCCTGGTTCACCGACCACCCGATCTACGACAGCGAGGGCCAGCCCATCGTGGTGCCCGAGTGGTCGTTCCCCGGCCGGGGCCGCGTCCAGCGCCAGCTCGAGCGGGCGCGCTCGACGATCGAGCGGGCCGAGTCGGCGCTGCAGTCCCTGCCGCTGCGGGGCCGCCAGGCACGCTGGTCCGAGGCGCTCGAGACCCGGCGGGAGGAGGCGGAGCGCGCGCTCGGCTACGTCGAGCTCTACGGCGCGTACGCCGAGTGCGAGGCGATCTACGGCGTGGATCACCTGCTGGCGCGGTGGGACTCGCTCGAGGCGGCCGACCGGGAGCGGTTCTGCTTCGACCCCCGCACGATCGACTGGGACCGCTACGTGCACGAGGTCCACCTCCCGTCGGTCGTGCACCACGCCCGGGTGCGCACGACGCCGGGCGGGCGGACCGCCGAGGACCGCCGGGTGCGGTTGCGCCGCCAGATCCTGGCCCCCGAGCGGCACTTCGCCGCGTTCGACCTGGAGAACACGCTCATCGCGTCGAACGTCGTGGCCTCGTACTCGTGGCTCGCGACGCGCCGCCTGCCCCGCGAGGACCGCCTGCGCTTCGTGGTGAAGACCCTGGCAGAGGCGCCGTCGCTGCTGGCGCTCGACCGGCGCGACCGCAGCGACTTCCTCCGCAGCTTCTACCGGCGCTTCGACCGGGCCCCGATCGCCCAACTCGAGGCCGACACCGGCGAGATGTTCAGCCACCTGCTGCTCGCCAAGTCGTTCCCCGGCGCCATCCGGCGGGTGCGCGAGCACCGGCGCCTCGGTCACCGCACCGTCCTCATCACGGGGGCACTCGACATCGCGATCGGACCGCTGCGGCCCCTCTTCGACGACGTCGTGTGCGCCGAGCTCGCCACCCGGCCCGACGGGACCTTCCGGGGGGAACTGCGCGCCGCCCCGCCCACCGGCGAGGCGCGTGCCCAGGCGCTGATCGACTACGCAGCGGCCCACGGGCTCGACACCGCCGACGGGGTCGCCTACGCCGACTCGACCTCCGACCTGCCGATGCTCGAGGCGGTCGGCTTCCCGGTGGCCGTCAACCCGGAGACCCGGCTGGCGGCCCTCGCCCGCAAGCGGGGCTGGCTCGTCGAGCACTTCGACAAGGCCAAGGGCGCGCCGCAGCCTCTGCTCCCGCTGGCGCCCCCGTGGCGCACCGGCGGCGACGGCTGGCTCACCCGGCTGCTCACGTCCGGCGTCTGGGGCGGCGGCCCGGGGAACCGGGGCGACGGCGAGCCGGTGCGGGGCGCGTCACGGGCACGGCCGGGGAGCCGCCGGTGACCGCCCTCGTGTTCTCGCGCAAGACCGTCCGCTACGCGGCCGCAGCCGTCGCCGGCTCGGTGCGGCCGGGGCGGGGCGCCCGCTACGGGCCGCTGTCGCTGCGCGAGGTCGGGCCGCCGGAGCCGCCGGGCCCCGACTGGCTGCGGCTGCGCCCCCGGCTGTCGGGCATCTGCGGCAGCGACCTCGCCACCATCGACGGCCGGTCGTCACGCTACTTCGAGCCCATCGTGTCGTTCCCGTTCACGCCCGGCCACGAGGTGGTCGGCGACCTGGAGGACGGCCGGCGCGCCGTGATCATCCCGGTGCTGCACTGCGCCACCCGCCGCGTCACCCCGCCGTGCGCCATGTGCCGGGCGGGCCGCGTCAACCTGTGCGAGCGGATCGGGTTCGGCGCGCTCGAGCCGGGGTTGCAGTCCGGCTTCTGCGAGTCCACCGGCGGGGGCTGGTCGGACGATATGGTCGTCCACCCCTCGCAGGTGGTCGAGGTTCCCGACGACGTCACCGACGAGCAGGCCGTCGTGGTCGAGCCGGTGGCCTGTGCCGTGCACGCCGCCCGCCAGGTCGGGGGCCACGACGTGCACCACGCAGCGGTGATCGGCGCCGGTGCGCTCGGCCTGTTCACCATCGCCGCCCTGCGGTGGGTGAGCAGCCCGAGTGGGTCGGTGATCGCCACCGCCAAGCACCCCGAGCAGCGCCGCTGGGCGAAGGAGCTGGGGGCCGACGTCGTGTGCGGCCCCGGTGAGCTGGAACGTGCCGTCCGGTCGGCCACCTCGTCGTTCGTGCTCGACAACGGCCAGCTCACCCACGGGGTGGACGCGGTGATCGACTGCGTCGGCTCCGCCGAGTCGCTCGCCCAGGCCGTCCGGGTGGTCGCCCCCGGCGGCACCGTGCACGTGGTCGGCATGCCGGGCGTCACGACGCTGGACCTCACCCCGGTGTGGCAGCGGGAGGTCCGGCTCCGGGGGGTGTACGCCTACGACGCCCATCCGGATCGGGGCGACGACTTCGCGACCGCCATCCGGCTCGCCCGCGAGCTCGACCTCGGTCGCCTGGTGTCGGCCACCTACCCGCTGTCGCGCTACGAGGCGGCCATCGACCACGCCGCCAACGCGGGCGCACGCGGCGCAGTGAAGATCGCGTTCGACCTGCGGGCGGGACGCCGGAGGAGCCGGCCATGACCACCCACCCCCCGCTTCTGGCAGCGCCCGCTCGCACCCAGCGAAC
>JBKHJZ010000097.1:0-12221 GCA_046537875.1 Acidimicrobiia bacterium | reverse complement strand
CCGGCGCGGTCGCCCTGGCCAACGCCGTGGCACTGCTCATGCTCCTGGCCTAGTGGGCCGGCTCGGGTCCGGGTGACCAGGGCGCCAGACGCCCCCGCGGTGGGCGCCCCGGGGCGCGAGGTGACGCGACGCCGGCCCGCTCGGCCGCCGCCCGGCTCAGCCGCCGTCCCGCGACAGCACGACCTTGAGCGCGCCGGTGTCGCCGGCACGGGCGAACACGTCGTAGGCCTCCATGAAGTCGCCGAGCGCGAAGTGGTGGGTGACGAACCGGCCGGCGTCGACCTGGTGACCTGCGAGCAGCCGCAGCAGCGTCGGCGTCGAGTGCGTGTCGACGAGTCCCGTGGTGATCGTGACGTCGCGGATCCAGAGGTCCTCCAGGTGGAGCGTCGCGGGCGTGCCGTGCACGCCGATGTTCGCCACCCGGCCGCCAGGCCGGATGAGCCGGGTGCACAGCTCGAAGGTGTCGGGCACCCCGACGGCCTCGATGGCGACATCGGCACCCAGGTCGTCGGTGAGGCTTCTGACGGCGGCGACGGGGTCGTCGCGGCTGTTGTTGACCGTGACGCCGGCGCCGAACTGCTTGGCGGCCTCGAGCCGGCTGTCGGCGAGGTCGATCGCGACGATCGCCGACGGCGAGAGAAGCTGCGCCGTCAGGATCGCCGCCAGGCCGATGGGCCCGGCACCCACCACGGCCACGACGTCGGCGGGCTGCAGCCGGCCGTTCAACACGCCCACCTCGTAGCCGGTGGGCAGGATGTCGGCCAGCATCAGCACCTGCTCGTCGGCGACGCCCTCGGGCACGCGGTAGGTGGACGTGTCGGCGAAGGGTACGCGCACCTTCTCGGCCTGCGTGCCGTCGATCAGGTGACCGAGGATCCAGCCACCCCCGCCGATGCACTGCCCGTACTGGCCGACCCGGCAGTACCGGCAGCGTCCACATGCGGAGATGCACGAGACCAGGACCCGGTCGCCCGGGACGATGGTGGTGACCGCGGAGCCGACCTCCTCGACGGTACCGACGGCCTCGTGACCGAGGACACGCCCGTCGGTCACCGCCGGCACGTCGCCCTTCAGGATGTGCAGATCGGTGCCGCAGATGGTGGCCGTGTCGACCCGAACCAGGGCATCGGTGTCATCGACGATCTGCGGATCGGCGACCTCCTCCCAGGCCTTCTCGCCTGGGCCGTGATAGACGACAGCGTGCATGGCCCTCTCCTCCTTCGGTGACCGGGGGCGGCGCGACCGGCCCACCCGACGCGGGATCCGGCACCCCGGCGGTGCGCGGCACCCCGACGCGTCACCGCCATCTCCGCTGGACTGGCCCGCGACGCACCGGGGGGCACGCCGTGTGGCTACCCACGGGTGGCGCGGGCTAACGGCGCAGACGCGTCACGGCTCCGGCGCCGGGCCGAGGCTGAGGCTGTACTGCGTGGTGCGGTCGGCGCCCGGCCCGTCGCCGCCGCGGAACAGGGTGGTGCTCACGACCAGGCGCTCGCCCTCGCGCTGCCAGACACCCCGATGCGTCTGCTCCGCGCCGCGCTGGGTCGGTTCGTCCACCACCGTCCAGCCCGCCTCGTCGAGCTCCCTGGCGAAGTAGCTGATCACGCGCTGTGGCGTCGGGGCCTCCACGGTGAACGTCTGCGAGGTGACATCGTCCTCGACGGCGGGATCCGACACTGCGACGGATCCCGGGTATCGGGGCAGGTCGTCGAACACCCCTTCCTCGAACGCGGTGGCACCGGGAACGGGCTGTGCCCCGTTCGAGTCGCCGGCGTCGTCCCCGCAGCCGGCGACGGCCGCCGACGCGGCGGCCACCAACACCGTCGCTCGCATCCTCACACCGGAGCGGCGTCGGCGGCGGCTCGCGGATCCCATGCACCGGGGCTACCCCGTGCACGGTGGTCCGCAACCCTGCCCGCCTGGTCTGGGTGCCAGGGTCCGGCGCCGATCGGGCCGACATCGCACGATCGCCCGTGCCGAGCTGCTGGGCCGGAGCCGCCTGTGCGGTGGTCCCTGCGTCAGGACGTGGGGGTGACGAGCTGGACCAGGTTCCCGCAGGTGTCGTCGAGCACGGCCATGGTCACCGGTCCCAGGTCCACCGGCTCCTGGGTGAAGCTGACGCCGAGGTCGGTGAGGCGCCGGTGCTCTGCCCGCACGTCAGGGGTCGCGAACGAGGCGAACGGGATCCCGTCGTCCACCAGGGCCGCCTTGAAGGGCTTGACCGCGGGGTGGCCGTCGGGCTCGAGGAGGAGCTCGGTGCCGTCCGGATCGTCGGGCGACACCACGGTCAGCCAGCGCGCTTCGCCCGCCGGCATGTCGGTCTTCTTCTCGAACCCCAGCACCTCGGTGTAGAAGCGGAGGGCCTTCTCCTGGTCGTCCACGAAGACGCTGGTGATGTAGATGCGGGGCATGGCTTCCTCACGTGGTGGGGGGCCACCGCCGAACGATGGCCTGGAGCGGTTCGGTGTGGACGTCGTGGAACTTGTAGCGGCCCTGGCGGCGGACCGAGACGAGACCGGCGTCCTCGAGCACGTCGAGGTGTTGCGAGATTCCCTGGCGGGAGGTACGGAGCCCGTGCTTCATCGCCAACCGGGTGCACAGCTCGAACAGGGTCTGGCCGTCCCGCTCGACGAGCTCGTCCAGGATCGCCCTCCTCGTCGGGTCTGCGAGCGCCTTGAACACGTCGCCCACACGCGAGGGACGATAGGCAAGTGTTGACTTGCATATCAAGGACCCGCCGCGGCGGCGCGGTCGAGGTCCGCCGTGGCGGTCAGGCCGGCAGCTGACCGGCGCCGGTGTCGATGTCCACGTACCGACGCATCGAGGCGCTCCGGCAGAGCCTGGCCCTCCGCGAGGGGTGGCGGCCGGCCCGGACCGGTTCAGGCGGACCGACGAGGCAGGGTCTCGACCGTGGCGGAACGGCGGGAGCGCGCCCTGCTGGTGGGCCGGCGTGGTGGCGTCCCCCGGACGAACCAGCGCAGGCGGTCGACCAGGCCGGCCAGCCCGGGCCTCGTCGCCCGCATCGGAGGTGGCCGGTCGCGATCGAGGACGACCGCCTGGGTGACCCCGTCGACCAGCAGGCTGGTGAGCTCGGCGGCGTCCTCGACGGCGAGCCGAGCCGATCCCGTGCACACATCGTCGCGCCAGGTGCTGATGACGAACTGCCGGCGCTCGGCGTGCCACGTCGCGCGCAGGTGGTGGCCGTTGCGCCGTGCATCCTCGATGATCACCCGACGCCGCCGCAACGATCGGTCCCCCATGGGTCGATTGTGCACATGTCCCGGTGCGGAGACAACCGTGGCGGGCGGCGGGCAGGGTCGCGCCCGCCTAACCGGGGCTCGCACGCCGGTCGGTGCGTCACCGCACCGGCTCTGGTCGAGCCCGCCGTGGTGCGTACTCCCCGGGGAGCATGAGACCGCCTCCCCGCGGAGGTCCCCGGGCACCCACGACCGCCGTACCGTGACGTCCGTGCAGCACGACGCACCGGCGCCGAGGTTCCCGGTCGGAGACCGCGTCGCGCTCATCGTCATCGCAGGGCTCATCCTCGTCCAGGCATTCGTCACCGGCGGCACGACCGGCTCGGATGCGACGACGGCCTTCGACGTCGGCGGGCTCCTCCTGCTGGGAGGGGCCTTCGGCGCAGTGCTCGTCGCGCTCCGCGCCCCTGCGACCGCGGCGCTGGTCAGCCTCGGCCTCACGATCGCGTGGCACGTGATCGGCTACGAGGATTCGTACATCAACGCGCCCCACCTGTTCGTGCTGTACCTGCTGGGTGCGACGGGCGACCGGCGCCGGCAGCTCGGTGTGGGAGCCATCGTCGTCGGCCTCCCTGCCCTGGCGATCGGCCTGGGTGAGGAGAACACCCTGGCCGAAGCGACCGCCGCGGTCGGCTGGACCGTCGCCGCCCTGATGTTCGGCGAGCTCACCCACAGCCGCCGTGCCCTGCTCTCGCAGTACGAAGCGCGGGCCGAACGGGCCGAGGCCGAACGGGAGGCGGAGGCCGAGCGGCGGGTGAGCCAGGCCCGGCTGGAGATCGCCCGGGACCTCCACGACGTGCTGGCCCACACCGTGTCGGTCATGACCGTGCAGGCCGGAGTCGGCCAGGACGCCCTCGGGCGCAACCCCGCGACTGCCCGACGCGCCCTGGCGGCGATCCGGTCCGCGGGCAGGGAGGCCACCGACGAGATCCGTGCCCTCGTCGCGGTCCTCCGCTCGGGCGACGGCCGCACCACCACGGCCCCGGCGCCCGGCCTGGCCGACCTCGACGAGCTCGTGGAGGGCACGCGGGCCGCCGGCTTCGACGTCGCGGTGCGGGTGGACGACGAGGTGACCCGTTCGTCGGACATCGCCCAGCTGACGGCGTTTCGCATCGTTCAGGAGAGCCTGACCAACGTGGTCCGCCACTCGCAGGCCGAGCACGTGTGCGTGGAGCTGCGTGCCGCTGGCCCCGACCTCGTCGTCGAGGTCGACGACGACGGCTCGGGCGCGCCCCCGACCCCGCCGGCCGCCGGCCACGGGCTGCGCGGCATGCGGGAGCGGGTCGCGACGCTCGGCGGCCGCCTCGAGGCGGGGCCGGGACCCCGCGGTGGCTGGGCGGTCCGGGCGGTCGTCCCCCGCGATCGCAGGAGCGGCGGGTGATCTGCGTCGCCATCGCCGACGACCAGGCCCTGGTACGGGCCGGGTTCGTGTCGTTGCTCGACGCGACCGGCGACCTCGAGGTGGTGGGCGAGGCGGACGACGGCCATGAGGCGCTCGAGCTGGTGCGCCGGCACCGGCCCGACGTGATCCTGATGGACATCCGGATGCCGAACCTCGACGGCATCGAGGCCACCCGCCGGATCGCCGAGGACGGCGAGCTCTCCACCGTGCGGGTGATCGTGCTCACCACCTACGAGCTGGACGAGTACGTGTTCGAGGCCCTCCGGGCCGGCGCGAGCGGCTTCCTCACCAAGGACGTCGAGCCCGACGCGCTGCGGGCCGCGGTGCGCACGGTCGCCGAGGGACAGGCGCTGCTCACCCCCTCTGTCACCCGCCGGGTCGTCGACGCGTTCGCCCGGCAGGCCCACCCGACCCCCGACACGGACCTGCTCCACGCGCTCACCGAGCGCGAGCAGGATGTGCTCGCGCTGGTGGGCAGGGGGCTCTCGAACGCAGAGATCGCGGCCGAGCTGCATCTCAGCCCGCTCACCGCCAAGACCCACGTCAGCAGGATCATGCAGAAGCTGCGCGCACGCGATCGGGCCCAGCTGGTGGTGATCGCGTTCCAGACCGGCCTGGCCCGGGCGTGAGGTCGACCGACGGACACGTGCCCGAGCGCGCTCTCCGTGTCGGGCGCGCATCGCGCCGGGAGTAGGCGAACAACCTCTCCGGGGCCGACGACGGTGCAGCAGGCCGGTTCTTACCGTGCCGGCCATGCAACACAACCAGCAACAGACGGCTGTCCGCGCCGGGCGCGACTCCGCGCTCCGACGGCTCGGTCGCCTCAGCTACCGGCGCCGGCGGCGCGTGCTGGCGGCCTGGATCCTCCTCGCCGTCGGCCTGCTGGCGCTGTCGGGCGCGGCGGCGGGGACGTTCGAGGACGAGTTCGAGCTGCCGGGGTCGGAGAGCCAGGAGGCGGTCGAGCTTCTCGAGGCGGGAGGCTTCCCCACCCGCGCCGGGTTCCAGGGCAAGCTGGTCGTCGCCTCGGACCGCGGTGTCGAGGACCCGGCGGTCGCCGGCCCGGTGACCGACCTGTTGGGCGACATCGCGGCGACGGTCCCGGACGCGACCGTGTCCAACCCCTACGAGCCGAGCTCGGGCTCGCAGATCAGCGACGATGGGACCGTTGCGTTCGCCGAGATCAGCCTGGCGGATCGCAGCGATGCGTCGTACGAGGATGCGGTCGCGGAGATCCGCGATCTCGTCGAGGGCGCGCAGGTTCCGGGTGCGCAGCTGGAGCTCGGGGGCGACCGCTTCGCCGAGGAGGCGGAGGGCGGCAGTGAGGCCGTCGGGGTGCTCGCCGCCGTGGTGATCCTGCTCATCGCCTTCGGCTCCCTGCTCGCCATGGGGTTGCCGCTCCTGACCGCGGCGTTCGGCATCGGCACGGGGGCCGCCCTCGTGACCCTGCTCGCCAACGTGGTGACCATGCCGAGCTTCACGCTCCAGCTGGTGCTCATGCTCGGCATCGGCGTGGGCATCGACTACGCCCTGTTCATCGTCACCCGGTACCGCGAGGGCCTTGCCGGCGGGCTCGACCCGGCCGGCTCGGTCGAGCTCGCCATGGACACCGCGGGGCGGGCGGTCCTCTTCGCGGGGACCACCGTGGTCGTCTCGGTCCTCGGCCTGCTGGTCGTCGGCCTCGATGTCAACCGGGCGCTCGGCATCGCGGCGGCCTCCGGTGTGGCCATGACCATGCTGGCCGCCGTGACCCTGCTGCCCGCCGTGCTCGGGTTCGTGGGCCGCAACATCGACCGGCTGGGACTTCCCCACCGCCACCGCGCCGGTCCCGAGGGCGGGACGGTGTGGCGTCGCTGGAGTCAGGTGATCCAGCGCCGGCCGGCGGTGCCGGCGACCCTGGCGCTGGTGGTGCTCGTCGTGCTCGCACTGCCGACGTTCGGGATGCGGCTCGGCTTCGGCGACGCCGGGAACCGCCCGGAGACCGACACCACCCGCCGGGCCTACGACCTGCTGGCCGAGGGCTTCGGCCCCGGCGTCAACGGTCCGCTGTTCCTGGCGGCCTCCGTGCCCGACGCCGAGGCGGCAGGCGAGCTCGACCGGCTCGCCGCCGAGCTACCGAGCGTCAACGGGGTGGCCGGGGTGATCCCCGCGATCCGCAACGAGGCCGGCGATGTCGCCCTCGTCACCGTGTACCCGGCGAGCGCGCCACAGGACGAGGAGACGACCGAGCTCGTCAACCGCCTGCGGAACGACGTCGTGCCGCCCGCATCGGAGGGCACCGCCCTCGAGGTGCTGGTGGGTGGCAGTCAGGCCAGCGTCGTCGACTCCGCTGACTTCACCGCCGACCGCCTCCCGGTGTTCATCGCCGTGGTGCTGGCCGTGTCGTTCGCCGTCCTCATGGCCGTGTTCCGGAGCCTGCTCGTGCCCCTCAAGGCGGTGGTGATGAACCTGCTCTCGATCGGTGCGGCCTACGGCGTGATCGTCGCCGTGTTCCAGTGGGGATGGGGCGCCGGCCTGATCGGTGCGGGCGAGCCCGGCCCGGTGGAGGCGTGGGCGCCGATGATGCTGTTCGCCATCGTCTTCGGCCTCTCGATGGACTACGAGGTCTTCCTCCTGTCCCGCATCCGGGAGCACTACGACACCAGCGGCGACAACGCCACGGCCGTGGCCACCGGGCTGGCCTCCACGGCCCGGGTGATCACCGCAGCGGCCGCCATCATGATCGTGGTCTTCGCCGGCTTCGTGCTCTCACCCGACCGGTCCCTCCAGCTCTTCGGGCTCGGGCTGGCGACTGCCGTTCTGGTCGATGCGACGATCGTCCGCCTCGTGGTGGTCCCCGCCACCATGGAGCTGCTCGGCGACCGCAACTGGTGGCTCCCCGGCTGGCTCGATCGGGTGCTCCCGGCGATCCACATCGAGGGGACGGCCCCCGAGGCACCCGGCCCGGAGACTCCGCACGAGAAGGAGCGGACCGCTGTCGGCGCTACGTCCGCCGGGGACGGGCGAATCTGACCACCCGGGGATGCATCGCCGTCCCGAACATGCCGACGAGTGTGCGATCGACATAGGTCGGGTCGCACACTCGTCGCTTCCACACCGGATGAGCCTCCGGCCGCGCCTGCACCCTGCGTGAAGTGCCTGTACCGGGGCGGGACCCCGGTCACCCGGTGAAGCGCGGCGTCTCCTCGATCGGCTCCGCGGGCTCCTCCACCGGCGGCGGCTCCGGACGCGGTTCGTCCGGCTGCTCGCACGGACCCGAGAGGACGGGCACCCCCGCGACAGACCCCGGCTCCTCGAACCCCTCGACCATCGTCTCGATGCCGAGGCGCAGTCCCCACGGCCTGTCGCCGGGGAAGGTGAGCCGGCCGATCGGCACCGACTCCAACGGCGCGAGCGTCTCCGGGAACAGATGCGAGAGGTCGATCTCCTCCTCGGCCTCGGTGCCCGGGTCAAGGACCAGAGCGACCTCCACCCTGGTCAGGGTCATCTCCGCGTCGACCGGGTTCGAGATCGCGCCTTCCATCACCAGCTCCCCTGTCTCCGGATCACAGGCCAGCCCGGGGAAGGCCGGGACCGGCGTGCGCTCCGGCGCCTCCTGGGAGGCAGCCGGTGGGACGCCCACCAGCCCGGACATCGCGCCCGCAAACACAGCCGTCACTGCCAGCCGCCGAGCCAGACGGGCACCGTTCATCGTGATTCCCCCTGTGTCTGTCGATCGGCGCATCTCCGATTGGCCCTCCCGCAGCATCGGTCACAGGCCGCACTGGTGCGCTCACCCACCTCCGGCGCTCACCCGGTGAAGCGCGGCATCTCCTCGATCGGCTCCGCCGGCTCCTCCACCGGCGGCGGCTCCGGAAGCTCGACCCCGGTGCACGGCGCATTCAGCTCCAACGTGCTGGCGAGGGGCACCGGGTCGAACCCCTCGACGACGAACTCGCCCCCGAGCCCGAGATTCCACCACTCGTCGACCGGGATTCGCTCGGGCCCGATCGCTACCGCCTCGTGCGGCGCCAGCTCGGTCGGGAAGATCTGAGTGACGTCGACGATCTCGAACTCGACCGGCTCAGTGCCGGGAATCGCCAGGTGCAGCTCCACCCTCAGATCCACGAACCGCACCTCGAGATCCGACGGGTTCGACCACTCGCCGGAGATCACCAACTCGCCCGTTTCCGGATCACATGCAGTGTCCGTACCCAGGACCGGACGCACCTCGCGCGGCGGTTCACCGGCCGAGTCCTGTGCGCCGGCATGCGGCGGCCCGAACACGACGGAGGCCGTGAGCACCACCACCAACGCCACGCCCGTCCTGCGAGCTCGACCGACCATCGTCATGTTCCTGCTCCCCAGCACGTCGTCTCTGCCTCTCAGCACTTGTCAGCACGCACACGCGCTCGCCAGCGCCTCCGGCACGACGACCGGCCGAACGCTCGCGATCCAAGGGGGCTGCCGACGGAATCGGCGCGATTCCCCACGATCCCAGCGATCTCCCGACCCCCGATCGCCCGGTGCTGAACTCGGCGGTGACGCTAGCGCGGGTGACCGATGTGATCCGGAGATCTCACGGCAACAGGCGAAAGCGGCCGCCGTCGACCGGCCGAAGAACTCGGAAGTGGCGGTGGTCGAGCGTCAAGATCTGCCGGGTCGAGTGGCGCGCGGCGAGAACCACCAGCGAGGCGTCCGCCAGCCCGATCTCCTGGTCCCGGTAGCGCTCGATGACCGCAACACACTCGTGCAGATCGTCGATGCTGATCTGCGGCAGGTGATACGCGCCCCCCGTGAGCTCCCTGAGCACCGCGAGCTCGGCGTCGACACCGAGCCGCGTCGCGACGAGGTAGTCGAGCTCGGCGATCACGAACGGCGAGACGACGAGCGGGTCCTTCTCGCGCTCGACGACGCGGCGGGCGTCGTCGTGTCGCGGCTCGCGCGCGTTGAACAGTGCGAGCAGGCCGCTGGTGTCGGCGACGATCACCGCTCGCCGAAGCCGTTCAGGAGCTCCTCCGCCCGCTCGGCGATGGGTTCACCGTCGATGATCCCGAATCGGGGCCGGGGCCGAGCAACGTCCCGGGCGATGGCACGCCGGATCACTTCGGCCTCCGACACGCCTCGGCGCCTCGCCTCGCCCTCGATCGCTGCCTTCAGGTCGTCAGGCAGGTAGATCGTCGTCTTGTGACTCACGCCATATATGGTACCAGTGCATGCACCCCCCTCACGCCGACCGTGATCGGTCGGCAACGTCAGGTTCACCCCCGGTGCTCGCGCACGAGCCGCCGACCCAGCGAACGGAGCGCCGCTCGCAACTCGGGCGGCTGTCGCACCTCGCAGCCCACGGGCAGGGAGGCCAGATAGCGAGCGATCCAGTCGAGGTCGTTCGAACCGAGGCGCAGAAGGGTGGCGCCCCCCAGATCCTCCAACGTCCCGATCGTCGGTGGAACCAGCTCGACGCACTCCTCGAGGGAGGCGCGCAGAACCACCTCCGCCTGCCGGTCATAGGCGCGGATGGCGATCCCCTCGGCGACCAGGGTCGCGGCGTCCGGTTCCTCACGCCGGTCGAAGCGGTGACCGCTCAGCACCACGTCGGACATGCGGTCCACGCGGAACGTCCGCCACGCTGCTCGATCCAGGTCGAAGGCCACCAGGTACCAGCGGCCCGTGGCGCTGACGAGGCGGTACGGCTCGACGCGACGTTCGCTCTCGGCCCCGTTCCCAGCCCGGTAGCGGAACCGGACCCGCTCCAGGTCGCGGCATCCCTGTGCGAGGACCAGCAACAGGTCCGGTGACACCCGACCCGACGCCGGGCGCGCCACGAACACGGTGCTCGATGTGACGGCGGTGATCCGCTCGCGCAGGCGGCTGGGAAGCACCTGGTCGAGCTTGGCCAGCGCGGCGACCGCGGCGTCGTCCACGCCCGTCAGCCCGTAGCGGGTTGCCAACCGCAGTCCGAGGGCGACGGCCACCGCCTCGTCGTCCGCCAGGAGCAGCGGCGGCAGGGATCGTCCTGCGCCCAGCCGGTAGCCACCCGCGGGGCCGGCCTCGGCCTCCACCGGGTAGCCCAGGTCGCGAAGGCGGGTGACGTCGCGTCGCACCGTCCTCTCGGTGACATCCAGCCTGTCCGCCAGCTCGGCCGCCTGCCACCGGGGGCGACTCTCGAACAGCGAGAGCAGATCCAGGATCCGCTCGGCCGGCGACCCCATCGCACTCATCCTTTCGGGACGACCCGGACATATTCTGTCCAGGTTGCTCCGTAGGGTCCACCCATGTTCTGGCCCCAGGCATCGGACCACCTCGCCCGGGAGCGTCGGAGTCGGCTGATGGCCGAGTCCGAACGCGCTCGCCTCGCCGCAGAGTGTCGCCCCGGTGCGCGGCCCCCGACCGCCCGCCGGCCGCGCGGCCGTCTCACCCGGGTGCTCGGCTTCGTCGTGCCCGCCCTCGGCTTCCAGCGACACCAGTCCCCCGGCCGCGCTCGTCGCCGCCCATCCCGCCGGGCAGGCGCACGGTGCGGGACCGCCGACGGCGAGCTGGCTGGCCCACCCCGGCACGTCGAGCTCGCACCCGGCTCCGGGCACGAACGTGCCCACCGGTGCGCAACCGCTCGCCGTGCGCCCTGGCGCAGCGCCGACCACTCGGCGGACTCCGCCACCACCCCGCTCGCGCGAAGCACCCCCTCGGGCGAGTAGGTGGCCCTTCCTCACCTTGCAGAGTCACCCAATCGGGACGATTGGAACCCGAGCGTCTCGATGGTGATGTCCCCGTCCGCTCGGGCAGAGGGGTCCGCGGCCTCCACCTCCGCACTCAGGTGCGGGAGTGGCCCGATCGTGACGAACCCGCCGTCGACGGGGTCCGGGGCGAGGAGGCGGTGGCCGAAGCGAGGATCCAGGGCCCGGGCAGCCTGCTCCCCGGCGGCGACCGTGTGGACGGTCAGCCGGATCGGCCTCAGCGCCGTCACGACGATGGCGACCCCGTCCGGTGCCGAGTGCGTCCGCTGCACCAGCCCCGGTGACCAGTCGCCCTCGACGGTCTCCCACCGGCCGGCACGCCGGGCGAACACGACCATCGGTGCATCCGATGTCGGGGTGGACGAGGTCAGGTACGGACCGCCCCGATCACACGCGAGCGACACCGCGACCCCGGCCATCGAGGTGTCGACATCGGGCAAGGCGACCGGGCTCGGCTCGCCACCGCCGAAGGGCACCTCGTAGAGCGCCATCCGTGCCGGCGGGGGCGGTCCTTCCCGGGCCGGGCCGGGCGGCTGCTCCGCGCTCGGCAGGGGCGACGTGTCCGATGTCAGGACGTAGTACGCCTCCCGGCTCGCGCAGAGTCCCTTGGGGTCGACGTCGGCCATGGTGGCGCGCTCGACCCACTCGCCGTCACGCAGCACCAGCAGCCGCCATGGCGGGTACGCGATCTCGTTGGGGCCGCTGCTGACGAGCGCGAACACGTCGCCACCCGGCGTCGCGGCAACGAGGGACTGGAACGTCCACGGCTCCGAGGTCCGCGGCGGGCTGACCCGATGCGGGAACGGGATCTCTTCCCACACGTCGGCCCCCGGCCTCAGGAGGAACGCCGTC
>JBKHJZ010000010.1:0-40516 GCA_046537875.1 Acidimicrobiia bacterium | reverse complement strand
CGGTGCGCTGCTCGCCCGCGACCTGCTCCCCCGGATCGTGGGCGACGTCGCCGAGATGGCGGTTCCTCCCCACCCGGGCGCCGGACAGACCGCGACCGACCGGGCGCCGGGGGCGGCGCGCGCTGCGGGCACGGAGCCCCCCGGCGCATCCGGGCCGGCACGGGTCGCCGGCACCTACGACCGGTTGCACCAGCGGGTCGAGGTCACCGGCGGCGACGGCGGCGTGCGGCTGACCACCGAGCCGTCCGGGGTCCTGGCGCGGCTCGGCGCGGTGCCGGTCACGATCGAGCTGGCCCCCGTCGACGCCCGGGGCGGGCTGTGGACCGGGCGGAACCCCGTGACCGGCGTCGGCGAGCTCGTGGTGTTCACCGGTCCCCCCGGGGAGCCGGCCCGCTCGGTGCACCTCGACGGCCGCATGCACCGCCGGGTGGGCTGAGATCGCCTGGCGCTCGCACGCCGCTGCTCCTCCCCAGGAGTTGAGCGCGACCTGCCGTCTCGCCGTACGGTACTGGCTCGACGAGCGCCTCAGGAGGGATCCGTGCAGGTCGCCGTAACCGGGTCCAGTGGGTTGATCGGCAGCGCGCTCACCCGATCGCTCCGCAGCGACGGCCACGCGGTCCGGCCGCTTGTGCGGCGACCGTCGGACGACCCCGGTGCGATCCGCTGGGACCCCGCGGACGGCACGATCGACGCGGCTGCGCTCGGCGGTGTGGATGCGGTGGTCCACCTGGCCGGCGCCGGCATCGGCGACAAGCGCTGGTCTGCGGCGCGCAAGCGGGAGATCCTCGAGAGCCGCACCCGGGGCACGTGCCTGATCGCCCGAACCGTCGCCGGCCTCGATCCACCGCCCAGCGTGCTCGTCTCGGCGTCGGGCGTCCATTTCTACGGCAACCGGGGCGACGAGGTGCTCACCGAGGCCAGCGACCCGGGAGACGGCTACATGGCGGACGTGGTCGAGGCCTGGGAGGCAGCGGCTCAACCCGCCGTCGATGCAGGTATCCGGACCGTCCACGCGCGCAGCGGTGTGGTGCTCGCGGCCCACGGTGGCATGCTCCCCCGGCTGGTTCCGCTCTTCCGCCTGCTCCTCGGTGGGCGGATGGGCTCGGGCCGGCAGTGGATGAGCTGGATCGCCCTCGACGACGAGGTTGCCGCTCTGCGCTTCCTGATGGACGACGACTCCGTGACGGGACCCGTCAACGTGGTCGCGCCGAACCCGGTCACCAACGCAGAGCTCACGCACGCGCTCGGCCGCGTGCTCCACCGCCCTACGCTCGTCACCGTGCCGGCGTTCGGCCCGAGGCTCGTCGCCGGGCGCGAAATGGCGGACGAGCTGCTGCTCGGCAGCCTGCGTGTCGTTCCCCGGATCCTCACCGACGCCGGCTTCGCGTTCTCGCACCCGGAGATCGAGGACGCATTGCGAGCCGTGCTCGGCCGGCCGGGATGAACACCGACGGCACCCCGGCCGGCCCGGCGCCGACGCGACCCGGGGTCGCGGCGTTCGACTTCGACGGCACGCTCACGCGGCGCGACACGCTGCTGCCCTTCCTCCGGCGCACGTGCGGCGGCCACCGCGTCGCCCGCGCGGTGGCCGCGGCCACGCGGCGCACGCGGGACCGCGACGTCCTGAAGGTCGCCGCCATCGACCAGCTGTTCCGGGGCTGGCCCGCCGAGCGGCTCGAGCAGCTGGGCGCCGCGTACGCCGCCGAGCTGCACCGGGGGCTGCGGCCCGAGGTCCTCGACCGCCTGCGCTGGCACCAGGCGAGCAACCATGCGGTGCTGCTGGTCTCGGCGTCGCTCGGTGCCTACCTCCGCCCCCTCGCGCAGGACCTCGGGATCGACGCGGTGCTGGCGGTGGAGCTGGCGGTCGACGGCGACGGCGTCCTCACCGGCGGCGTCGTGGGCGGGGCGAACACCCGGGGCCCCGAGAAGGCGGCACGCCTGCTCGGCTGGACGGCTGAGCGGTTCGGACCCGCCACCGACGTGGAGCTGTGGGCCTACGGCGACTCGGCGGGGGACGCCGAGCTGCTCGCCCTGGCCGACCACCCGTCGTGGGTGGGCCGGCGGGGGACGCCCGGACTCGTGCACGTGCCGCCGCGCCAGCCCGGGACGCCGCCGGTCACTTCGGCTGCATCCGCACGCCGCCGTCGAGACGGATGACCTCGGCGTTCATGTAGCTGTTCGAGACCAGCTCGGTCGCCATCGAGGCGAACTCGTCGGCGCTGCCCAGGCGCTTGGGGAACAGGACGTCGCGCTTCAGCTTCTCCTTGAACTGCTCGCTCGCCTCACCCTGGCCGTAGATCGGGGTGTCGATGAGCCCGGGGGCGATGCAGTTCACCCGCACGCCCACGGCAGCCAGGTCGCGGGCGACCGGCAGGGTCATGCCGACCACGCCGCCCTTCGAGGCCGAGTAGCTGGCCTGGCCGATCTGGCCGTCGAACGCGGCCACCGAGGCCACGGTCACGATGGCCCCACGCTCGCCGTCGGTGAGCGGCTCGGTCTGCGACATGGCCGTCGCGGCCAGCCGGATGCAGTCGAAGGTGCCGATCAGGTTGATGTCGACGACCGTCTTGAAGAGGCCGAGGTCGTGCGCCGACTCGTACTGGCCGTCCTTGCCGATGGTGCGGGTGGCCCAGCCGATGCCGGCGGCGGTGACCAGCGCCCGCAGCGGGCCGAGCTCGCGGGCGGCGTCCACGGCGGCGATGATCTGGTCGGTCTTGGTGACGTCGCACGGCACGAACGCCCCGCCGATCTCCTTGGCGACGGCATCGCCCTTGTCCTGTTGGCGGTCGAGGTCGGCGATGAGCACCTTGGCACCCCGGGCGCTGAGCGAGCGGGCGGTGGCGGCGCCCAGGCCCGAGGCGCCGCCGGTGACCATGGCAGAGATCCCGTTGAGGTCCATGCCGCGGGACTCTATTGACTGGCTGGTCAAGCGAGCGAACCCGACCGGCCCGCCGCAGGACGGCCCGGCGTCGGGTCAGTCGGCCGCCTCGGACAGCAGGTCAACCATGTCGGCGGCGTTGCGCACCCCGAAGTCGCGGTAGCAGTTGTTCATCAGCACGTGGACCTCCCGGGTCTGGTCGGCCAGCTGTTGCACGCGGCCGACCCACGGCCGCAGCTCCCGGCGGTCGTAGAGGTAGCGGAACCGCTCGGCCGCGGTGGCCGCCCGCCCCGACCAGGTCTCGTCGGAACGGCCGTGGAAGCGGACGACCGCCAGGTCGGTCGTCGCCATGGCCTCCCGTGGCAGCCCGGACACCTCGGGCGCGTCGACCGAGACGCAGGCCAGGTCGTGGTCGGCGAGCCAGCGCAGCGTGCGGTCGAGGTCGTCCGGCCGGAACCACCGGGGGGAGCGCAGCTCGACACAGAGCTGCAGGTCGCCCAGGCGCTCGCGCGCCCGGGCCAGCTCCTCGCGGTTCGAGCGCTTCGGCGTGAACCACGGGGGATACTGCAGCAGGACCGCCCCCAGCTTCCCGGCCTCGCGCAGGGGCACCAGTGCGTCGGCGAACCGGTCCCACACCTCGTCGACCGCGTCGTCGGGCAGGTGGTGCGGGTAGACGTTGCGCTTGTCCCTCGCCTCGGGGTCGAGCGCCTCGGCGACGTCCGGCCAGAGCGTCTCCGGCTTCGTCGGGTGGCCGGTCAGCAGCGAGTAGGCCTTGATGTTCATGCGGAAGCCCTCGGGCGTCCGCTCGGCCCAGCCGCCGGTCAGGTTGCGGGACGGCGGCCGGTAGTAGGTGCTGTCGGCCTCGACGATCGAGAAGCGCGCCCCGTAGTACGCCAGCCGCTCGGCGGCGCTCATCGACCGCTTCGGGTACCAGTCGGTCTCGCGCACCAGGGTCCGCTCTGCCCACGAGGCCGTGCCCACCCGGACCTCGGCATCGCCCAGGTGCAGCACCGGCCCGAGCGGGAGCTCCTCGCTCATGCGTCAGCCATTCCCGGGACCGGGCACCCGGACTCGTCGTGCGCGGGCCGGGCGGCGCAGAGCGCAGCACCCGCGGCGGCGGTGGGACGACGACGGGCCGCCGTAGCTGCGGGAGGCGTCACCTGTCGGGGCTGCCGCCGGCCCGTTCCCCGGGCGCGCGATCGCTCTCACGTGGCGCCAACCCGGCCTCGCGGGCGGCCACGATCGCCTGGCCGCGATCGGTCACCTGCAGCTTCGTCAGGATGTTCGAGACGTTGTTGCGGACCGTCTTGTCGCTGACGAACAGCAGGCTCGCGATGTCACGGTTCGGGAGGCCCCGGGCCAGCAGCTCGAGCACCTGACGCTCGCGGCCGGTCAGGTCCGGGAACGGCTCGGGCGCCGGGCGGCCGGAGGCGAAGTGTCGGAGCACCCGCTCGGCCACTCCCTCGCCGAACACGGCCTCCCCGGCACCCACGCTGCGGACCGCGCGCACGATGTCGTCGCCGGAGGCCCCCTTGAGGAGGTAGCCGCGTGCTCCCGCTCGCATGGCCGAGAACAGCAGCTCCTCCTCCCGGTACATCGTCAGCACGAGCACCCCTGCGTCCGGCGCCGCGTCGAGCACCGCCGCGGTCGCCTCGACGCCGCTGATGCCGGGCAGGCTCACATCCATCAGGACCACGTCGGGCGCGTCGGCGGCGACCAGCTCGAGCGCCGCCTCGCCGGAGTCGGCCGTGGCGACCACCTCGATGCCCGGTGCCGAGCTCAACGTGTCGGCCAGGCCGTCGCGGTAGATCGGGTGATCCTCCACGATCAGCACCCTCAGCCCCGCGGTCATGCGCGGACCTCCGGGGAAAGGGGCAGCGATGCGGCGACCCGGGTGCCCGGGTGGTGCGGCGCCACGCTGACGGTCCCGCCCAGCTCCTCGGCCCGCTCGACCATCGAGTCGAGCCCCACGCCCGGCCGGGGCTCGGCGGGGAGGCCGCAGCCGTCGTCCACGACCTCGAGGTCGAGGGAGTCCCCGGCCGCGACCCGCACCCGACACGTCCGGGCCGACGCGTGGCGGACCGCGTTCGTCATCGCCTCGGCGGCGATGCGGAAGGCGGCCACCTCGACTGCCGCGGGCAGCGTGCCGTCGAGCGTCCCGTCGACCTCGATGTCGATGCTGGTCGCGCTTCCATCGCGGCCGCCCAACCGGGACGCGTGGTCACGCAGGGCGCCGCCCAGGCCGAGCTCGTCCAGCGCCGGTGGGCGGAGCCCCTCGACCAGCTCGCGGACGCCGGCCAGCGCCCCCCGCGCCTGCGCACCCAGCGTTCCGAGGCTCGCAGCGACCGTGTCCGGGTCGTCGTGCACCCGTCGCCGGGCGTGGTCGAGGCGAAGCGCCAGCCCGGCCAGCGCCGGCCCCAGGTCGTCGTGCAGGTCACGGCGGAGGCGGCGCCGCTCCTCCTCGCGCGCCGTGACGAGCCGCTCGCGTGACCGCCGCAGATCCGCAGTGAGCCGCGCCGCCTCGACGACGCCGGCGACCTGCCGAGCAAGGTCCTCGAGCAGCGAGCGATCGGTCACGCTCAGCGGCTCGCGGGGGGAGCGCGGCGCGACCGCCAGCCAACCGCCGATCCGTCCCGCGTGCACCAACGGCACCTCCACGAGATCCGGATCGCCTGCCCCCCGGGGCTCCCCGTGTGCCGCGACACGCTCACGGGCGCGATCGATCCCGACCCGGTCCACCGCCACGAACGGCAGCCGTAGCGCGTGGGCGATGGTCCTCACGGCCACGGTCACGGCCTCGTCCGGCGCCAGGGTCGCCTCCAGCGAGCGGCCCAGTCGGGTCAGCACCCGGTAGGGGTCGTCGCGGTCGCCGTACATGAGCCGGTTGACCGCCCGCTGGAGGCGCGTGCGCAGCGGCGACACCAGCACCGCCACCACCGCCGTCGCCGCCAGCGGAGCCCCCCGCTCGGTCACTGTCACGCCGAGCACCCAGACCACCAGCCCGTAGACACCGATCGCCACTGCGGTCAACGACGCGTAGACGAGCGACCGGTTGACGACGGTCTCGACGTCGAAGAGGCGGAACCACAGCACCGAGACACCGAGCCCGGCCACGAGGGGCAGGCCCGCCACCCCGATCGCCTGGCGGGGAAGCAGCGAGTCGCCGCTGATCAGCTCGGGTACCAACCAGCCCGCCAGGACGGCCGACGCCGAGACCACCGCACCGACCAGGAGCCAGCGAAGCTGCTGGCGCACCTCCGGGTCGGCGCTCCGCCGGTAGGTCGACAGACCGATGCCGGTGACCATCACGACCGTGGAGCCCGCCACCGCGGTGGTGCCGATCATCAGCCATCCGAGGAACGAGGGGCCGCCCGCCACCAGCCCCACCGCGACGAACGGGGCGAGCACGATGAACGGCGCCGCACCCGCCCACCGCACCGGGCCGCGGCGCATCGCGATCGGATGCGACGCCGGAAAGCGCAGCGCGAACACGAGCATCGCGGCCCAGCCGACCGTGTAGACGCCGACCGTGCAGATCGCCCAGGTCCAGGCGACCGGGCCCCCGCTGAGGGCCAGCACATCGACGCCCACGAGGAACGGAAGGCTGCTGACCCCGATCCCGGTGGCGGCGAGGAACAGAGCCGCCGGCCCGGGGTCCCGGCTGCGCCGGAGGAACGTGTAGCCGGCGAGCAGCCAGAAGCCGGCGACGAACGCGGTCGTGCCCCAGTGGCGGGCGATCGCACCGAGCGACGCATCCTCCAACCGCACCTCCACGTCGACCTGCTCACCGCCCCGCCGGACCTCGTAGGTGAGCGTCTCGCCCGTCTGCCAGGCGCTCGGTGTCCTCAGCGGCGGCACCCCGTCGAGGCGGTCGCCGTCGATGGCCACCACCACGTCGCCCGGTTGCAGCTCGCCCGCGGACACCCTCCCGACCTCCACACCGCCCTCACGGTGGCGTCCCCCGGTGAGCACCTGCACGCTGCCGTCGGTCGGGGTCGCCACCCGGACACCGAGGGCGACCCCGCCGAGGACGAACATGATCACCACGCCCGCGACCACCCGGCCCCGCCGCACGGCGGACCCGCCGCCCGGGCCGGCGACTGGCTGGATCGGAGCGGACCGCTCCATCGTGGCCGCAGCGTAGCCCTCGGTCGCGCTACGTGACCGTGAGGGTTCCGACCATGCCCTTCTCCACGTGTGGCACGCCGTCGAGGATCGACGGGATGCCGCAGGCGATCACGTACTCGCCCGGCTCGAGATCGAGCTGCACGCGTTGGCCGGCACCCGGCAGGAGGGCCTGGACACCTCCGACGGGCGTCATCGGGGGCTCCGACTCCTCGCCCAGCGCCGCGAGAACGTCGTCCGGGGTCGCACCGTCGTCGAGGCGGGCGATCACCATCTCGTGGGGCTCGACCTCGGAGGCGTTGGTCAGCTCGAGCACGGCGTCACCCGGGACCGACTCGGGACCGGCGAACCCGTAGTCGAGCAGCGTGAGCTCGGCGTCCGCCTCCGGCAACTCGGCCGGTTCCTCGGCCGCGACCACCTCGAAGGGCTGCAGCATCCCGTTCGCCATGTGGGGGACGCCGCCCGGGTCCTCGATGAAGCAGATCAGCGCCCACGTGCCCTCGGTGAGGTCGACCACCGCGTCGGCCCGCGAGGTCTCTCCGGGACCGACGACCGAGGTGCCGCCCTCGTAGCTGCCGAGCGGCAGGGCGGCGACCGGGTCACCGGACGCCAGCGCCTCCCGCAGATCGTCGATGGTCGCGTCCGGGTTCAGCCTGAACAGCTGGGCGTGGTGGTCCTCGCTGCCCTCGTTGACGAGCGTGATGCGGGTGGCGCCCGCTTCCACCGACGCGGGCAGCTGGAAGGCGTAGCCCCCGTCGCGCTCCACCAGCGTCACCGTGAGCGATGCGGGCCCGTCGGTGTCGTCGGCACCGCCTCCGGACGAAGCACCGGAGCGCGCCGGGTCGGTCGACACCTCGTCCGAGGCGTCGTCGGACGCGTCGTCGTCGCCACACCCGGCCAGTGCGCCGGCCACGAGCAACGCGGCGAGGACGAGATGGGTTGGACGATGTCGGATGCTCATGCGGCCTCCTCGGCACTCGTTTCCAGTACCGGGAACCCTCCGGGGAACCATGTCCCACCGTCACGGGACGGGTGTCCCGTCGGGGTCGGGAACATCCGCCGACCTTCAGCCGCGGATGTGTTTGCCCAGCAACCACATCCGCGGCCGGATCATCCCGCGACCCACGCGGAACGTCCGCTCCACGGGGACGTCAGCCGCTCGTCTCCACCGGCACGCCCAACAACCGGTAGGTGCCCTGGGCGCGACGATCCCGGCTCGCGAGCGGAAGCCCCGACGCACGTGCCGCAAGCCCGACCAACCCGTCGTAGGTCGCACCGCCAACGATGCCGATGCTTGCCAGTACCGCAGGTGCGGCACGGCCCGACTTGGCATCCAGCACGGCAGCTGGCTCGAACCGCTCGCGAAGGAGGCGCACCGCATCAGTGGGGGCAACCCGCGCATCCCCCGGTAGGCGGGTGAGCACGGCATAGGTCTCGTGGAGTGCATGCCCGGCGAGCGCGACCGAGCGGTCACCGACCGATGCGTTCACGGCCGCGTGGGCAACGTGTGACGTCACGAGCAACGGCACCGCCACGCTGGTGTCGAGCAGCAGGTCGGTCACCGGCGCCCGGCATCGATGAGCGCCAGCACGTCCTCGTCGGTGATCGGAGTCTCCGCGCTGGCAACGAGCCGACCGTCGCGGACCTCGAGGCGCGCCGTACGGCCCAAGGCAGTGACGTGCAAGCCGTCTCCGTACTCGCTGACGTCGACCTTCGTGCCGGGTGTCAACCGAAGCCTCTCTCGCAACGGCTTGGGCAACACGATGCGGCCGACATCATCCACGGTCGCTTCCATTGGGATCACGATACCAGCTGAATCCCAGACCGATCCCAGACGTCGGCGATCGGGGTTGCGGCTCGCGAACGCCGTCACATGCACACGAAAGACGGTCACAGACGAAATCTCGATGGAGCCACGGCGCTCTCCTGGCATCGGGCACTGCAAATGGTGAGCTACCAGGGTCTGGAGCACCGCTCCCGAGCCAGCCCACGCTGGCCCGACACGTCAGGGCTCTTTACATGCCACTCCTCTGACCGCACACCGGTGTGGCCGCGCCCGACAGCGGCATCCGTGGCATCCTCGACGTGGGTCTACACCTCGGCGAGGGCGTCCCAGAAGAACGGGAACGCGAACGCGGCCAAGCCGGCTGCGACGAACGAGACCTTGCCCCGCTGGAATCCGATGGCCGCCAATACAAGGAGCACGACCGCGGCAGCGTAGAAGAGCATCTTGATCGTCGGATCCATCACCGATACTGCGAACATCATCAGGCCGTCCTTTTGCTAACCAGTCTCAACACTCGCCTACCGCGGTCGCGTCGCTGCTATGGGTGTTTGCACCCCTGAAACCCCAGCGCGGCAACCCGCGAATGCGCCGCTCCACTTCCCATGTGTCGCGTAGCGGGCTTCGTGAACATACACCCGTGCCACGCGGCACGCTCGGTAACGATGGTCCGACAGATCGGCCGAGCTGGAGCTGGCGGCCGCGCTGGAAGATGGCGGCGGCACGGGCAAGAATCGCGATGGCGATCTCGTTGGCCGTGGGCCCGGTGTCAGCATCCGGGAAGTACTCGACGCCGCATCAGGCTCATGGACCGCACTCCCGAGCTCTCAGGGCCAGCGCTCAGAACCCGCTCAGGGAATGATCCCGGCCCGAGCACGCCGCCCGTTGCGCTACGGCGATCGTCGACTACGGCTTCGATTCGGCCGCTGAGCTCGTTGGGCTCTGCTCCCGGGGCCCGTGGACTCTCACGGCTGGTCCACGCCGATGGGCTGCTCGGTAGCCGACGAGTAACGCGGTGTTGGCGGCGAAGAGCCACAGGCCGAGCAGCACAGCCGCCGCGAGCGCATGCCACGCGTAGCGGCGCCCGAAGTCGGCGCCGAACCGCAGGTACGCCACGTACGTGATCGACAGCACCGAAATGCTGGCCGCTGCGATGAGCGCGCCGTGGATCGTCGAGCGCCAGTCGAGGGGTGTGCGGGGGAGAACCCTGTAGATGAAGCCGACCGTCACGAAGGTGGCGCCGAAGCCGTACACGAGGGCAACCGTGAGCCCAACGGCGATCTCTACGGGCGTGCTTCCGAGCGTGGTGGCACCGGCATAGCTCGCGACGAGGCTGGCCAGCACGAGCACGGGCGCGAGGCAGACGAGGAGCAGCGCCGCGCCGCGGCGTCGCAGGCCGGTGGCGTCGGGTTCGCCCGTTAGGCGGTCGAGAACTCGTACCAGAGCAGACCCGTAGGCGGTCGCTGGCCACACGGCGGCAATCACTGCCACCAGACCAAGCCTGGTCCCGAGATCGGCGACCCGCTCGAGCGCCCGGTCGGCGCCGAGAGCTTCTGGGCTGAAGCGGGCGAACTCCGCCGCAGCGTCATGGATCTGCCTCGGACCGACCACAAGGCTGGTGACCCACAGCGCGACCACGACGAGCGGAACCACGGAGATGAGCCCGTAGAACGCGAGCGCAGCCGAGTAGAGGAAGACGTCCTCGGCGCGCGCGGTCGCCAGGGCGCGGCGAACTCGGCGGATCATGTGTGGCAGGGCAGGGCCCCATGGGTTGGAAGCGATGCGTGCTCCTTGCTCGTTGGCATCTACCACCGTCGCAGGCTGGTGCCAGCGGCCCTCCGAAACGCCACCCCTGGAGACATCTTGGCCGGCGAAGTCGCGGCGGTGCAGCGCATCCGGCGCAACCTCTTTGGGGTCGAGGGCTGTCCCGCGCCCAGGCCTCGGTCCGCGACCATTGGAAGCACGGCCGCGGTGGCGACGTCGACGACGCTTGAGCGTCCCACCGCGTGGCGCATCATTGCGCGTAGGGATCGGCCACGTTGGGTGGGGGTCCCCAACCCCCGCCACCCGGCGCCAACATCCGTAGCACGTCACCGGCTGACAATCGGATCGTGCACTTGTCGGGCAGCCGCTCCGCCCTCGACTCGTCCCCCTGGGGCAGCAGCCAGTTCTCGCCCGGCGCGCCCGGCTCGCCACCCCACAGACCCCATGGCCGGGACACCCGCCGCTCGGTGATGAGCGACACCGTGCAGTCCTCCAGCACCTGGAGGTCTCGCTCTATCCCCTCCCCGCCCGGCGCCCGACCCCGACCACCGCTCCCCCGCCGTAGGCGATAGCGCAACACTCGCAGTGGGAAGGTCCGCTCGAGCGCCTCGATCGGCGTGTTCTTCGTGTTGGTCATGCCGGTGTGCACGCCGCTCATGCCGGGTGCCGTGGGGCGCCCGCCCTGGCCGCCTCCCACCGTCTCGTAGTAGACCCAGCCGTCCCCGCCGACGAGCAGGTTGTTCATCGTGCCCTGTCCGGCGGCGGGCACCCGGTCGGCGCAGGGCTCCGCCAGCGCCCGCAGGCACACGTCGGCCACCCGCTGGCTCACCTCCACGTTCCCGGCGCCCACCGCCGCCGGCGGGCGGGCGGCCACGATCGTCCCCGGCGGCGCGACCACCGTGACCGGGCGCAGCGCGCCGCCGTTCGCCGGGATGGTGGGGTCGAGGGCCGAGCGCAGCGCGTACGCCACCGCCGACACGGTGACCGCCTCCACCGCGTTCACGTTGCCCGCGGACTGCGGGTCGCTGCCGGTGAAGTCGACGGTGATCCGCTCGCCCTCCACGGCGACCGCGACGGCGATGCGCGCCGGGCACTGCTGATCGGGTCGCGCACCGCTGGAGTCGACCACGTCGTCGGCGCGCCACACACCGTCGGGCAGCGCCCCCAGGACCGCGCGCATGCGGCGCTCGCCGTAGTCGACGACCTCGGCGAGCAGGTCGTCCACCTGACCGGCGGGCGCGGAGCCACCCCGTGCCCGGGCGCCCCGGGCGATGGCAGCCAGGCGCTCGACCCCCACCCGGTTCGCGCCCACCTGGGCGTCCAGGTCGCCCGCCCGCTCCTCGGGGGTGCGGGAGTTCGCCAGCAGCATCCGGCGAAGACCCGCATCGAGGAGCGTGGGCGGGATGCGCAGGCCCTCCTGGTGGATCTCGGTTGCGTCGGCCGGTATCGACCCCGGCGCCGAGCCGCCGACGTCGGCGTGGTGGGCCCGGTTCGCCGCCCAGCCGACCAGCCGGCCATCGACCACGCACGGTGCCACCAGCGTGATGTCGTTCAGGTGGGTGCCGCCCGCGAACGGGTCGTTGAGGACCACCTGGTCGTCGGGACCGAGGCGCCCACTGAAGGCGTCGATCGCCGCCCGGACGCTCGCCGGCATCGAGCCCAGGTGCACCGGGATGTGCTCCGCCTGCACCAGCAGCTCGCCACCGGCCGTGAACAACGCCGCCGAGCAGTCGGCCCGCTCCTTGATGTTCGGGCTGTACGCCGCCCGCCGGAGCACGGCACCCATCTCCTCGGCCACGCCGGTGAGCCGGGAGATCAGCACCTGCAGCTCCGCCGGACCGAGCGTCACCACACCGTCCCGCGATCGTCACGGGCACCCCGTAGCATCGGTCCCGCGCCGTCGAGGGTGGGCGCAGCGAGCCTCCGTCGCCCTCCGCGACCCGGCGGCCCAGGAGGGCCGGGCTCGACACGGAGCGCCACACCCATGATCGACGAACGTGCCCGCCACGAGCTGTACCGTGCGGTCGAGGATCTGCTCGGCACGGAACACGCTGACACGCTGATGAGCCTGCTACCACCCGTCGGCTGGGCCGACGTGGCCACCAAGGACGACCTCAGGCAACTCGAGGGTCGCCTCGACGCCCGCTTCACCCGCGTCGACGCCCGCTTCGCACAACTCGAATCCAGCCTCGACGCCCGTTTCGCACAACTCGAATCCACCCTCGACGCCCGCTTCAGCGACGTCGACGCCCGCTTCGCACAACTCGAATCCAGCCTCGACGCCCGCTTCAGCGACGTCGACGCCCGCTTCGCACAGTTCGACTCCCAGCTCGACGGCCGCTTCTCCCGGGTCGACGCCCGCTTCGCGGACGTCGATGCCAATGCCGCCCAGCTCGAATCCCGGGTGGAGCGGGCCCTGCGCGAGCAGACCCGCACGCTCATGCTCGGGCTCCTCGGCGCGCTCGTCATGATGACCTCGCTGTGCCTGGGGGCCGTCGCGCTGGTGGCCTGAGCCCGCCGGCTCACGACGGCCCCTCCCGCTGGAGCAGGAGCGTCCCGGCGACCCCGTTGCGGGCCGTCCAGCCCTCGGCCACCCACACGGTGCAGTCGGCCTCGGCGATCACCGCCGGTCCCCGCACCGGCCCGGCGAGCCGCTCGTCGACCGGCAGGTCGTCCGACGCGATCCCCGGCGGCCGTGTCGCGGTGGCCCGGAGCGCGACGACCTCCACAGGCGCATCGACCCGCGCGTAGCCGTTCCGGCGCCGGTGCTCGGCGTGGAAGGCGTCGACCGCGGGCACGGTGAGCTCGTGGCTCTGCCCGACGTACCGGCAGTCGACCGCCGTCTCGACCACCACGTCGTCGCCGTCGCCGGCGACACGCCCCCGGCACTCCCCGGCGAGGGCCGCGAGCGCCCCATCGAGGCCGTGGTGGTCGGAGGGACGGGGCCACGACCGGACGAGGTCGCGCCGCCGGGGTGCTGTGAGCAGCCCGACCGCCGACGCCACGCCCGCCCGGGCGGGCACCACCACTGCGGGCATGCCCAGCGCATCGGCCAGCGCGCACGCGTGCAAGGGCCCGGCACCGCCGAACGCGACCAGCGCCAGCCCGCGGGGATCGATGCCGCGCTCCACCGAGACGGCCCGCAGCGCCCGCTCCATGTTGGCGTCGACCACGGCCAGCACCCCCTCGGCGGTCACCCCGGCGCGCTCCAGCGCCGCGACGGCCGCCGCCGGGTCGAGCCGCAGCCCGCCGAAGGCGGCGTCCTGGGGGATCCGCCCGGCCGCCAGGTTGGCGTCGGTGACGGTCGGCCGGTCACCGCCGCGCCCGTAGCAGGCGGGCCCGGGATCGGCGCCCGCGCTCCGCGGTCCCACGGTCAGGGCGCCCCCCGGGTCGATGCCGGCGATCGAGCCACCACCCGCGCCGATGGTGTGGATGTCGAGCGACGGGAACCGCACCGTGAACCCGCCCACCTCGCGCTGGGCGGCGGGCGCCGGCGCGCCGCCGAGCACCAGGCAGACATCCGTCGACGTGCCGCCCATGTCGAAGGTCACCGCGTCGGGGAACCCGTTCGCGACCGCGGCCGCCGCACCGGCCCGCACCCCACCCGCCGGACCGGACAGGAGGATCGCGGCCGGCAGCTCGGCCGCCTCCCGGGTGGGGAGCAGCCCGCCGGCCGAGGTCATCACCAGCACGTCGTCGGCCATCTCCGCGATGCCCCGCAGGTACGCGCGGCACCGCGGGCGCAGGGCGCCGTTGATCACGGTGGTCACCGTCCGCTCGTACTCGCGCATCTCCGGGGAGACCTCGTGCGAGCAGGTCACGTCCAGGCCCCGGGCCCGCAGCGCTTGGGCGACGGACCGCTCGTGCGCCGGGTTCACGTCGGCATGGAGCAGGCAGACCGCCACCACGGGGGGCGCCGCCCGACCTGCGGAGCGGCCGGGCTCCGGATCGGGGACGTCGCCACCGGTGCCCAGGTGGGCGAGGCCGTCCACCTCGACGGGGGCGATCTCGCGGCCGTCACCGGCCAGGCGCCCCCGCACCTCGTGGCGCCGGGCCCGGGGCACGAGCGGCTCGGGACGGGAGGCCAGCTGGTCGTACAGCGAGGGGCGGTCCTGGCGGCCGATCTCGATCACGTCGGCGAGACCCTCGGTGGCCACGAGCACCACGTCGGCCACGCTGCGCTCCAGCAGGGCGTTGGTGGCCACGGTCGTGCCGTGGGCCAGCAGGCCGGGCCGGTCACCGGCGAGCGCGGCCCGGATCGCACCTGCCGGGTCCCGGGGCGTCGAGAGCACCTTCTCCACCCGCCCCTCGTCGGTGACCAGGTCGGTGAACGTCCCCCCGGTGTCGACGGCGACCTGCACGGGCGCGGACGGTAGCCGTCGGGTCCGGCTCAGAGCGCCACGGCGCCCGTCCGGGCACGCTGGGTCTCCGCCGCCTCCACCGCCAGCCGGTCGACGAAGTCGTTCATCGGGTCGTCGGAGTGGCCCTTCACCCACCGGAACGTCACGTCGCCCCGGGTCCGCACCAGCTCGATGAGGGGCTCCCACAGGTCGCGGTTCGCCACCGGCTTGCGGGCCGTGCTCACCCAGCCGCGCCGCAACCACCCTTCCCACCAGCGGTCACGGAAGCAGTTCACGACGTACGTCGAGTCGCTGACGATCTCGACGGGGCCCGGGTGGGCGCGCACCGCCTCCAGGGCGGCCCGGATCTCCATGCGCTGGTTGGTCGTGCGCGGCTCCGGGCCCGCGGCGAACGCCCCACCCGGCTCCGCCCAGGCCCAACCCCCCGGGCCGGGGTTCCCGAGGCACGCTCCGTCGGTGTAGACGACGGTGGGGGGCGGGACGGCGGCCGGCACGGCGGATCACCCTACGTCGCGCGGCGCTGGGCACCGAAGCATCCCCGGGCACCGCACGACCGGCCCGAGACCCGACATCGTCTCGACGCCGGTCCCGGCACCGACGCGTCCGCGCCGGAGGCGGGCACCGCGTACACCATCGCCCGAGCCGACGTTCCGATCCACCCGGAACGGTGCCAGCATGGGCACATGATGTTCGACGGGTTCGTCCAGCAGTTGCCGGACACCGATCCCACCGAGACCCAGGAGTGGCTCGACTCCCTCGACGCGGTGGTCGACGAGCACGGCAAGGCCCGGGCCCGTTTCATCATGTCGAAGCTCCTCGAGCGGGCCAACGAGCTCCAGGTGGGGACACCGGCAACCGTCTCCACGCCGTATGTCAACACCATCCCGCGGGAGCAGGAGCCCTGGTTCCCCGGCGACGAGGACCTGGAGCGGCGCATCCGCGCCTACATCCGCTGGAACGCGGCGGTCATGGTCATCAAGGCCAACAAGAAGGCGGAGGGCATCGGCGGCCACCTGTCGACCTTCGCCTCGTCGGCCGCGCTCTACGACGTGGGCTTCAACTGGTTCTTCCGCGGCAAGGACAGCGGCCTCGCCGGCGACGCCGTGTACATCCAGGGCCATGCCTCCCCGGGCATCTACGCCCGCGCCTTCCTCGAGGGCCGCCTCAGCGAGGAGCAGCTCGACAACTTCCGGCAGGAGGTGGGCGGGAACGGCGTGTCGAGCTACCCGCACCCCCGGCTCATGCCCGGGTTCTGGGAGTACCCCACCGTGTCGATGGGCCTGGGGGCGATCAACTCGATCTACCACGCCCAGTTCCTCCAGTACCTGCACAACCGCCGCATCGACGACACGGGCGGCACGCGCGTCTGGGCGTTCCTCGGCGACGGAGAGTTCGACGAGCCGGAGACGGTGGGTGCGCTCACGCTGCCCGTCCGGGAGGGGCTGGACAACCTCATCTGGGTCGTCAACTGCAACCTCCAGCGGCTCGACGGCCCGGTTCGGGGCAACGGGAAGATCATCCAGGAGCTCGAGGCGCTGCTGCGGGGGGCCGGCTGGAACGTCATCAAGGTTGTCTGGGGCAGCAAGTGGGACGAGCTGCTCATGCGCGACGTCGACGGCGTTCTGCTCAACAGGATGAACACCACCGTCGACGGCGAGTTCCAGCGCTACGCGGTCGAGTCGGGCGACCACATCCGCCGCCACTTCTTCGGGCCCGACCCCCGGCTGCGCAAGATGGTCGAGCACCTCTCCGACGACGAGCTGCGCACGCTCCCCCGCGGCGGCCACGACTACCGGAAGCTCTACGCGGCCTACAAGGGGGCGACCGAGCAGGTGGGGGCACCGACGGCCATCCTCGCCAAGACGGTCAAGGGCTGGACGCTGGGGCCCGACGTCGAGGGCCGCATGGCCACCCACCAGATCAAGAAGATGAGCATCGACCAGCTCCGGGAGCTGCGCGAGCGCCTGCGCCTGCAGGAGGTGGTCCCCGCCGAGGCCCTGTCCGAGGATCGCGACCCGCCGTACATCCGCTTCGACGAGGGCTCCACCGAGCAGACCTACCTGATGGACCGGCGCCGCGCCCTCGGCGGCTCGCTGCCCAACCGGGTGGTCCGCACCAAGCGCCCGATCGAGATGCCGGAGGACGACAGCTTCGCCGAGGTGATCGCCGGTTCCGGCACCCAGCAGGTGTCCACGACGATGGCGTTCACGCGCCTGCTGCGGAACCTGTGCCGCGACCCGAGAGTGGGCCCCCGCATCGTGCCGATCGTGCCCGACGAGGCCCGGACGTTCGGCATGGACGCCCTGTTCCGTGAGTTCAAGATCTACTCGCCGCGCGGCCAGCTCTACGAGTCGGTCGACGCGCAGCTCCTGCTGTCGTACACCGAGGGCAAGGACGGCCAGCTGCTCGAGCAGGGCATCACCGAGGCGGGCTCCACGGCCAGCTTCATCGCTGCGGGCACCAGCTACGCGCACCGCGGAGTGCCCATGGTGCCCTTCTTCACCTTCTACTCGATGTTCGGGTTCCAGCGCGTCGGCGACCTGCTCTGGTCGGCCGGCGACTCGCGCACCCGCGGGTTCCTGCTCGGGGCGACGGCCGGCCGCACGACGCTGCTCGGCGAGGGGCTCCAGCACCAGGACGGCCACAGCCATCTGCTGGCCTCCACGGCTCCGAGCGTCGAGGCGTGGGACCCGGCGTTCGCCTACGAGATGGCCACGATCATCCGCGACGGGATGCGGCGCATGCTCGTGGGCGACGAGGACGTCATGTACTACCTGACGCTCTACAACGAGAACTACGTCATGCCCCCACGCCCGGAGGGCAGCGAGCAGGGCATCCTGTCCGGCCTCTACCGGTGGGCGGAGGCCCCCGAGGGGCCGTCGCACCGTGCGACCATCCTGTTCTCGGGGACCGCGCAGGGCGCGGCCCGGGACGCGCAGGCCGAGCTGGCCGAGCGGTGGGACGTGGGAGCCGAGCTCTGGTCTGCAACCAGCTACAAGCGCCTGCGCGAGCAGGCCCTCTCCACCGAGCGCTGGAACCGGCTGCACCCGACCGAGCCCGCCAGGACCCCGCTGGTGACCGATCTGCTCGACGGGGCCGCCGGGCCGGTGGTGGCGGTGACCGACTTCATGAAGGCGGTTCCCGACCAGGTGGGGCGCTGGGTGAACCGCCCGTTCGTGCCCCTCGGCACCGACGGGTTCGGCCGGTCCGACACCCGCGAGAAGCTGCGTGAGTTCTTCGAGGTCGACATGCCCCACGTGGTGGTCGCGACCCTCTGGGCGCTCGCCCGGCAGGGCGACATCAAGCCCGAGACCGTGGCAGAGGCCATCGCGCACTACGGCATCGACGCCGACCGCACCGACCCCCGCGCCTTCGACCTGTAGACCTCGGGAGACCGGAGCCGGTGAGCCGACGGGCGGTCGCGACTACCGTCCCGGGGATGTCCGGCCCCTCCCTGCCCGTGACCGGCGACCCGGAGGCCGACCGGCTCCTGGTCGACGACCCCCTCGCGCTCGTCATCGGGATGCTCCTCGATCAGCAGGTCCCGATGGAGTGGGCGTTCGCCGGCCCCCACCGCCTGCGCGAGCGCCTCGGTGGCCGGCTCGACGCGGCCGAGATCGCTGCGCTCGATCCCGAGCGCGCCGAGGAGATCTTCAAGCAGCAGCCGGCGATCCACCGCTTTCCCGGGTCGATGGCGCGCCGCACCCAGGCGCTCTGCCAGCACCTGGTGGACCACCACGGCGGCGACGCGGCCGACCTCTGGCGCGACGTCCACGACGGGCGGGAGCTGCGGAGGCGGATCGAGGCCCTCCCCGGCTACGGCCGGGAGAAGGCCAAGATCCTCACCGCGGTCCTGGCGAAGCGGTTCGGTGTGAGGCCCGACGGGTGGGAGGAGGCGGCGGCGCCGTTCTCCGACGGCGAGCCGCGCTCGGTCGCCGACATCGACTCGGCCGAGGCGCTCCAGTCGGTCCGCGCCTGGAAGAAGATGATGAAGTCGCAGGGCCGGTCGAAGGCCGACCCCTCGGTCTGATCGTCCCCGCACCGTGCCGCCACCAGGCCGCCGCACCGGGCGGCGGCACGGCGGTGGGGGACGACCCCGGAGCCGGTCCGGCCTACGCCGTCAGCCGGGCAGCCCGTCGCAGTCCGGATCAGCCGCGAACACCCCGTCGACGAGGCCGCTGTTCGCATGCCCCGTGTGGGAGGGGAAGGTCCGGATGAACTCGAACTGGTCCTGGGCGTTGTCCACGATCAGCACGTGGCAGTGCGGGCCACCGCCGAAACCGGCGTCGTTGCGGCCGGTGGAGGCCTCGCCGTTGCCGGGCTGGTTCTGTTGGGCCGACGCGGCGGACGCCAGCCCCAGGGATGTCAGCGCCACGACTGCCGACATCGCGAGCGTTCGCTTCATCACGGGCTCCTTCCCTCACGGGTCCGGTTCGGAGGTACTACGTCCCAAGCGCCCGAGCGGATTGCTCGGGGAACGAAGACCTGTCCGGGCGACGCTCAGATGTGGAGCGAGTGGCGTTGGCGGTCGAGCCACCCCAGCAGCACCGCCACCGCCCGCGGGTCGTGGCGCAGCGCGTGGCCGGCCCCGTAGACCACGCGTAGCTCCGCAGCCCCGTGGGCGTCGGCGAGGATCCGGGCGTCGAACGCCGGCACGACGTCGTCCTCGCTCCCGTGCACCACCAGCAGCGGCCGCGGGGCGTACCGCTGCACGCAGGCCACGGCCCTCACCTCCTTGAGCTCCCGGGCCCAGGCGTCGAGCGACGGCGGGAACGACGGATCGCTGATGACGCCCACGTCGCGGGCGTGCTGCAGCAGGCGGCGAGGGTGGTTGGCCCAGTCGTCGAAGTCGCCCGGGGCACCGAGCGCTGCCACGCCCTGGATGCGTTGGTCCTCGGCCGCGGCGCAGATCGCGAGCGCACCCCCGGTTCCGGACCCGGCCACCCAGATCCCCAGGGGAGCGACCGCCCGCTCGAGGTGCGCCACCGCAGCGCCGATGTCGTCGATCCAGCCCCGCAACGAGAAGTTGCCGCCGGACCCGTCGCAGCCACGGAACGCGATGACCAGAGCCACCCATCCCATCTCGGTGGCGATCCGCTCGGCGAGCTCCGGCGCGGTCTCGGCGACGAGGTCGGCGCGACTCGACGACGGGAACCCGTGGCAGAGCACCACCGCCGGCAGCGGGCCCTTGGGATGCCCGGGCGGATGGGCGAGGTGGGCGGCCAGGTCGATCTCACCCGACCGGATCCGTCCGTTCATCACCGGTGTCGCGTCACGTTCGTCATCGCACCACCGGTGGGCATGTGACTTCCGATCAGGCCCCCGCGTCGGCCGTTGCGGCGCCCTCTGCCTCGCGCCGGGCCGCGTCGCGCGCACCCTCGCACAGGCCGCAGCGCCGGTAGCCGCGATTGCGGGCCTCGGCGAGCGTGTCCGGGCCGAAGCACACGAACGTCTCGGCGGCCATCAGCTCGTCGATCACCGCCGGGTCGGTGCAGTTGTCGATGTCGTGGACGACCTGGTTGCGCTTGTCGCCCACCCACCGGTTGTCCTCGAACCGTCCGAGACGCTCCATGGCGGCGACCGTACACCCGTCCGGGGTCTCGGGCCGCACGGCCGCGACGACCCGAGGGGCGGCGCTCCGAACGGCACGACGCTGACCGGAACCCGTTGCCGCATCGGCCCGCGATCCCGGCAGACTCGCCTGGCTCCATGTCGGCTGTCTCCCCCGCGCCCGATCTCGCCGCCCCCGACGCGGCGATGCCCACGTCGTCGGTGCTCCGGCGCGGGGCGCGGTTGCTGTGGGAGAGCGTGCGCTGCCACCCGCGCCCCTTCGCCGTCTCGGTGTTCGGATCGCTGCTCTTCGGCTCGATGGCCGTGGCCGGGGCATTCGTGCTCGGCGAGGTCACCGACCGTGTGATCGCTCCCGGGTTCGCCGGGGGTGTGGACGGCGGCACCGTCGCACTGGGCGTGGCGGCGATCGTCGGGGTCGCGCTGCTGCGCTCCACCGGGGTGGTGATCCGCCGGTACTTCGGCAACATGACCACCCGGGGCATGCAGCGCACCTGGTTCCGGCGGATCACCGACACCTACCTCGCGGCGCCGCTCAGCTACTTCGGATCCCGTCCGACGGGGCTGCTGCTCGCCCACGCCGACGCCGACGTGGAGCGGGCGGTCACCGTGATCCAGCCGCTGCCCCTGTCGCTCGGGGTGATCGCGCTGATCGGGTTGTCGGTCGGGAGCCTCGCGGCGATCGACCCGCTGTTCATGCTGATCGGGCTGATCCTGTTCCCGGTGCTCGGCCTGATCAACCGGGCGTACACCCGGCGCGTCGAGGTGCCGGCCGCCCACACCCAGGCGCACCTGGGGGCGGTCTCCTCGGTGGCCCACGAGTCGTTCGAGGGCGCGCTCGTGGTCAAGACCCTGGGGCTCGAGGACCGGGAGGTCGACCGGCTGGAGCGGGCGGCCACATCGCTGCGGCACGCCCGGCTGGATGTCGGCCGGCTCCGGGCGGCGTTCGAGCCGGCGCTCGACGCGCTCCCCAGCCTGGGCACGATCGCCCTGCTCGCCACCGGCGCCTGGCGGGTGTCGACCGGCGACATCACCACCGGCCAGCTCGTCCAGGCGATGGCTCTGTTCGGCATCCTCACCTTCCCCATGCGGGTGGTGGGGTTCCTGCTCGAGGAGATCCCCCGCGCCGTGGTCGCGGCCGACCGCATCCACCGCGTGCTCGCCACGCCGCCCCGCCCCGAGCCGTCCACCGGAGTCGGCATCGCCCTGCCGGCCGGGCCCCTCGAGGTGGAGGCCGTTGGGTTGCGGTTCGGCTACGGCGGGCAACCGGTGATCGCCGGGCTCGACCTGTCGCTCCGCCCCGGCGAGGTGGCGGCGCTCGTCGGGGCCACCGGCACCGGCAAGTCGACGCTGTGCCAGCTCCTGGCCCGCCTCCAGATCCCCGAGGCGGGGACGGTCAGGCTCGGGGGCGTCGACCTTTCGGTCGCCGACCCGGCCGGCATCCGCCGAGCGGTGGCGCTGGCCTTCCAGGAGGCCTTCCTGTTCGCCGCGACCGTGCGGGAGAACCTGACGCTCGGCGACGACGTGCCGGAGGCCGACCTGATGTGGGCCCTCCGCCAGGCCCGGGCGGACGGGTTCGTCGCCCGGCTGCCGCAGGGCCTCGACCAGCCGCTCGGCGAGCGCGGCGTGACGCTGTCGGGAGGGCAGCGGCAGCGCCTCGCGCTCGCCCGGGCGCTCCTGCGCCGGCCGGGCCTGCTGATGCTCGACGACGCCACCTCGGCCGTCGACCCGGTGATCGAGCGGGAGATCCTCGACGCCCTGCGGGCGGGCCTGCACGCCACCACGCTGCTGGTGGCGCACCGGGTGTCGACGATCGCCCTCGCCGACCGCGTGCTGTTCGTGGAGGGCGGCCGCATCGCCGCATCCGGCAGCCACGCCGAGCTCCTCGGCACCGTGCCCACCTACGCGGCGCTCGCCCGCGCCTACGAGGAGGGCCGGACGTGACCGACCTGCTGGCCGAGACCGCGCCGCCGGGGGCAAGCGACGAGCCCCGCCCCTGCCCCGAGCGCACACCCGACGAGGAGCACATCCTCCGGGCCGGCGCGCTGGGGGTGTTGCGCCGCGGCCTGGCGGTCACGCCGGAGCTGCGGGTGGGGGTGGCGTTCACGGCGGCGCTGGCGGTGGCGGGCGGCGCCGGCAAGCTGGCCGTTCCCGTCCTGATCCAGCAGACCCTCGACCGTGGTGTTCTGGGCGAGGCCGGCTTCCGGCCCGCGTTCGTGTTCGGCGCCAGCGCGGCGACCGCCGTGCTGGTGTCGGTGCTGTACGTGCTCAGCCGGCTCACCTACCTGCGGCTGGTCGCCGCCTCCGAGAACAGCCTCCTCGGCCTGCGGGTCCGGGCCTTCGACCACATCCACCGCCTGTCGATGGCCGAGCACGGGGAGCAGCGCCGGGGCGCCCTGGTCGCCAGGGTGACCAGCGACATCGAGACGCTCGCCCAGTTCATGGAGTGGGGCGCGGTGGCCTGGATCGTCGACGGCTTCCTCATCCTCGCCACGTTCGGCGTCATGGCGTTCTTCGACTGGCGCCTGGCCCTGCTGGTGGCGGTGGCGTTCGTGCCCCTGGTGCTGCTTCTGCCGGTGCTGCAGCGTCGCCAGCTCGCCGCGCAGGACAGGGTCCGCACCGCCGTGGGCGAGACGATGTCCGAGGTCGCCGAGACCATCACGGGCGCACCCCTGATCCAGGCCTACGGGCTGGAGGAGCGCAACCGCAGCCGCCTCCGCGCCGCGATCGACAGGCAGTACCGGGCCTACCTGCTGGCGGCCCGGTACTTCGCGCTGATGTTCCCGCTGGGCGACGTGTTCGGCTCGATCGCGATGGCCGGCGTGCTGGGTGCGGGCGTGGTCTGGGGGCCGGGCTGGGGCCTCGGCGTGGGCGAGCTGGTGGCGTTCCTGTTCCTCGTCCAGCTGCTGCTCAACCCCATCGCCGAGCTGTCCGAGATCCTGGACCAGACGCAGATCGCCCTTGCCGGGTGGCGGAAGGTGCTCGGCGTGCTGGCGACGCCGGTCGACCTCGTCGAGCCCCGGGACGGCGTCGGGCTGCCGCACGGCCCGCTGGATGTCGAGGTGTCCGGCCTCGGCTTCGCGTACCGGGACGGCGTGCCCGTGCTGCATGGCCTCGATGTCGAGGTGCCGGCGGGGACCGCGGTGGCGATCGTCGGCGAGACCGGGTCGGGCAAGACCACGTTCGCCAAGCTGCTCTGCCGCCTCGCCGACCCCACCGCCGGGCGCGTGCGCCTCGGCGGGGTGGACCTGCGGGAGGTGCGGCCCGACGAGCGCCGCCGCGCGGTGCGGCTGGTTCCCCAGGACGGCTTCCTGTTCGACGCCTCGCTCGCCGAGAACGTGCGGGTGGGGCGCCCGGGCGCCACCGACGACGACGTGGTGGGGGCGTTCGCGGCGCTCGGCCTGTCGTGGTGGCTCGACGAGCTGCCCCTGGGGCTGGCGACGCCGGTGGGCGAGCGTGGCGCCAACCTGTCGGTCGGCGAGCGCCAGCTCGTCGCGCTCGCCCGCGCCCAGCTGGGCGATCCCGGGCTGCTGGTGCTGGACGAGGCCACGAGCGCCGTCGACCCCAGGACCGAGCGGGCGCTCACCGTGGCGCTGGCCCGCCTCGCCCGGGGGCGGACGATGGTGTCGATCGCCCACCGGTTGTCGACCGCCGAGGCCGCCGACCTGGTGCTGGTGTTCGACGGTGGCCGCATCGTGGAGCGGGGGACGCACGCCGAGCTGGTGGCCACGGGCGGGACCTACGCACGGCTCTACGAGAGCTGGCTGGGCAATGCTCGCGGAGGGGGGAGGGAGACCCTCCCCCCTCCGGACACCCCCCACCTCTCAGGCCGCCGCCTTCCGGCGGCGTCGCCTTCCCAGTCGCTCGACCGGCCAAGCCGGATCGAGCGACGGCGGGGGGCTCCGGCGGAAGCCTCTGCCCCCCGCACCCCCCGCCGGTGAACGCGCGGCACCCGGCTGGGGTGAGCGGGTCAGGGGCGGGTGCCGGCGGGTGGCGGCGCCTTCGGGCCGAGGGCGCCGATGTCGGCCAGGTAGCCGTGGAGCGCGTCGGCCACCTGCACCACGTCCTCGTCGGCGACGTCGAGCCCGAGCTCGCCGGCGTGGCCCAGCATGGCCGCCAGCGTGTCGTCGTCGACCACGACCACGGGGTCCTCGCCGTCGGCCACCACCCGTGGGTCGCGCCCGGGGAGCCCCAGCACGCCCCTGCCCGCGAGGTGATCCAGCTCGGCGCTGATCAGCTCGCGCACGTCGTCGTAGGTCAGCCGGGCCTGCGCCGGGCCGGGCAGCACGTCGGCCACGTGGTCCACGGCCTCGTCGAGGTCGAAGATCGTGGCCGGCGGGGCATGGCCCAGGCGGAACGCCTCGCGCCCGACGGTGGCGGCGGCGATGGCGAACACCAGCACGGCGGCCAGGGCGACGAACAACCAGATCACGCCCGACGACGGTATCCGCCGGGAGGCCCGGCGCCCGACCCGACCGGTGAGAGCCCGGGGCCGAGCCTCAGATGCCGAGGCGCTGGGCGAGCAGCTCCCGGTGGTAGGTGGGGTCGCCGAACAGGAGCTCGGACGACTTGGCCCGCTTGAAGTAGAGGTGCGCCGGGTGCTCCCACGTGAACCCGATGCCGCCGTGGATCTGGATGTTCTCGGCGGCGGCGTGGAAGTAGGCCTCGGAGCAGTAGGCCTTGGCCAGGCAGGCGACCTCGGGCAGCTCGTCGTTGAGCTCGGCGGCGCACCACGCCCCGTAGTAGGCGGCCGACTTGGCCGACTCGACCTCGAGCAGCATGTCGGCGCACTTGTGCTTGATCGCCTGGAACGAGCCGATCGGCCGGCCGAACTGGACCCGCTCCTTGGCGTACTCGACCGACATCTCCAGCACCCGCTGGGCGCCTCCGACCTGCTCGGCGGCCAGGGCGACGGCGGCGAGGTCGAGGACCCGCCGGAGCACGTCCCACCCCGTGCCGGGCTGGCCGAGCAGCGTGGCGGGCACGCCGGAGAGCTCGAGCTTGGCCTGCTTGCGGGTCTGGTCCATGGTCGCCAGGGGGGTGCGGGTGAGGCCCTGGGCGTCACCGTCCACCCTGAACAGCGACACGCCGCCGTCGGTGCGGGCGGCCACGATGAGCTGGTCGGCGACGTGTCCGTCGAGGACGAACATCTTGGTCCCCTCGAGGCGCCATGCGTCCCCGTCCTGCGACGCGGTGGCCTCGATGCCCGACTCGTCCCAGCGGCCGTTGGGCTCGGTGAAGGCCAGCGTGGCGATCGTCTCGCCGGAGGCGATGCCCGGCAGCAGATCCTTCTTGGCCGCCTCGTCCCCGGCGTGCAGCAGCGTGTTGGCGGCGAGCGCGACCGTCGAGAAGTAGGGGGCGCACAGCAGCGCCCGGCCCATCTCCTCGAGCACCACGGTGAGCTCGACGTAGGTGAAGCCCTGCCCGCCGTACTCCTCGGGGATGGTGAGCGACTGGAGCCCGAGCTCGTTCGCCATCTGGCTCCAGACCTTGGGGTCGTAGCCCTCGGTGGTCTCCATGAGCCGCCGCACCTCGCTCTCGGGTGACTTGGCTTCGAGGAACTGGCGGGTGATGCGCCGCAGCTCCTCCTGCTCTTCGGAGAAGGCGAAGTTCACGGTGTGTCCTCCGGGTGGGCCAGGTCGCCCCCGGGCACGAGGGCGGGCACGCGGGTGGTGTGCGACGTGACGCTAGGGCGGTCGGCCGCCGCCGTCCAGCCCGCTTGTGTACACGCGTGCTACGGTCGCCCGGTGCACCGGGTCGGCATCCGAGAGCTCCGCAATGACGTCGCCGCGGTGGTGCGACGGGCCGCGGCCGGCGAGCGCATCGTCGTGACCGTCGACGGGGTCCCGACCGCCCAGCTCGGCCCGCTCGAGCCGCGCGAGGCCCCCACGATCGACGACCTGATCGCCGCCGGCCTCGCCGAGCCGCCCGGCCGTCCCGGGCGCCGGGCCGCCCCCGACCCCGAGGACCCACCGGTCGACGTGCGTCCCGAGAGCGTGCTCGACGAGCTGCGGGGCGGCTGAGTGATCTTCGTCGACACCTCGGCGCTCATCCGTCGCTACGTCAGGGGCCCCGGTCACACGCTGGTGGTCGACGCGATGGCCCGGGACGACACCTGGTGCGCATCGGCTCTGTGCCGCAGCGAGGCGCTGCTGGCGCTCCACCGCCTGGCCGTCACCCCTGGCCAGCACGAGCGGATGTGGGACCGGCTCCGCGACGACTGGGACGCGTTCGTGGTGATCCCCGTCGACGGGCGCTGCCTCGCCCGGGCGGCCGAGCTGGGTGCGACCTTCGCGCTGCGGACCGTCGACGCGGTCCACCTGGCGGCGGCGGACCGCCTGCCCCGACCGGCCGGCTACCTCACCTTCGACCGGCACCAGATCCCGGCGGCGGCCGCGCTGGGCTTCGACGTGCTCTCGCCCGAGGCGGGTTGACGGCCCCTCATCGACGGGCCGGGGACCCCGGGGGCGGCCGGTCCGGGCTTCTCCCCAAGACCGGAACCGGCTCGCCACACCGAGCGGCCGGATCACATCGGATCCGTCGCCACTCTTCGGGGGCTCGTGCGGTGGGCATGAGCGGCAGCAGTTTCCCCACTCTCACGCCCGCGAACAAGACCCTCCGTGCAGTGAAATCCGTCACGTTGCAGATGGTGACTGGAAAGTCGCTCCGCGTGGTCAACTGCGTCCTGGAAGCCACCGATCGTCGTGAACTCCCACGATACGTGGCAGCTCTAGTGGCGTGGCGACCACAAGGGGTAGTCGATACCCGCCATCCGGTTGATGACGTATCCCTGTGCGACGAGCAGCACCACGGCGAGCATCAGCACCGCGATCTCCGACGGCGTCGGGATGATGCCCAACGACACGATCATCGTCGTGGCGCCCGCCGGGGGGTGCGCGCGGTTCAGCCACACCATGATCCCGCTGGTGAGCGCCAGCGACAGCGCCGCGGCCCCGACGCGACCCGCCGTCACCCCCTCGATGATCGTCGCCTCGTTGTCGGTGAGCCCGAACACGACCAGCGACACGTAGCCCGACAGGGCGCCGATGAGGTGCCCGATGACGCTGTTGCGGGGCGACGCCGAGGGCAGCAGGGGCGTGCTGAAGAGCAGGAACGCCGTCGGGCCGAGGGACGGGAACAGCGACGGAGTGTCCGAGACCATCGCGATCGCCGCCAGGATCGCGATCGTCACCAACCCGTTGACGAAGGCGAAGGCCCCGGTCACGGCACGCTCCGGATACCGGCGTGTGAGCCAGGTCAGCCTGAAGCGCGCGAGCAGCCCCGCGGTCGGCCCGGCAGCGCCCGACCCGTCGCCCCTCCGGCCACCCACACTGTCCCCCCGATCGCCGTGGTGCGACGGCTCCTCTCCGGCCGGATCGTCGCCGGTGGCCGCCGGCGGGCTCATCGCTCGGCCAGTAGCCAGACGATCGCGCCCGCCGACCCCGCCAGCAGCACGGAGGTCACCGCCGCGCCCCAGGCCAGCGCCTCGCGGTCGTCGTGGAACGCGTCGATGGCCACCGAGAGCAGGAAGATCTGCAGCACGATCAGCACGATCACGTAGACACCTACGGCGGAGGCGGGCGAGGGACCCCGCACGGGCCGGGTGGGCTCGTGGGGCTCAGCCATGCTCCACCCCCAGCGCCCAGATCATGCCGTCGCGCTCCTCCACCTCGATCTCGGGCAGGGGTCGCTCCGGTGGCCCGTACGCGACGTCGCCCGTCACGGCGGAGAACCCTCCCTCGTGGCACGGGCACACGAGCAGGTCGTCCTCCGCGTCGAAGTAGACGACGCAGCCGAGGTGGGTGCACTTCTGGCTGAACGCCCGCAGGTCGCCGTCCTCGTGGAGGACCAGGATGGCAGGGTCGTCGTCGCTCGGGTACCGGAAGAGGTACGCCTCGTTCGGGCGCAACCGGTCCCGCTCGATGATCGGGCGGGGCTCCCCCCGGTCGGGCTCCCGCAGCGTCGTCAGGCCCGCGACGCCGACCGTGCCCACCGCGAACGCACCCGAGCCCAGCACCAGGTAGCGGACGAACTCCCGGCGGGTGACGTCGTCCTCGCCGCCCGCCGAGTACGGGAAGTCCCGCCGCCAGATCGGTCGCTCGGGCCGGCCGGCGCCCGCCGGGCGGTCACCGTTCACCACGGCTCCCGCTCCTCGAGGGCGAACGGATCGTCCTGCCACGGGCGGGTCCCCGCCGCCGCTCCGAGCACGTCGAGCGGCCCGGGCGTGTCGGCCACGACCTTGACCTTGGTCGTCACCGGCTGGTTGCCGAACGAGAACGTGTCGACGAGCTCGCCCCGGCGCGTCGCCGCGTACTCGTCGGGCGTGCCGTACCAGAGGGCGTCGCTGGGGCACACCGAGGCGCACATCGGCTTCGACCCGACCGACGTGCGGTCGAGGCACAGGTCGCACTTCATCATGAGGTCGAACTGGCTCACCATCTTCGGCACACCGAAGGGGCAGGCGAGCACGCAGTTCGAGCAGCCGATGCACCGGGGCTTCAGCGCCGACTGCACGACACCGTCCTCGTTCTGCTTGATGGCGTCGGCGGGGCACACCTCGGCGCAGGTGGGGTCGGTGCAGTGCATGCACACCATCGGCACCGTCTGCGGGCTCTGCAGGCGGTCGACGTCGTCGAGGTGGATCATCGAGTGGCCGCGGTGGGTGCCGCACTCCTCGCACGCCTGGACGCAGGCCCGGCAGCCGATGCAGCGGCTCTGGTCCATCACGAAGATCTGTTCGCTTCCCCCGGCGGAGAAGCCGGGTGTGGTGGCGGTCATGTGTACGACGGACCTCCCGTGAGCGACGTGTCCCGCCGGTCGACGAGGCGCCTCTCCCCCGCCCCGAGTCGCTCGATGCGCACGGCGCACACCTTGTACTCGGGGATCTTCGACTCGGGGTCGAGCACCGGGTTGGTGAGCTGGTTGGCCGCCTTCTCGCCCGGCCAGTGGTAGGGGACGAACACCGTGTCCGGTCGGATCGTGCTCACGACCATCGCCGGCAGCTCGATGGAGCCACGGCGGCTCGTCACCCGCACGATGTCGCCGGTGGCGATGCCGTGCCGCTCGGCGAGCACCGGGTGGACCTGGCAGAGCGGCTCCGGGTACTGCGCCACCAGCGAGCCGATGCGGCGGGTCTGGGTGCCGGAGAGGTACTGGCTGATGACCCGCCCGGTGGTGAACCAGACGGGGTAGTCGTCGTCCACCACCTCGGCCGGAGGTCGCCATGGTGTGGGCACGAACCGGGCGCGGCCCGAGGGCGTGTTGAACACGAGATCCGAGTAGAGCCGCGGCGTGCCCGGGTGGTCCTCGCTGGGGCACGGCCAGAACACGCCCATCTCCGATTCGAGCCGCTCCCACGTGATGCCCGCGTAGTCGGCGACCCCGCCCGCCGACGCCCGGCGGAGCTCCTCGAACACCTCGCGGTTGGTGGCGAACGGGAAGTGGCGCTCGGCCCCGAGGCGCCGGCCGATGTCGACGAGGATCTCGGTGTCGCGCCGGGCGTCCCCCGGCGGTGGGACGGCCGCGTTGATCTTGACCACCCGGCCCTCGGTCGTGCAGACGACGCCCTCGTCCTCCTCGTGCTGCGAGCCCGCCAGCACCACGTCCGCGTGGCGGGCGGTCTCGGAGAGGAAGAACTCGATGATCGAGTAGTGCTCGAGCTTCTCGAGCGCGGCCCGGGTGCGGTTCGCATCCGGGAGGCTGACCAGCGGGTTGAAGCAGATGGACAGCAGCCCCTTGATCTCGCCGCGCTCGATGGCCTCGAAGATCTCGTAGGCCGTGTGGCCGACGCCGGGCAGGTCGTCGGGGTCGCAGCCCCACACCCGGGCCACGGCCGCCCGGTGCTCGGGGTTGCGCAGGTCGCGGGCCCCGGGGAGCTGGTCGCACTTCTGCCCGTGCTCGCGACCGCCCTGGCCGTTGCCCTGCCCGGTGATCATGCACACCCCGGCGCCCGGCCGCCCGATGCGCCCGCAGGCCAGCCCGAGGTTGATCGCCGCCGAGACGTTCATCACACCCTTCGACTGGTGCTCGAGGCCCTTGGCGTGGAGCAGCATCCCGGTCGACGGGGTGGCCCACATCTCGGCCGCCTCCTCGATGCGCCGGGCGGGCACGCCCGTGACGTCCGCGGCCCAGGCGGGCGTCTGCTCGGCCACCGCCGCGGCCGCCTCCTCGAAGCCCTCGGTGTGGGCGTCGATGAACGCGTGGTCGACGAGGTCGCGGCGGATGACCTCGTGGAGCATCGCCGAGAGCAGGGCCGAGTCGGTGCCGGGGCGGAGCCCGAGGAACACGTCGGCCGTCCGTGCCACCGCCGTCACCCGCGGGTCGGCCACGATCAGCCGGGCACCCCGGTCGCGTGCCCGCCAGATGTAGCCGGTGGTGATCGGCGCGCACTCGTCGATGTTCGCCCCGACCACGAACACCACGTCGGCGAGCGGGATGTCGCCCCAGGGGTTTGGCGTGCGGTCGACACCGAACGCCTTCTTGTAGCCGACGCCCGACGACACCATGCAGAGCCGGCCGTTGTAGTCGATGTGGCGCGTGCCCAGGCCGAGGCGGGCGAGCTTGCCGAGCAGGTACGACTTCTCGGTGGTGAGGCTGGCGCCGCCGAGCACCGCCACGCTGTCCGGGCCGTGCTCGGCCTGGATGCGGCGCAGCTCGCCCACGGTCCGGCCGAGCGCCTCGTCCCACGTCGCGGGCCGGAACCCCTCGCCGGTGCGGACCAACGGCCCCAGCAGGCGGTCGGGATGGTTGCCCTGCAGGTAGCGCTTGACGCCCTTCGGGCACAGCTTGCCCCGGTTGAACGGGAACTCGTACCAGGGCTCGAAGCCCACCACCCGGTCGTCGGCGACCCGCAGCCTGATGCCGCACTGCTGCCCGCAGAAGCAGCAGTGCGTGAGCACCTCACGCTCGGTGTGGGCCGCCGCCTCCCAGCCGCCGGGGGGCTCGACGTTGAGGTGGGGGCCGAAGCGCTCGATGAGCTCGGTCTCGGGGCGTGGGAGTCGTGCCATGGAACCTCGGGGAGTGGGATACGTCGGGGAGTGGGATCTCGGCGGCAGCGACCGGGGGTCAGCCGAAGCCGCCGACGCGTGCGGACTGGGCCATCGTCACCAGGCGGCGACGGCAGCGGGGGCACGTGTCCTGGTAGTGCCCGCCGCCGGGGTCGCGGTAGTCGAACCCCACCTGCGGAAGCACGTGCTTCAGGTCGTCGATCTGCGACGCGGGCGCCCAGGGGGCGCCACACTCCCGGCAGAACGTCGGCTCGTCGGCCCACGCCCGCCGGGCATAGGCGACGCCGACGTTGCCGGGGCGCTGGAAGATGTGGAACAGCTTGCCGAACGGGATGTAGAGCAACCCGAAGATCACGGTGGCCGCGTGGATGTTGGTGAGGAACGTGTAGAAGCGGCCGTCCATCCAGAGGCTCGACACGGTGAGCATCACCCCGGTCACCGACACGGCGAACAGGCCGGCGAGCGGCAGGAAGTCGTTGCCGCGCTCGACCGCCAGAGCACCGGGATCGCGCAGCCGCCGGTGGAGGAAGATGAACACGCCGGTGAGCACCAGCACCGCCGAGATGTCGAGGGCGTGGAACATCAGCCAGCCGACGACGCTCCGGCTGTCGAAGCTCACCAGCGCCCAGTCGACGAAGTACGCCTCGTAGCGCCGGGCGTCCTGGCCGACCGACTCGAAGTGCAGCCACCCGAACGTGAGCGGGAACGTCACGACGGCGGCCAGCAGGACCCCCCAGAAGATCGTCTGGTGCGCGATCCAGCGGCTGAGCGACCGCTGCCGGATGAACCCCTGGCCGAACAGCTGCGTCCACAGCACCGCCGGCAGCCGGGCGGCGTTGCGCACGCGCTGGCCGGGTTCGGCGAAGCTGCGCCAGCCGCGGGCGCGGAGCGCCGCGGTGGGCGGTCGCCGGGTCCACACCACGTAGCGGTAGACGACCGCGAAGCTCGCCAGGAGCACCCCGGCCAGGTAGCCCCCGAGGGCGGCGTCGAACCACCGCAGGCGGCCACTGCCCAGGTAGACGAGCACGAGCAGCACCACGACAACGGCGAGCCCCGCCGCGACACCGCGGCGGTCGAGTGGCTGGGTGGATGCCCGCACGCGCACCTCCCGGTCGGCTCGGCTACCGGCGCCGACCCTAGGTGACGCGCCCGGGCCGGGTCCGAACGCGCGTGGACGAGGCCGTCCCGCGCCACACTGGAGGCGTGACCACGCTGTTCCACCAGGACGACCGGCTGGAGATCCACAAGATCGTCGTCGGCCCCATGGACAACAACGTCTACGTGCTGCGGTGCCGGCAGACCGGCGGCGCCGTGCTGCTCGACGCCGCCAACGAGCACGAGCGACTGCTCGATATGTGCCGGCGGCTCGGCGTGCGGGAGGTGCTCGAGACCCACGGCCACTGGGACCACATCCAGGCGGTCCCCGAGATCCGGGACGCCGGCTACGCCGTGCACGTCACCTCCGAGGACGCCGACATGCTGCCGTCGTACGACCAGGTCATCGACGACGACTCGGTGATCGAGGTGGGCCGCCTGCGGCTGCGGGCGATCCACACGCCCGGCCACACCCCGGGGTCGATCTGCTTCCTGGTCGAGGGATCACCGATCCTGTTCAGCGGCGACACGCTCTTCCCCGGCGGGCCCGGCGCCACGAAGTTCCCGGGCGGCGACTTCGACACGATCATCCGCTCGATCGACCGGCGCCTGTTCACGCTGCCCGGGGACACCCTGGTGCTCCCCGGCCACGGACTCGAGACGACCATCGGCACCGAACGTCCGCACCTCCAGGAGTGGATCGACCGGGGCTGGTGACGGTGGGCGCGCTCCGCTACGACGAACGTCCCGACGACGACACACCGGTCCACACCGCCGATCTGCCCGACACACCCGTGCGCGACCGCAACATCCCGGCGACCGCATGGGTCGAGGCACCGGGCGAGCTGCGCCACCTCGGCGACGACCTCCCGGGCCGGCCGGTCGCGAGCTACAAGCGGCGCATCGGTCCCTGGCTGCTCTGGCGGGCGGGCCCGGCCTCGGGCGGCGACGCCCGCTACTGGGTCGCTCGCGCCGACGACCTGGCCACCAGCTTCACGTTCCGCCTCCACCCCGACGGCAGCGGCGACGGCGTCGGCCCCAGCGGAACCCGGCACACCCGCTTCCGCACCTGGAAGGAGGACCTGCGGGACGCGTCGGCCTGATCGCACAGCCGCCGCGCTGGGAGCTCGTCCCGGCGTTTCTGGGCAGCACGACGCTAAGCCCGACAGCAGGCTGTATGCTGTTCTGCATGCAGAGCACGAGCGTGCGCATCGACGTCAGCACTCATGAGGATCTCAAGCGTCTCGCCGCCGAGTTGAACACGACTGTCGGGAACACCGTGACGCTCGCGGTACGGGCGTTGCGACAGGAGCGAGTCGGAGCGGAGCTTTCCGCCCCCCTTCGAAGGGATGAGGCGGAATGGCTCGATGCCGACCTCGGGTGACATCGTCGAGTTGGAGCTCGGTGTCCCAGAGGGACGCGAGGCCGGGTTCCATCACCCAGCGGTGCTGGTGACCGCGCAGCGGATCCTCGACGCCGATCCCTCCGTCGTTCACGTCGTCCCACTCACGACCACGATCCGCTCGTACCACTCCGAGATCGTGATCGAGCCGGACGAGTTCAACGAGCTCGACCGGGCCTCCGCAGCGCGGTGCCAGCACATCCGAGCGATCTCACCGCACAGGATCACCGGGGTGAGGGGAAACATCGGCGCTGTCCCGCTCGCGCAGGTCCGGGAGACCATTGCGGTGATCCTTGACCTGCCCTGACAGCGACCACCCGCCGGCGGTAGCGACGGTCGGCGCCGTTGGTCGGGTTCGAGCTCGGCTCGGTCGTGGCGGTACATCAGGAAGACACGGGCGGCGGTATCACCCTGATACCATGCGGGCATGGCGATGACGCTCAGGCTCAGCGACGAAGAGCAGCAGGCGCTCCGCGAGCGCGCCGCCGCCGAGGGCATCTCCATGCAGGACGCAGCCCGGCGGGCGATCCGGGACTACGTCGCACGCAGCGAGCACCGCGCCCGCGTCGCCGCGGCGGCCGACCTGGTCGCCGACGTGCACGCCGACGCCATCGACCGCCTCGGCAGGTGACCGACCCGGTCGAGTTCCTCGACCTCGACGACGTGATGGAGCTGGCCCGTCGCCTGCTGGGCAGCCCGCCCCCGATCCGTGACGTCGGCCTGCTCGCGTCAGCGGTCGCTCGGCCCCAGACCACGATCGGGGGTGACGACGTCTACCCGACCATCTGGACGAAGGCCGCAGCTCTGCTGCAATCCGTCGTCGACAACCACGCCCTCATCGACGGCAACGAGCGCGTGGGCTGGCTCGCCGCCGCCGTCTTCCTGGAGATCAACAACGCCAGCGTGGCCGCGGCCACCAACGACGCCGTGTACGACTTCGTGATGGCCGTCGCCACGTCAGAGCGCGACGTGCATCAGATCGCCAGCCGCTTGCAGCACCTCGCCCAGCGGCCCTGACCTGGCGGCCGAGCCGGCGTCAGGGGCGGGTCAGTCAGCCCGACCGAAATCGTCGTGCTCGCCGGTCATCAACCCATCACAGCACGGATCCACGCTGGCGACCGGGTCGCCTTTCGCCTGGGGTTGACGACCTCGACCCCACTCAGCCCTCGGCGGTGAGCGGGCGGCGGGGCTCGCCCACCAGCTCGATGCCCGGCGGCAGCCCGTCGACGGCCACGCGGTTCCCGTCGACCGACACGGTGACCCGGCCGCCGATGAGGGGGATGCGCTCGACGCTCAACCGCCCCACCGCGTCCGGGAGCGCCGGCGCGAGCCACAGCTTGCCCTGGGGGACCCACGGATCGAGCCGGAGCAGCGACCGCAGGAACGAGAGGGGCGCGGCCGCCGACAGCGCCCGCGCGGTGCACGAGTCGGGGAAGCGGACCGGCGCCTGCACGTCGTCGCGCCCGAAGCCGCACAGCACCGACAGACGCCCGTTGGCGCCCTCGCGGGCGCTGGCCTCGAGTTGGGCCAGCAGGATGCGGTGCGCCTCCTCGACGAAGCCGTAGCGCACCATGCCGGCCACGCAGACCGCGTTGTCGTGCGGCCAGACGGCGCCGGTGTGCGGAGCGACCGGGTCGTAGCCAGCCGTCGACGACGCGAGGGTTCGCAGCCCCCAGCCGGAGAACAGGTCGTCGGCCATCAGGTGCTTCACCACGACCGCCGCCGCGTCCTCGTCGAGGATGCCGGTCCAGAGGCAGTGGCCCACGTTCGACGCCAGGGACGCGACCGGCCGCTTGTCACCGTCGAGCGCCAGCGCGATCGCGTCCCGATCGGCCAGCCAGAAGTCGCGGTTGAACGCCGCCTTCAGCTCCGCCGCCTTCCGGCGCCAGCGCTCCGTCGCGCGGTCGTCGCCCACCTCCAGGGCGAAGTGGGCGCGGGCCAGGTAGGCGGCGTACACGTAGCCCTGCACCTCGGCGGGGGCGATCGGCCCGCGTGCCGGGCGCCCGTCCGGGTGGCGGATCGGCGCCGCGGAGTCCTTCCACGACTGGTGCCGCACGCCGCGGTCGGTGCGGCGCTGGTACTCCACGTAGCCGTCCCCGTCGCGGTCGCCCCACTCGCAGATCCAGTCCAGGGCCCGGTCCACGTGGGGCAGCAGACGGTCGACCAACTCGGGCGCCAAGCCCCACCGGCGCATCTCGCCCAGGAGCATCACGAACAGGGGCGTCGCGTCGACCGAGCCGTACGACACGGCGTGGGTGCCGGCGCCGAAGGCCCGCGGGCCCAGCCGGAGCCGGTGGGCGATGCGACCCGGCTGCTCCTCGGTGCGGTCGTCGACCTCGGAGCCCTGGAAGCGGGCCAGCGTCTCGAGGGTGCCGAGCGCCAGATCGGGGTCGAGGACCAGCCCCATGTGCGCGGCCAGCAGGGCGTCTCGCCCGTGCAGGGCGAGGTACCACGGCGAGCCGGCGGCGACCACCGCCCGCTCCGGGAACTCGGGGTCGAGCACGCGCAGCGCACCCAGGTCGCGGGCGCTGCGCCTGACGGCGAGGAGGAGGTCGTGGTGGTCGGTCTCCACCTGGGGCACCCCCTGGTGCCAGCGCTCGAACCGCCGGCGCGGCCCGCTGCGCTCGCCGGCGGACCCCGGCAGGTGCGACGGCTCCAGCGGCTCGCCGTCGACGATCGGTGAGACCACCATGCTGAACGCCGTGGATCCCCCGGCCGGGACGATCGCCTCCCAGCGCAGCGTCCCGCCGTCCACGGTGGCACCGGAGGAGACCGTCACGTGGCAACCGCCCCGGCCCGCACCCCGGCCCCGCACGAACGTCACCACCAGGCTGTCGCCGCTCCCGCCCTCGCTGCGGGGCGAAACGGCCGGCACCTCCTCGTGCCGCCCGTCCCGCGCCCCGGCGGCCGCGGCGAGGTCGGTGGCGAGGTCGAGCTCGACCTCGACGTAGGTCGGCTCGTCACCGACGTTGCGGATCTCCACGTCGTCGCGCATCCCGCCGGCGAGCGTGCGGCGCCGGATGACGATCGGACCCGGCCGAGCGTCGTCTGAGTCGACGTCGCCGCCCACCGGGCTGGTGGCGGCGGCCGGCGACCGCCCCGCCACCCGGCCGACGAACGTGGCGGAGCCCGGGTCGTCGAGGTGCTGGTCCACGGCCAGGGCGGGGCAGCCGTTGACCCGCAGCACCGCCCGGCCGAGCGTCCGCCGGTCGGCCACGTAGAGGCCGTCGGACCCGCCGGCCAGGTCACCGTTGGGCCGGGCGATGCAGAACGACGCACCGTCGACCAGAGCGACGCGACCGTCCGGGCCGTTGTCCGCCGGGGCCATCCCGCCCGACGATAGTCCCGCCCCCGTCGCCGGGCAGGAGGCATTTCTCCTATCTGCGTAGTGCGAATACACTGAGCGCCATGTCCGCCCCCCTCTTCACGATCGAGGATCTCCACGTCCGCCCCACCGCGGCGGACGGCGCCGACCACCCGGGCGCAGACATCCTCACGGGCGTCGACCTCACGGTCGGGGAGGGCGAGCTGCACGCCCTCATGGGGCCCAACGGGTCGGGGAAGTCGACCCTGGCCAACGTGCTGCTCGGCAGCCCGGACTACGAGATCACCCGAGGTCGCATCACGTTCCGCGGGGACGACATCACGGACTGGGACCCCGACGTGCGGGGCAAGGCGGGCATCTTCCTGGCGTTCCAGTATCCCCAGTCCATCGCTGGGGTCTCGGTGATCAACTTCCTCCGCCAGGCCTTGTCGGCCCGCAAGGGCATCGACCTCTCGGTGCTCGAGCTGCGCCTGACCATCATGGAGTGGATGAAGCGGCTCGACATGGATCCGTCGTTCGGCGACCGCTACCTGAACGAGGGGTTCTCCGGCGGCGAGAAGAAGCGGAACGAGATCCTGCAGATGGCCATCCTCGAGCCCGAGATGGCGATCCTCGACGAGACCGACTCGGGACTCGACATCGACGCGCTCAAGGTGGTGGCCCGGGGCGTCCAGGAGGTTCGCCAGGACCGCCCGGAGCTGGGCGTTCTCGCCATCACCCACTACCAGCGGCTGCTCCACCACCTCGTGCCCGACCGTGTGCACATCCTGATGGGGGGCCGTATCGTGGCCAGCGGCGGCCCCGAGCTCGCCGAGCGACTCGAGCGTGAGGGCTACGACAGTTGGCGGACCCCGCCAGAGGTGACGACGCCGTGACCGATCCCACCACCATCGAGGCCCCGGCCGCCGGACGTGCCGGCACCGCCGGCGGCGCCGGCGCGCTCGACGTCGCGAAGGTCAGGAAGGACTTCCCGATCCTCGAGCGCCGGGTCCGCGGCGAGCGCCTCGTCTACCTCGACTCGGCCAACACCTCGCAGAAGCCCCGCGCCGTCCTCGACGCGATGGACGCCTACTACGAGCGGTCCAACGCCAACGTGCACCGGGGCACGTACCTCATCGCCGAGGAGGCCACGGCCGCGATGGAAGGCGCCCGGTCGCGGGTCGCCTCGTTCGTCGGCGCCGGCTCCCCGCGGGAGATCGTGTTCACGAAGAACGCCACCGAGGCGCTGAACCTGGTGGCGAAGGCCTGGGGACGCTCCCATCTCCGCCCGGGCGACCCCGTGGTGATCACCGAGCTCGAGCACCACGCCAACATCGTGCCCTGGCACCAGCTGGTGGAGGAGCTCGGCATCGAGCTGCGCTGGATCCCCCTCGCCGACGACGGTCACCTCGACCTCACCGACCTCGACCGGCTCGTCGACGGGGCCAGGGTCGTCTCGTTCGCAGCCACGTCGAACGTGCTCGGCACCCTGCTCCCGGTGGAGCGCCTCGTCGCCGCCGCCCACGGCGCCGGTGCGATCGCCGTGGTCGACGCGAGCCAGCACGTCCCCCACCTCCCCACCGACGTGGGGGCCTGGGGCGCCGACTTCGTGGCCTTCACCGCCCACAAGATGTGCGGGCCCACCGGCATCGGCGTGCTCTGGGGCACCGAGAGCATCCTCGACGCCACGCCGCCGTTCCTCACCGGCGGCGAGATGATCCTCAACGTCACCAAGGAGGGCTTCACGCCCAACGAGCTGCCGTGGAAGTTCGAGGCCGGCACCCCGCCCATCGCCGAGGCGGTGGGACTCGGGGCCGCCGTCGACTACCTGAGCGGGCTCGGCATGGACGCGGTGCGCGAGCACGAGGTGTCGCTCACCGGGTACGCGCTCCGCTCGCTGGGCGAGCGCTTCGGCGACGAGCTCCGCATCTACGGGCCGTCGGAGCCGGCCGCGCGGGGCGGCGTCCTCTCGTTCAGCTACCAGGACGTCCACCCGCACGACCTGACCCAGGTGTTCGACGAGCACGGCGTGTGCGTGCGGGCGGGCCACCACTGCGCCAAGCCGCTGATGCGAGAGCTCGGCGTCTCGGCCACGGCCCGGGCGTCGCTCTACGTCTACAACGACACCGACGACGTCGATGCGCTGGCCGACGCGATCGCGGCGGCACGAGACTTCTTCGCGGCCTGAGGGAAGGAACCAGCAGCCATGCCCGGTCTCGAGGACCTGTACCGCGAGATCATCCTCGACCACTACCGCAACCCGCGGAACCGCGGCGAGCTGCCCGCGCCCCCGGCCACCCGCGTCGAGGGCTTCAATCCGCTCTGCGGGGACGAGGTGGTGCTCTACCTCGACGTCCAGGACGACGTGGTGCGCGACATCCGCATCGCCGGCCAGGGCTGCTCGATCAGCCAGTCGTCGGCGTCGATGATGTCGTCGGCCGTCAAGGGCAAGACGCTGGAGGAGGTGCGCGCCCTGTCCCGCGCCTTCAAGAGCATGATGTCGATCCACGAGCAGTCGCTCGACGGCGAGGACGACCACGGACACGAGGCACCGCTGGTGGAAGGCGTCGGCGATGCCGGGGAGGGCGCCGCCGGCGACGGCGCTCAGGCACCCGAGGTGAAGCTCGGCGATCTCGAGGCGCTGCGCGGGGTCGTGAAGTTCCCCGTGCGCATCAAGTGCGCCACGCTCTCGTGGAACACCCTCCTGCAGGGCATCGCCGAGGCCACCGGGACCGACGGCGACACGTCCGCCGACTGACCGCCGACTGACCGCCGGCCGACGGCGGCCCCGGCCCCGTGTTCCCGTGGGTCGACGGCACCCGCAGCGGGAACAGTCGTGGGCATGACCCGCTTGACCCACGAGGACGCCGAAACCCGCCTGGCGGAGACACCCGGGTGGGGGATCGTCTCCGGTGCGCTGCACCGCGAGCTCGAGTTCGAGAACTTCGTCGAGGCCTTCGGCTTCATGGCGATGGTGGCGCTCGCCGCCGAGCGCCTGAACCACCACCCCGACTGGTCCAACGCCTACAACAAGGTCGTCATCGACATCTCCAGCCACGCCGAGGGCGGCATCACCGACCAGTGCTTCGCGCTGGCCGACGCCGTCAACAAGGCGCTCGGCGAGTAACGGCCCGCGCTGCCGCCCTGCCGGCGACCGGGCCCTCGTCCCCGGGCACTAGTGTTCGTCACGAGCCGCGGGCGCACCCGAGGATGGTCAGATGAGCACCGAT
>JBKHJZ010000096.1:0-12243 GCA_046537875.1 Acidimicrobiia bacterium | reverse complement strand
GCGGCTCCTGCCGACGGGCGGCTCCTGCCGACGGGCGGCTCCTGCCGGCCCCGGCGCTCGGCTGCGGCGATTGCCCGAGGATTTGGGTTCCGCCGGGTGAAGGGCGAGGCGATGGGTTCCGGAAGCGGAACCGATGACCTCGGGCTTGCGGTGGCGGAACCCATGACCTCGGGGTTCGGGATGCGGTGGCGGGCCTGCAGCGTCGGTGTCCGGGAAGTGGAACTGATGACGTCGGGGTGACGGTGGGTCACGGTGTGAGACCGGGGACCTCTGGGGCCGGGCCCTGCGTTCACACCGAAACCGGGGCCCTCCGTCGGTAGCGTGGCGAGCCGTGGAGGTCCTCTCGAGCCGGGTGCTGCACAGACCGTCGGACTTCGAGGCGACCGTCCGCTGGTACCGCGACGTGCTCGGGCTGCGCGTGGCCCGCGAGTACGGCACCGGGGACACCGTGACCGGTGTGGTCCTCTTCCTCGGTGGGGGCTTCCTCGAGCTCACCTGCGGGGACGGTGCCCGCGGTGCCGGTCCGACGCTGTGGTTGCAGGTGCCGGACGTCGACGCCGAGCACGCCCGGCTGGAGGCCGCCGGCGTCGAGGTGCTGCGACCTCCGGTGACCGAGCCCTGGGGTCTGCGGGAGTGCTGGATCGCCGACCCCGACGGCACGAAGCTCGTGCTGGTGCAGGTACCCGAGTCGCACCCGCTGCGTCGGCGGCTTCTCTAGGGACCGGGGGGACGCGTGCGTCGGACGAAGATCGTCGCCACGCTCGGTCCGGCGTCTGCGCCGCCGAACGTGGTCGACGACCTGCTGCGGGCCGGGGTGGATGTCGTGCGCCTCGGCCTCGCCCACGGCACGGTGGACGGCCACATCCTCGACATGGGACGGGTCCGCGACGCGGCGGCCGCCCGGGGCAGGACGATCGGGATCCTCGCCGACCTGCCGGGTCCGAAGGTCCGCACGGGAGCGTTCCCCGACGGCGGCACGTTCCTCGCGGAGGGAGATCGCCTCGATCTGGAGCCCGGCGCCGGAGCGAGCGACGGCACGCGGATCGTGGTCGACGAGCCCCAGCTCCCCGAGATCGTCGGTCCCGGCGACACGATCGTGCTGGGGGACGGGATCGTGTCGCTCGAGGTCGTCGACGTCGACGGCCCGATCGTGCGGGCGGTCGTGCGGACCGGCGGCCGCCTCCAGGGCCGCCCGGGCGCCCACCTGCCGTCGGGCCGCTGGGTGCCCTCGGTGCCGACGGAGCACGACCTGCGACTGGTCGACGAGGTCGCCCGCCACGCCGACTGGGTGGCGGTGTCGTTGGTGCGGCGGCCCGAGGAACTCCTCCGGGTGCGCGAGGCCCTCGGGCCCGACGGGCCGCGGCTGATGGCGAAGATCGAGACGCGGGCCGCGGTCGAGCACCTCAACCCCATCCTCGAGGTGGCCGACGGCGTGATGGTGGCCCGTGGCGACCTGGGGATCGACTGTGCCCTCGAGGAGGTACCGCACCTGCAGAAGCGGATCATCCGGGCCTGTGCCGCCCGCGGCACGCCGGTGGTCACCGCCACCCAGATGCTCGAGTCGATGGTCACCGCGCCCACGCCCACCCGCGCCGAGGCCACCGATGTCGCCAACGCGGTCCTCGACGGCACGGATGCGCTGATGCTGTCGGCCGAGACCGCGATCGGTCACGACCCGGTGCAGGCCGTGCGGACCATGGCGCGCATCGCGCGCCGGGCGGAGCGGTCGGAGCTGCCGGCGGTCGGCGGCACCCCCGATCGGGGGCTGGTCCACCAGCGCGGGCCGTCGACGAAGGCGATCACGGTCGCCATGGCGCACGCCGCTTCGCGTGCTGCGAGCGAGCTCGGCCTCTCGGCGATCGTGTGCTGCACGAACACGGGCGCGACCGCCCGGGCGATGGCGGCGCTGCGCCCGGGGTGCCGGTTGATCGGTGCCAGCCCCCGATCGGCGACCGCTCGGCAGCTCGCGCTCTCCTGGGGGGTGGAACCGCTGGTGGTGGAGGACTACGCGAGCACCGACGAGATGATCTGGTGCGTCGTGGAGGCGGCGGTCCGTGGGGGCCTCGTCCACCACGGGGAGATGATCGCGGTGCTGGCCGGGGCCCCCGACGCCGGCGAGGGGACCACCGACGTGCTGCGGGTCGTGTCGATCTCGTGACCATGGCCGTTGGCGTCTCCTGACCGTGGCCGATCATCGCCGTCGCAGCCCCCGGGGGCTCTGGACCGAGGAGGTGGGGGAGGGAGCGGTCGTCGTGCTCGTGCACGGCTCCATGGACCGCTCGGGGGGCATGCTGCGCGTGCGCCGCCTGCTCGAGGGCGAGTACCGGGTCGTGCGCTACGACCGCCGCGGCTACGGCCGGTCGCTCGATGCCGGACCGCCCACCTCGTTCGATCAGCAGGTCGACGACCTCGCCGCGGTGGTCGACGGCCGGACCGCGGTGCTGGCCGGCCACAGCTTCGGGGGCGTCGTGGCCCTCGCGCTGGCCGAACGGGCCCCGGGAACCGTGGGGGCGGTGCTGGCCTACGAGGCGCCCATGATGTGGGAGTCGTGGTGGCCTCGCGACAGCGTCGGCCAGCGCGCCTCCCGGGAGGATCCCTCCGAGGCCGCCGAGTGGTTCCTGCGCCGGATGCTCGGGGACCGGACCTGGGAGCGCCTCCCCGCGAGCACACGGGCGCACCGCCGGGCCGAGGGCCCGACGTTGGTGGCCGAGATGGCGGCCGCGCATCCGGGATCGCCGGCCCCCTACCACCCGGAACGGGTGACCGTCCCCGTGGTGGCGGCCCACGGAGCGCTCTCGAACGCGCACCACCGGCGCGCCACCCGCGAGCTCGCGTCTCGCGCGCCCCGCGGCGAGCTGGTCGTGGTCGACGGCGCCGGGCACGGAGCGCACCGGACCCACCCCTCAGCGTTCGCTGACCTCGTGCGCCGGGCGGCGTCCCGCGCGCACGGTCTCCCCACCGCACCCTGACGTGCCGGTGCCTCGGCCGGCCCGCCGGGCGCCGGTACGCTCGTCTCGATGGCATCGTTGCGACGCTTGCTCCGGCGGCGCCGTCCCGGGCCGGTGGCCTTCGTGCTCTCCGGCGGCGGGAACCTCGGCGCCCTGCAGATCGGGATGCTGCGCGCGCTCACGGAGCGGGGCGTGGTGCCCGACCTGGTCGTGGGCTGCTCGGTGGGTGCCATCAACGGCGCCGCGCTCGCCCGTGACCCCACGCCCGCCGGCGTCGACCGGTTGGTCCAGCTCTGGCGCGAGCTCGACGGCGCCGACCTGATGCCGAGCGGCTGGTTGCCCAACGCGATCGGGCTGGCCCGCCGCGGCGAGGCGCTCCACGACAACACCGGCCTGCGCCGGAGCCTCGAGAACGTGCTGGGTGACAGCACCTTCGAGCATCTCGCCGTGCCGTTCCAGTGTGTGGCGACCGACGTGGCCAGCGTCACCGAGCGGTGGTTCAGCTCCGGTCCGCTGGTGGATCCGATCCTCGCGTCGGCGGCGCTGCCCGCGGTCTACCCGGCCGTCGAGATCGACGGCGTCCGCTATCTCGATGGCGCCATCGTCGACGACGTCCCGATGCGCCGGGCCGTCGAGCTCGGGGCGACGACGTTGTACGTGCTCCAGGTCGGCTCGTACTCGCGGCCGCGTCCCGAGCCCCGCCGGCCGCTCGACGTGGCGGTGCAGTCGTACTGGATCGCACGTCACCACCGGTTCAAGCGCGAGCTCGCCGCCCTCCCGCCCGGTGTCACCGCCCACGTCCTGCCCACCGGCGAGACCCCGGCGATGCGGTACAACGACTTCACCCGGTCAGCCGAGCTGATCGCCCAGGCCCATGCGGCGACCGTCGACTTCCTCGACCGCCTCGAGCGCGGGGTCGAGGCGGTCGAGGTCGCCGGAGAGGACGCGGACACCGAGCCGCACGAGGAGATCGTGCTCGGCGACGGGGCCCGTGGCGCGACGGTGGCGGTCACCCACCACGACGGCGACGGTGCCGTCCCGGGTGAGACGTCCGGTGAGGCCCGGACGACCGGCCGGTCCGGCGGACCCGGCTCGGTGGACGGGACCGGCACGTCGGAGATCAACGGCCGGGTCGACGTCATGGAGGACGGCGACGGGCCCGCCGCGTCCGCCGAGGGCACGGCCGTCACCGCCCGGTGGGTGCGGGCGCCGCTGGCTCTCGCCTCCCGCAGCCGGCTGCGGCCGCAGGGTCGTTCCCGTGGCTGACCAGCGCGTCGGCCTGTCGGCCAGCGGGCCGCAGGAGACGGTGCTCGACGACGAGCCGGCGGAGGCGATGGCGGCCCTCGACGTGGCGCTGGGCCGGCCCGCGCGCGAGCACCGCGACGCGGTCGCCGAGGTGGTGGCACGGTGGCCCGTCTTCCTCGACGGGTGGGCACGGCTCGGCACCGTCGCCCGGGACGACGTGGAGCGCTACGCCTGCTGCCGGGTCGGCTACCACCGGGGCCTCGATCGCCTGCGGGCCGGCGGGTGGCGGGGCTCGGGGTACGTGCGCTGGGTGCACCCGGCGAACCGGGGGTTCCTGCGGGCCCTCGACGGGCTGCGGGCGGCCGCCGAGGCGATCGGTGAGTACGACGAGGCCGAGCGTTGCGCACAGTTCCTCCGGCAACTCGACCCGGACTGGCCGCCACCGGACTGACGGACGCCTCAGCGACCTCCAACCTGGAGACGGATCACCTCAGCGGGAAAGCTGGCCGGCAGGCTCGACACCTCGTCATCGTTCGTGGTGGTCGCGGAAGCGTAGGCACTCCCCACCGTCCCCGGGGCCGTGCCGCGGGCCGGCCGTCACCGGGGTCACGTGCCGTCCATGCACCCCACGTTCTCGTCCGGGAGGCCGGGCTTCTCGCCGTCCTCGCCCACCAGGAAGTCGTAGTCGATCCCGATCCACGTGCCGGGCAGGCCCTCGATGGTGCGGGGCTCGCTCTCGCCGATGAAGCCCCGCCAGTCGGGTGACCGGTAACCCGTCGTGTCGAACCGGGCGACCGCTGCGACGCCGTTGGCCGTCGGTCTCCGGTAGACCACGAGCCACCGCGCCCGGAAGTCCGGGTCGTCGACGAGGTGGGCCTTGACGTACCACCACTCGACGTACGGCGGTCGGGGGTAGATGATCCACGGGACTTCGGGCCCGGTGAAGTAGCGCATCTCGAGGACGCGGAACTTGCCCGTCACGCCCATGTCCCGGCGCATCAGGTCGAGCGGTCTGGTGCGCAGCGACGTCCCGGGCGCCGGCACGCTCCAGCCGTTGACGCAGTCCGGAGCGACGTGATCACCCTGAGGCGGTAGCCCCGTCCCAGCAGCGGTCGAGCTGGTCGTCGACGCCGCGGGTGTCGACGTCTCGGTCCCTGCCTCGGTGGTCGGCGGGGGTGTCGACGCCCTCTCGGAGGTCGTCGTCGTCGACCGCCTCGTGGTCCTGGACGTCGAAGGCTCCCGTTCGGTCGTCGTCGCTCCCGTCGTGCTCGTGTCCCCGTCGCCGCGGGTCACCAGCACGGCGGCTCCGGCCACGAGGATCACGGTGGCGACCGCGATGGCGGCCACGACCACGCGTCGCGGAACCCGTCGACCGGGTCCGTCCGGCCCGACGTCTCCGTCGGTCTCGTCCACGATCCTGACGGTGACCGTCCGAACGGCGCCGTGCCAGGGCCGATCTGCCCGATGGCGCAGGGCTGATGGGCCCGTGGCTCGTCGGGGATCGCCGTTCACCGAGACGCCTCCCGGCGGCGGGGTGTCCGTTGCCCACGCAGCATGCCTGCTCACGACCCCAGCGTTCGAGCCGCAGCGACCGGCGATGAGTATCGGGAAGACGCTCCGTCAGAGTCGGTGACGCTGCGACCGAAAGGACGGTGCATCATGCCCCGAACGATTCCGTGCCTGTGGTTCGACGGGAACGCCGAGGAGGCGGCCAACTACTACGTCTCGATCTTCCCCAACTCGCGGATCGGCACGATCGACCGCTATCCCGAGGACAGCCCGTTCCCGCCGAACTTCCCGGCGGGCACGGCCCTCACCGTCGAGTTCGAGCTCGATGGGCAGCCGTACGTCGCGCTGAACGGAGGACCGGAGTTCACCTTCACCGAGGCGGTCTCCTTCCAGATCATGTGCGAGGACCAGGACGAGATCGACCACTACTGGGACACCCTCGTCGGCGACGGCGGCGAGGAGGCACCGTGCGGCTGGCTCAAGGACAAGTACGGGCTGTCCTGGCAGGTGGTGCCGAACGATCTCGCCCGGTGGGCCTCGGATCCAGCGACGTCGGCCAAGGTCATGCAGGCAGTGGCCGGCATGAAGAAGCTCGACCTCGGCGCGCTGCGCCAGGCCGCGGGCGAGGGCTGACCTGACCGCGTTCTACATCGTCGACGTGTAGGTCAGCACGCAGCGCTGTGCGGCGATGCAGCAGCGGCAGTCTGTCCGCCAAGCGGTCACCCTCTGGATCCGGGCAGACGTAGCGGCGACCTCCACGGCTGCGCTGACCTGGCTCACGCCCCTCCCGAGTGTCGATGTGCCCGACTGCCAGCCGCACCATGCCCCCGCGTCGGCCGCAGCGGCGTCGACGGGGTTGCGTCCGCACCAGGAACACATTCCTTGACAGGAATATGTGCCGGACGCTTAGCTTGCGGTTGTGCAAGCGAAGGTGTTCAGCGCTCTGGGCGAGCCGAGTCGGCTGCAGATCGTCGAACTGCTCCGGCCGAGGCCGCACGCGGTCGGCGAGATCGCCGAGACGTTGAGGATTCGCCAACCGCAGGTCTCGAAGCACCTGAAGGTGCTGGCGGAGTCCGGGATCGTTCGCGTCGAACCCCGAGCTCGCCGGCGGATCTACCACCTGCAGGCAGAGCCGTTCGACCAGATCGCCCGCTGGGTCGAGTCGTTCCAGGACCTCTGGGAGGTCCGGCTCGACTCCCTGGGCGACTACCTGCGAAGGACCGAGACAGAGGAGCGTCGACAGTGATCACACAGCTGTTCAAGAAGAAGAAGGAGCTGCACTTCGAGCGCTCCTACCCCGCACCGGTCGACGCCGTGTGGCGGGCATGGACCGAAGCCGATCGCCTCCGCGGCTGGTGGGGGCCACCCAAGACCACCGTGACCGAGTGCGAGATCGACCTCCGCGTCGGCGGCCGCCTCTACATCGTCACCGAAGCCAGCGAGGAGATGGGCAAGTACGCGGGCACCCGCTGGCCGATGGAGGGCACCTTCACCCGCATCGAGGAGCTCCGAGGACTGACCTACGACGCTCGGTCGTGGACCGAGGGCGAGGAAGCGACCGCGACGATCAAGCACACGAACGACCTCGCCCTGGCCACCGACGGGGACAAGACCGTCGTGACACTCCACGTCACGATCACCGAGATCGGCCCCAAGGCCAAGATGGCGGCCTTCGGCATGAAGTGGGGCTACAAGGCTCAGCTCGACGCACTCGAGAAGTACCTCGCCGGCTGACACCACACGCTCACACGACCGAGATCCGATGACCGACCCCACGAAGAACGACTCTGGGCCGAGGCTGCTCTCGGGCGGCAACCCGCAGATCCCCAAGGGCGAGGGCGACGGCCCGGTGCAGGCCTACATCGCCGCCATGCCGGGCTGGAAGCGGGAGATCGGGGAGCGCCTCGATGAGCTCGTCGTGCGCACCGTCCCGGACGTTCACAAGGCCGTGAAGTGGAACCAGCCGTTCTACGGCCACGAGGGCAACGGCTGGTTCCTCTCATTCCGTTGCTACACGAAGTACGTGCAACTGCAGTTCTTCCGCGGCACGTCCCTCGATCCCGTGCCGCCGAAGGCGTCCAAGCACGAAGAGGTCCGATACCTCGACATCCACGAGAACGACGACCTGGACGAAGACCAGCTCGTGTCCTGGATCCAGCAGGCCAGCAACCTGCCCGGCGAGCGCATGTGATCCGCGGGGACGACCTCTGCGGGACGTTCCATGGACGCCTGTGCGCGCATGCGCGTGTCGAGGCGCCGGTAGGGTCCGCGCCATGGCTGCACCCGGAGGCACGGGCCCGATCCCGCCGTTCCCGCCCGGCGTCGACACGCCCGAGGCGCAGGAGGAGTACGACAAGCTGCGCCGCCGCGTGCTCTGGTCGCTGCCCTACGGCCTCTACGTGGTGGGGAGCCGGGCGGGTGACCGCCGGAACCTCATGACCCTCAACTGGGCGACCCAGGTGAGCTTCGATCCCAAGCTGCTCGGCATCAGTGTCGAGAAGTCGGCGTTCACCCACGAGCTGATCGCCGAGGGTGGCGGCTACTCCCTGTGCACGATCGCGCGCGACGACCGGGCGATCGTCCGGCGGTTCACCAAGCCGGTCGAGCACGACGAGGCCGCCCGCACCCTCAACGGCTTCGCCTACCACGACGGGCGCAGCGGGGCCCCCGTGCTCGACCAGGCGGTCGCGTGGCTCGACTGCGAGGTCCGCACCCCGGTCGACTGCGGCGACCACACGTTCTTCGTGGGCGAGGTGGTCGACAGCGGATTCCAGCAGGCCGAGGACACCCCGGTGCTCCGCATGGAGGACACCCGCATGAGCTACGGCGGCTGATGGCTGGGTACGCTCGGCGGCCCATGGACGACCGACCGAGCTTCCCCGAGCGCGGCCGCCCGGCCGACGAGCTGATCGCCGAGCTCCGGGGCGGCCGCGGCGACGATGCCGACTGGCGGCACGGCCGGACGTTCAGCCTCGTCTACAACGCAGCGGACGACGAGCTGGCACGCCTCCACGAGGCCGTCGCGCTCGAGTACCTGCACGAGAACTACCTCAATCCGTTCGCCTTCCCCAGCCTGCTCGCCATGGAGCGGGAGGTGGTGGCGATGGGCGCCGATCTGCTCCACGGCGACCCGAGGGTCGGCAAGCTGACCTCCGGCGGCACCGAGAGCCTGTTCCTCGCGGTCCAGGTTGCTCGCGACCACGCCCGCCAGGAGCGGGGCATCGCCGAGCCGACCGTGGTGGTGCCCGCGACCGGCCACCCGGCCATCGCCAAGGCCTGCCACTACCTGGACGTCACCGAGGTCCGGGTGCCGGTGGGGGCCGACGGGCGCGCCGACGTCGCCGCCACCGCCGCCGCGGTCGACGACCGGACCGGGCTGGTCGTGGGGTCGGCGCCCTGCTACCCGTACGGGGTCGTCGACCCGGTCCCCGAGCTCGCCGCCCTCGCGGCCGAGCGTGGTGCGCTCTGCCACGTGGACGCATGCCTCGGCGGCTGGCTGCTCCCGTTCCTGGAGCGGCTGGGCCACGAGCTCCCGCCCTGGGACATGCGGGTCGACGGCGTGACCTCGCTGTCCGCCGACATCCACAAGTACGGCTGGGCCTTCAAGGGCGTTTCGCTGCTGCTCCACCGCGACCAGGAGCAGCTCCGGCGGCAGTTCTTCCTCTTCGACGGGTGGCCCGGCGGGCTCTACGGATCGGCGACCACCGCGGGCACCCGGCCGGCGGCGCCGATCGCCGCCGCCTGGGCCACGATCCGCCACCTGGGGCTCGACGGGTACCTGCGGCTCGCCTCGCAGGTGGTGGACGCCGCGCGGCGCCTCCGCGACGGGATCGAGGCGATCGACGGCCTCCACGTCACCGGTGACCCCGTGCCGGGGATCATGGAGATCGCGTCCGACACCGTGGACATGTCGGCTGTCGGCGACGTGATGGACGACCGGGGCTGGCACCTCGACCGCCAGCAGGGGGGCCTCCACGTGATCGTCTCGCCGTCGCACCTGGCCGCCGCCGGGGAGCTGCTCGCCGACCTGGCGGGCGCGGTCGCGACCCACGGCGAGGCCCGTGGCGTGGAGGCCCGGTATGGCGGGGTCTCCTAGCGCCGATCCCGGACGGGCGGGAGCCGCGCCGGTCGGCGGCTCGTGGGCCGGAGCCGTGCTGTGCGGGGGAGCCAGCAGCCGCATGGGCCGCGACAAGGCGCTGATCGTGCTCGACGGCCGCCCACTGGCCGTGCGTGTGGCCGAGGCGCTCACCCGGGCGGGCGCAGGGCGGGTGGCTGCCATCGGCGGCGACGGTGCGGCGCTCGCCGCCGCGGGCCTGGACCACGTGCCGGACGGATGGCCCGGCGCGGGACCGCTGGGTGGCGTCGTCACCGCCCTGCGTTGGGCACGCCGGGTGGCCGAGCGCCCGGAGGCGGTGGTGGTCGTCGCGTGCGATCTGCTGGCGCCGTCGGCTGCGGCGCTCGAGGCCACGGTGGCGGGGCTCGGGCGCGACCCGTCGGCCGACGTGGCCGTGCCGGTCGTCGGCCACCGGCGTCAATGGGTCCACGGGGCGTGGCGACCCCGGGCCGAGCGACCCCTCGCCGAGCAGCTCGAGCGGGGCCGGCGGGCCATCCATGCCGCGGTCGCGGGCGCGCCGCTGGCGGTCGTGGAGGTGGAGGGCCTGCCACCCGGCGCGCTCGCCGACGCCGACGTGCCGGGCGACCTGCCGAAGGGGCTGCGACGGACGCCCACCGGCTGACCCGCTCCCCGGAACGGGGCTGGCGGCCCACCGGGCGACGATCTCCCGGGTGATGTCCTCGCGGACGATGTCCCCGACGGCGACGCTCCCGCCACGCGGCGGGACGCGTGGCCCCAGCGGGGGCTGCGGCTGCCAGCGGCGGTCCCGCTAGCCTGCCTCGCCATGGAGGTCCCCGAGATCGACGCCACCGAGCTCGATCACCTGCGCGGGCAGGCGGCGGCTCTCATCGACGTGCGCGAGCCCGACGAGTACGTGGCCGGTCACGTGCCGGGGGCGGTGCTCGTCCCCCTCGCGAGCGTGCCCGACCGGCTCGACGAGGTGCCCGAAGCCGGGACCGTGTACGTGATCTGCGCGAGCGGCAGCCGGAGCCTGGTGGCCGCCGAGTACTACCGTTCGCAGGGACGGGACGCGGTGAACGTGGCGGGCGGCACCAAGTCGTGGATGAGCTCGGGTCACCCCGTGTCGGTGGGGATGGAGCCGTAGGCGCCTCAGGCACTCGCCCGAGCTTCCGCTGGATCGACGACCAGCGGAGCTTCGACGCCTTCGTCGAGGCGGTGAGCGACGCCGCCACCTACGCGCTCGACACCGAGTTCCACCGCGAGCGGACCTACTTCGCCCACTTGGCGCTGGTGCAGCTCGCCGTCGGTGAGGACGTGGTGCTGGTCGACACGCTGGCGGTCGACCCGGCCGCGCTGGCGCCGCTGCTCGCCGGGCCGGCGACATGCGTCATGCACGCCGCCACCCAGGATCTCGAGATCCTCGAGCGGGTGTGCGGGACCCTGCCGCGCTCGCTGGTCGACACCCAGGTGGCGGCCGGCTTCGTGGGGCTGGGCAGCCCCGGTCTGGGGGCGCTGATCAACCGCCGGCTGGGCATCAACCTCCCGAAGGCGGACCGGCTGACCGACTGGCTGCAGCGACCGCTGCCCGAGGGCGCGGCCCGCTACGCCGCGACCGACGTCATGTACCTCGACGCCCTCTGGTCGTCGCTGCGCGCGGAGCTCGAGGCACGCGGCCGGCTGGACTGGGCGCTCGACGAGTGCGACCAGCTCCTCCGCCGGCAGCGGGAGCGGCCGGCGGCCGAGCAGTCGTGGTGGCGCATCAAGGAGGCACGGCGCCTGCGTGGGCGGGCGCGTGGAGTTGCGCAGCAGGTGGCGGCGTGGCGCGAGGAACGCGCCCGGCGGGTCGACCGGCCGGTTCGCCACGTGCTGCCCGATCTCGCACTCGTCGCCATCGCCGAGCGCCCGCCCCGCAGCACGGGCGACCTGGCACGCGTGCGGGGCCTCGACAGCCGCCACCTGCGGGCGGGGGCCGCCGAGGAGCTGCTCGCCGCGGTGGAGGCCGGGATGGCGCTCGACCCCGAGGCGATCGCCGAGCCGCCACGCGAGGGGGTCGACACCAGCGTCCGGCCGGCGGTGACCCTGGCGTCGGCCTGGGTGAGCCAGCTGGCGCGGGACGCCGACCTCGACGCCGCGCTGGTGGCGACCCGCGCCGACATCGAGGCGCTCGTGCGGGGCGACCGCAGCTCACGGCTCCTCTCGGGATGGCGGGCCCGCGTGGCGGGCGAGCCCGTGCGGCGGCTCCTGACGGGCGACGCCGCGCTCGCCTTCGCGGGGGACGGGTCGCTGGTGCTCGAGGCGCGCTCGCACCGACCGCCACCCGACCTGGCCGTCCCCGCGCCCGACTGAGCTCCGACCGGGGGCGACGCCTGGCCGGCGCTCAGCAAGGATCGACGAGCACTGCGCTGTCGCCAGCCAGCGTCCCCGGGAACGGCTCGCCCTCGCCGGCCCCGTCGCTCGCCACCACCA
>JBKHJZ010000095.1:0-12255 GCA_046537875.1 Acidimicrobiia bacterium | reverse complement strand
GGCGAGCGGCACGCCGCCGCGACGGTCGTCGATCCCGACGGCGCAGGCGAGGAGGTCGAGCACCGTGTCTGCGTCGATGCGTTCGGTCCGCGTGTGGGTCTCGGCGGGCATCGCGTCAGCGCCCGGTCACTGGCGGACGAAGGTGACGCGCCAGTCACCACCGTCGAGCTGGTCGGCGACGTGGGCGAAGCCCTGTTCACCCAGGACGCCCTCGAGCGGGACGGGTTCGAACGGGGCGTAGACGACGAGCACCTCGCCGTCCGCCACCTGGCTCGCCGCCTCCATGATCTCGGCGAACGGCTCGCCGCCGGCCGCGAGCGTGGGGCGTGCGTCGACGATCCGGGCGCGGCTGGTGATGTCGACCGCCCACTCCTCGGGGCCCCTCTCGACGTAGTCCCACCGGAACTGGCCGGGGCGCGTGGCGTCGAGCTGGTAGCGCAGGGGAGCGGGGTCGTGGTCGTTGACGAGTCGCAGCGTCTCCCCGGTGGGGAGCTGATCGAGCCGGTCGAAGATGTTCTCGTGCCGCACCCGCGGGTGCATCGGCCGCACATCCAGCGTCTGCATGCCACTCCTCCTGCCTCTGGAAGCCGCCGGGGCTCCCGGCTATTGTTCTAGCAGAACCTAGAAAAACAGGTCGGAGGTGTCCAGTGGCGGTCCGAAGCTCGGTCCCAACGTCGATCCAGGCCTCGGTACCGACGGAGCGGGTCCGGGTGCCACCGGCAGCGTCCGCACCCCTGGTGCCCGGCGGCAGGGCCGCAGTGCCACCGGCGTCGGTGCCGCTCGGCTTCCTCGCGGCCGCCGGCGTCGGGCTGTGGGCGTTCGGGCTGGCCGGCTGGTTCGCCGCCGACCGCCTCGTCGCATGGCCGGGACACTCGGGCGTGGTGGCCGCGGCCCACGTCGGCGTGCTGGCCTTCCTGACCACCGCCGTTCTCGGCGCGGTCCACCAGTTCGCTCCGGTGGTCGGCCGGCGGCCACTCCGATCGGTCGGGGCGGCCCGGGCCACCCTGGCCGGCATGATCGCCACCGCCTGGCTGCTCCCCTCGGGGTTCGCACACGGGCCCGAGTCGCTGGTGGTGGCGGGCGGCGTGGTCGGGTCGCTCACCGTGGCGCTCGCGGCGTGGAACCTGTCGGGCCCGCTCGCCTCCCGCGACGGGGGCGTGCCCCTCGCCGGGCTCCGGCTCTCGGTCGGGTTCCTCGTCGTCACCGTCGCCTTCGGCGTGGTCTATGCCCTCGACCGCCAGGCCGGCTGGTTCCCGCTGCTGCCGCACCGCGTCCTCGCCCATGCCCACCTCGGGCTGCTGGGCTGGCTCGGCCTCACCTACGTCGCCGTCGCCGAGAAGCTCTGGCCGATGTTCCTGCTCGCTCACCGGCCGCGGGCGCGGGCCGGCGCGTGGGCCGTCGGGCTGCTCGCCGCCGGCACGCCCGTGCTCGCGGCCGGGCTGCTGTTCGGGGCTCCGGCGCTGGCGTGGCCGGGAGGCGTCGCAGCCGGCGGAGGGCTGGCGTGCCACCTCGCCTCCCTCGTCGCCGCAGTCCGCCACCGGCGGCGGCCGCTCGAGCTGCTCCACGGGTTCCTGTTCGCATCGGCGGCCTTCCTCGTCGTGGCGATCGTGCTCGGTGCCGTCGCCGCACTGGCCGACGTGGCGCCGGCCGACCGGTCCCGGCTGGTGGCCGCGGAGGTCGCCGCCCTCATCGCCTGGGTCTCGCTCGCGGTCGTGGGTCACGCCCACAAGATCGTCCCGTTCATCTCCTACACCGCCCTGCGTGCGCGGGGCGTGACCACGGGGCCGACCGGGCGGCCGCTGCTGTTCGGCGACCTGTTCCACCACGGCGTCGCCCGCGTCACCCTCGGCACCGCGTCCGGCGGCTTCGCCGTCGCCCTCGCCGGCATCGTCGCCGGCTCGGCGGCGATCGTCGCCGCCGGAGGCGTGGCGGTCTCGCTCACCGGCCTGCTCGCCACGGCGAACCTCGCCAGCGGCCCCGGCCGTGCCGGGCGGCGCCACGAGGCCGGGACGGCGCCACCGGTGGCGCCCGGCCACCTCGGGGCGTCGGGAAACCGGATGACCGACCAGCCAGGGAGGACGGGATGACCGCCGGATCGCAGCCGACCGTGGAGACGGACGCCGTCGCGTGCCCCACGACCGAGGAGGTGTCGTCCCGGTGATCGCCCATCCCACCACCGACTGGCAGGCCGAGTCCCGCCGCGAGCAGGTCTTCGCGGCGCTCGGCAACGTCTGGGACCCCGAGCTCGGGCTCGACGTCGTGTCGCTCGGGCTGGTCTACGACGTGCGGGTCGACGACGACATCGAGATCGACATGACCCTCACCACCCCCGGCTGTCCGGTCTCCGAGCAGCTCCCCGCCGAGGCCGAGGCCGCGGTGCGCGCCGCGGTTCCCGGCGCCGGCGTGACCGTGAACGTGGTGTGGGATCCGCCGTGGACCCCGGAGCGTCTCTCTCCGCTCGCCCTGGAGCAGCTCGGCTTCTCCCGCCGGTCGGGAGGCTGACGCGAGAAGGTGACGATCCGGGGGCGCGTCCGGGTCGAGCGCGGTCAGCCGGCCTCGGCGGCGTCCTCGTAGAGGGTTTCGCCCCGCAGGAGCCGGCGCGTGATGGTCACCACCTGGTCGGTCTGGCGCACCGTGGGCGTGTGAGCGGCCAACCAGCGGGCGGCCGCGATCAGCACCAGCCCGGCTTCGGGCGAGCCCTCCGGCCAGGCGCGGTGCTGTGCGGCCGCGGCGTCGACCGACTGGTACCAGTGGAATCCGGCGTCTTCTCGGTACAGGGCCCGGCACAGCTCGGCGAGAACCTCGTCGCCGGTCCCACCGGCGGTGAGGTGGCCGGCCACGATGCGCCCGGCCTCGTCGACCCCGCCGCGCCCCTCCCAGCAGGACTCGAGCTCCGCCAGGTCGCGGGGCTCGTCGCCCGGCAGGCGGGCCGCGGGCACGTTGAGGAACCGGTCCAGGTAGACGCGCATGGCGCTGTGGACCACGCCGCGCATCAGCTCGGGTGTCGGGTGCCGGGTCACGGCCTGGTGGACCGCGCTGGCCGTCGTGAACGTGTGGTGGACGGCGTCCCAGTCCGACACGTCGTTCTGGATGTGGAAGCGGACGAGCCGCAGCGCGGCGGCGAAGGCGACGGCCCGCGCCAGCTGCTCCGCGGTCGCCCCCCGGGCGGCGGCCCCGACGAGGGCATCGACGACCTCGTGCGGGTCGTCGGCGAGCAGCGCCCAGCCGACCGCGCCCACCTCGTCCTCGGCGACGCCGGCGTCCCGACCGGCCGCTGCCGCCAGCCGGCCAGAGGTTTGGTCGACCAGCGGGATCAGGTCGACCGGTTCGCGCCAGGCGCTCACCTCCTCGTGGCGGGTGGCCCCGGCCATCGGTGCCACGACCGTGGGATGGAGGAGCGCGGCCGCGTCGCCGCCGATGCTCGCGGCCGCCTCGCAGGCCTTGTTGAGGAAGTCGATGACGTGCCCCTCGTCCAGGTACACGTGGTCGGTGCAGGCGGCGAAGAGGAAGCGCTCGGCGGCGCCGGCATCGACGCGGCTGCCCGTGGCCGCGACCCGTTCGGCGCCCGTGCCGACGCGGTTCTCCACGAAGCGCCGGTACCAGCGGGCGAGCTGGACGGGCTGGGCGGGACCGTCCAGGGGCGCGACCGGGAAGCGGGGCGGGTGGCCGCGGACATCGCGCCCGAGGAACGCCAGGCCCTGGGTGAGCGCGCGGCCGTGCTCGGCCGGCGGCAGGTGGGGGAGCAGGTTCAGGGCGATCTGCGCCACCGTCATGCCCGCGCCCCAACCCTCGGCCCGGTTGGCGGCGGCGAACCGCAGCCCGATCTCGACGATGCGGGCAGGTGGCACCTCGCGGGCGAGCAGGCCGTGGACCGCCTTGGCGATCACCAGCGTCAGGCCCTCCTCCAGGCCCTCGACGAGGCGGCGCTCGAGCCGGTCGACGTCGTGCGCCGTGGGCCGGGGAGCGACGCGGACGTCGTCGCCGGTGACGGCGACGTCGAGGGACACGGCGTCGTCGGCCCACAGGTCGAAGGTGCAGCCCGACGAGAGGTCGAAACGGGCGTGGTGCCAGTGGCAGGTCAGCAGCCCGTCGTCGACCGTCCCGCGGTGGAGGGGGAAGCCCATGTGCGGGCAGCGGTCCTCGACCGCCCACGGCCGGTCGCCATCCCAGAACACCACGACGGGGAGGTCGCCGACCTTCCCGACGAGCCGCCCCGTGCGGCGCAGCTCGGACGCCGACCCGATGGAGGGTGAGGTGGCCAGGTCCATGTGCGGCACCGTACGCCCTCGAGTCGACTCGAGGTCAACGGCCCTGGCCCGTCATGTTTCATTGTAGATCCGTGCTCTACGATGTATTGACGTGCAGATCGTCTACGAGGACCGAGACGGTCGCCACGAGCTCGATGTGCGCGTCACGACTCCGGCGGCCACGGTCGGCGATCTGATCCGGGCGCTCGACCCGACGGCGGGGAGCGACCCGGGTCGGAACCTGCTCGTCGCTGACCGGGTGGTCGGGCCCGACCTCGAGCTCGCCGAGGCCGGTGTCTACGAGGGGGTCGTCGTCCGCCTCGCGCCGCCGCAGACCGGTGCCTGGGATCGGCCCGCCGCGGCCCCGGGGACCCCGCCCACGGCTCCGGCGGCGTTCGTCCGCTACGAGCTCGTGGTGGTCAACGGGCTGGACGCGGGCCGCCGGTTCCCCCTCGCGCCGGGCGCGGCGGTGATCGGCCGCGCGCCCGGCAGCGACATCGTGCTCCCCGACCGTGCCGTGTCCCGGCACCACGCCCGGCTCGAGCTGGCGCCGAACGGCCAGGCGACGATCTGCGATCTCGGCTCCCACAACGGCACCTGGGTCGACGGTCGGCCGGCAGTCGAGCCGACCCCGGTCGGCGAGGGAGCGCTCGTCCAGGTCGGCTCGCTCGAGGTCGAGGTCCGGCTGCAGGTCGACGGTGATCGGCCGCCGGCGCTCGACCCGCTGTGCCACACCACCGCGGCCGGGACGATCCCGTTCAACCGGCCGCCCCGGCCGGCTCCCGCCCCGCCACCGGGCGAGGTGACCGCACCCGACCCGCCGGAGGCCAGGAGGAGCTCGGCGCCGCTCTCCGTGATCAGCATCCTGGCGCCGCTGCTCTTCGCCGGCGGGATGTTCGCCTTCACGCAACGTCCCTACTTCCTGCTGTTCGTGGGTCTGTCGCCGGTCATGGCCATCGGCAACGTCATCGACAGCCGGCGCCGCGGTCGCAAGACCGAGCGCAGGGAGCGGCAGCGGTACCGGCGGGAGCTGGCCGAGTTCCAGCAGGCGCTGATCGACCGGTCGGACGAGGAGCGTCGCCGGCGGGCGGCCCTGTACCCCGACCCGGGCGAGGTCGTGCGACGGGTGACGCTGCCCAGCACCACGCTGTGGGAGCGCCGGCCTGCCCACCCCGACTTCCTGCGCCTGCGGGGCGGGATCGGCGACGTGCCCTGGCCGCCGCCGATCGCCGACCGCGGCCGGCGCGCCGACACGCCCGACGACCTGGCCGCCGCTCTCGAGGAGGCGTCGGTCCTGCGGGATTCGACGGTGCCGGTCGAGCTGCAGGCGGGCGGGGTGGTCGGCATCGTCGGCGACCGGGGCGCGTCCCTCGCGGTCGCCCGGTCGCTGGTGTGCCAGGCGGCGGCCCTCCACGGCCCGGCCGACATGCCGGTGATGGTGCTGTCCAGCCTCGAGGCGGCACCCGCCTGGGACTGGGCCAAGTGGCTGCCCCACACCCGCGACACCACGGGCACGCAGCGCATGCTGTCGTACGACCCGGACCAGTCCACCCGGCTGGCCGAGGCCCGGCTCAAGGCTGCGCCGTCCGGCTCCCGCGACGGGCCGGCGTCCGGCGAGCGCACCGCCGGGCCGACACTGCTGGTCGTCGTCGACGACGAATCGCTCACCGAGGGCCGCCGCGCGCCCACCCGCAACCTGCTGCGCGGCGACGGCGGGCCGGTCGCCGGCATCGTGGTCGCGTCCACACCCGACCGGCTGCCGGCGGTGTGCACGACGGTCATCCAGGCGGGCTCCGACGGCGAGGCCGACCTGTTCCTGCCCCAGCAAGGCCGCCGCATCCCCGAGTTCCTGGCCACCGGCATGTCGGACGAGGTGGCTCGCGGCTGCGCCCGGGCGATGGCCCGCTTCGAGGACCCGGAGCTGGAGATCACCGGAGCCGGTCTGCCGGCGTCGATCCGGCTGCTGCCGCTGCTCGAGCTCGAGGAGTGCACCCCCGAGGCGGTGCTCGCCCGCTGGAAGGCGGGCGGCGTCGACCCGCGCCCGGCCAGCCCCATCGGCGTCTCCGAGAACGGCGCGTTCGTCGTCGACTTCGTGGCCGACGGCCCCCACGGCCTGGTGGGCGGCACGACGGGCGCCGGCAAGTCCGAGCTGCTCCGCTCGCTGGTCGCCGGCCTGGCGGCGAGCGTCGACCCCGACCACCTCACGTTCGTGCTCATCGACTTCAAGGGCGGCAGCGCGTTCGACGAGTGCTCCCGGCTGCCCCACACGGTCGGGCTGGTCACCGACCTCGACGAGCACCTGGCCGAGCGGGCGCTCCGCTGCCTCGAGGCCGAGCTGCGCCACCGCGAGCGGGTCCTGCGCGACTGCGGCGCGATCGACCTTCCCGACTACCTGCGCAACAACCGCGGCTCGCAGCCGCTGCCGCGGCTGCTCGTGATCATCGACGAGTTCGCCACGCTCAAGGCCGAGCTGCCCGACTTCATCGACGCACTGGTCGGCGTCGCCCAGCGGGGCCGGAGCCTCGGCGTGCACCTCCTGCTCGCCACCCAGCGGCCCCAGGGCGCGATCAGCGACAGCATCAAGGCCAACACCAACCTGCGCATCGCCCTGCGAATGCAGGACAAGACCGACTCGACCGACGTCATCGACGTTCCGGACGCAGCGGCCATCCCCCGCACCGCACCCGGCCGGGCCCACGTACGGCTGGGCCCCAGCGAGGTCGTTGCCATCCAGTCCGCCCTGTCCACGGGGTCGCGCACCGCGGGAACCCTCGCCCCGGTCGACGTGGCACCGTTCGTCTACGGCCCCGTCCCCCGTCTCGTGCTTGCGCCGCCGGCAGAGGCCGTCGAGGTCGACCCGGACGGTGACCCCGACGAGACGGACCTGTCGGTGCTGGTCGACACCATCACCGCGGCGTTCGCTCGGACGGGCCGGCCGCCGCCGCGCCGGCCGTGGCCCGATCCGCTGCCCGGCGACATCGATCTCGACGCGGTGATCGACGCCGCGATCGCCCGGGCGGACGGTCAACGGCTCGCCTTCGTGCCACTGGCGATGGCCGACGACCCCGACGCGCAGACCCAGTACCCGGTCGGGTGGACGCCGGCCGAGGGCAACCTGGTCGCCTACGGTCTCAGCGGCAGCGGGACGACCACCACGCTGGCGAGCGTGGCGCTGGCGCTTGCCCGGCTGGCGTCCCCCGACGGCGCCCACATCTACGCGCTCGACTTCGGGGCGGGCGAGCTGGGCGCGCTCGCCCGGCTCCCGCACGTGGGCGCGGTGATCCCGGCCGGCGAGCGCGAGCGCCAGGACCGGCTGATCCGCCACCTGCGTTCCGAGCTCGACCGGCGCCGCGAGCTCGGCGTCGCCGCCGTGCGCCGCGAGCCGATGATCGTCACGCTCGTCGACGGCTGGAGCGCGTTCGCCGCCGACTACGGCGACCTGGCCGGCAGCGCGACCTTCGACGCCTTCACCCGGGTGTTCGCGGACGGCCCCGAACTGGGGATCTACACGATCGTGGCTGCGGACAGGGCCACGGCCCTGCCGGGAGCGCTCGCCTCGCTGGTCCGCGCGCGGTTCGCGCTGCGGCTGGCCGACCGGTCGGACTACATGAGCTTCGACATCCGCGCCTCGACCGTGCCCGACATGGTGCCGGGCAGGGCGTTGGTCGCCGGGAGCGGCCAGCTGATCCAGATCGCCCGGCCCGCCGCCGGCATCGTGGACGCCGCCGAGCTGATCGGATCCGCCACGCCCGCGCCCACCCGCCCGGCACCGCGCATCGAGACCCTGGCCACCGAGGTGCGGTGGCCGGAGCTGCGGGTGGCCGCCCAGTTCGGCGCCCGTCCCTGGAGGATCCCCATCGGCATCGCCGAGCGAACGCTGGCCCCGGTCGACCTGGTCGTCTACCCCGGCGAGCACGCGCTGGTGACCGGGCCGGCCCGGTCGGGCCGCAGCAGCACGCTGCTGACGATCGCCGCGGCCTGCCGGGCCGCCCGTCCCGACGTCACCGTGATCGCCGTGGCCGGTCCCCGCTCACCGCTCGGCACCGGCGACCCGCTCGTCGACGAGACGCTGCCCCCGTCCGCGGTCGGCAACCGGCTGGACCCGGCCGCCGAGCGACCCGGCGGGTTCCTGCTGGTGCTGGTGGACGATGCCGAGTTGACCGAGGACGCGGGTGGCGTGCTGGGCCGGCTCTCGACATCGGACCGGCCCGACCTGCTGCTCGTCGCCGCCGGCCGCAACGACGGCATCCGGTCCGGGTACTCGCACTGGACCCGCCCGCTGCGGGGCTCGAAGCTCGGTGTCCTGCTCCGCCCCAACACCGACCTCGACGGCGACATCCTCGGCACGCAGCTTCCCCGCCGGGCGCGCGTGGCGATGGTTGCGGGTCGCGGCTACGTGGTGAACGGCGGCGAGAGCGAGCTGGCCCAGATCGCGCTGCCCCGTTGACCGCACTGCGCTGCCGAACGACGCAAACCCACCGGCAGACACCGTTAGGGTCTCGGGCCGCGGGCAGATCGCCACCGGGCTTCCGGACCGGCTGGGGCCGAGCATCCACCGGAGACACGAGGAGTTGGGATGACGACGGGCACTGTCAAGTCCACGGAGTTCGCCATCAACACGATCCAGGCGATGCAGAACATCCTGCGGGGTGGGCTCGCCGAGCAGATCCAGCAGTTCACGTCCAAGGGCGACAGCCTCACGCCGGACGACTGGGACGGCCAGCACGCCGCACGGTTCTACCAGGAGTGGCCGAGCGTGAAGACGGCGCTGGACAACGCCATCGCCAAGCTGGACGAGATCAGCGACAACATCATGACCGTGAACACCAACATCCAGGGCGCCGGCGGCAACCAGTAGACGCCTGCGCCACTGCATCGCTCGCCGGGGGCGTGGGCCGATGGCTCACGCCTCTGCGCGAGGCGGGCTCATCCCTCCGGGGCAGCCGCCAGATGGTCCCGGAAGGTCGTGATGACCTCGGCGCCGTGGTGGTTCACCGCGTCCTGCACGTGGGGCAGCGACCGGAACTCCGGGAGGGTGACGTCGCCGTCGGCGGTCACCTCCTGCCAGACGTCCGGGTGGTCCTCCTCGGTCAGCTCGAGGTAGAGGTTCCGGCTGCCCGTGTTCTCGTAGAGCATCGTGACCAGCGTCGTCCGCACCTCGTCGCCGAGCGCACGGTCGAGCTCGACGAAGCTCGCGCCCTGGGCGCTGCCGTCGTCGTCGTCGCCGCATGCTGCGAGCACCAGCGACGAGGCGACGATGGCGAGCGCGGTCCCACGCCCTCGCGCCGTCATGCCGGATCCTCACCGCCTGGACCAAAGTCCTTGAAGGCCAGCTTCGCTTCGAAGCCGGTCACGATCTCCTGTCCGTGCTTGTTGATCGCGTCCAGCACCAGGGGGAGGTTCCGGAACTCCTCGAAGGTGACCGTGCCGTCCGCGTTGGCGGCCGCCCACGCCTCGGTGGAGCCCTCATGCTCCGCCGACAGCTCGAGGTAGCGCTGTCGCGTCTCGGGTGCGTCCCAGAGGCCGGTGGCGATGGCGGTTCTGACCTCGGAACCGATGGCGTCCCCCCAGTCCTCCATCGCCTGCACCTCGGGTTCGGGGATGAGGTTGTCGTAGACCGCGTGGTTGATCCCGTCGTGGATCGAACCGGTGATGCCGTCCACGACGTTGCTGACCAACGGCAGGTCGGCAGCGGTCCTGACCACCGGGACCGATTCGATGATGTTGCCGGAGACCAGGTCGACGACCGGGTCGGTGACCGATCGCCAGCCGGCCACGATCGCTTCCCGCTGCTCGATCTCCTCGACCTGGACGTTGCGCCAGGCCTCGCCCATGTCGCTGATGTAGTGGATGGCAAGGCGGTTCTCGTTGCCGAGCGCGTTGTCAGCGATGATCGCCTCGGGATTGACGATGTCGCGCGCGGCGTCGCCGATCGACGCGTGCACGAGTGCGGCCGCGTTCTGCGCGAGCGCCACTCGGCCCTCCTCGCTCCTCGACACCTCCTCCATGAAGCGCACGATCTCGCCCTGGTCGAGGTCCGGGAGCCGGCTCTCGGGCAGGGAATCCTCACCGGCCGCGATGATCGCGATGTCGGTCGTGTACGGCGCGCTGATCACGGCCAGCGCCTCGCGCACCGGCGCCGAGGTCTCCATGTGTTCCCACGCGGCCGCCTCGATGGTCCTGGTGACCAGGTCGAGGGTCTCGGGGTCGTACGTGGTGCCGGTGGCGAGCGGGTGCTCGAGGATGCCGCCCCGCAGCGCGTCGGCCATCTCCTCGTTGATCCACCCGGCCACCTCGTCCACCGGGAGCCCCAGTCGCTCGGCGGCGACCTCGGCGCCGATGGTGCCGAAGTCCGTGTTCATCAGGTACAGGTTCTCGAGCTCGCCCGGGTAGCCGTCGCGGTCCATCTGGAAGAAGATGTTTGCTGCGTGGTCGTCGTCGGCGAGCGCTGCGATGGCGGCGTACTCGTTGCTGGCGAGCTCCCGGTGCTGGTCGAGGAACACCGGGTCGGTGAAGCCCGAGTAGTCGTGGAACTGCGGGTGACCCGGTCCGTTGTGGATGATCTCGCAGGCCATGTCGGCCGTGGTCTGGGGCGAGAAGTCACCGGCGGTGACGAGCAGCGCGAGCGTCCGGTACCGCATGTCGGCCAGCTCGCCCGCGTAGTGGTCGGAACTCGCGCCCTCGATCGGCGGTTCATCGGACGGATCCATGTCGAAGATGGCGTCGCGCACCGAGTCGTCCATGCGCCCGCCTCGGTCGGCGGTGCCGAGGATGGTGGCGAGCGGCACGACGTAGCTGGCATAGGCGTCGTCTTCGATGAGCCCGCGATCGTGGGCAAGGCCGAACGTGTTCGTCAGGTCCACCATCGTGCGCACGTCCCGCGGCCCGAGGGTGTTGACGAGCTCGGCTGCGTAGGCCTCGTCGTCGGCGAAGCGGACGGTGCGGGCGAGGATGTCGCGCAGCTCGGGGTACTGCGCGACCAGCTCGTCGAGCAGCTCCGGGTTGTTGGCCAGGTCGTAGGGATGGACGAGCCCGGTCTCGCCCAGGATCGCCGCCAGGGCGCGGGCGTCCTCGCGGGCCTGCGCCTCGGACGCGAACATGTCCGCGAAGCCGACGACGATCTCCGCGTCGTCGACGGTCATCGACCGGTTGAGGTTGTCGTCGATGTCGTAGCGCGACGGGTCGATGCCCTCGGCCCGGAGGAACCCGTTCGCCACGTCGCCGACCCATTCGTCGAGGTGGCGCTGCGCCCGGGTCAGGCTGTCGAACCACTTCTCGTGGTACAGGGTGATGCCCCGGACCGTGCAGTCGTCGGGCAGGTCCAGCCCGGCGAGCCTGTCGCGCAGGCCGGAGAGGGCGGTCTCGAGGTGGCCGACCGCGGGTTCCCACTCCTCGACCTGCTCGAGGCCCTGGTTGCGGTAGCGGAGGAGGCGGGCGGGCTTGGCGGACGAGGTCGGCATGTCAGCTCGCCCCCACCGCAGGCCAGTGCTCCTCGCGGTACTGCTCGCGCAGCCCGGCACGGCGATCGTTCTCGGCCGTCACGTTCTCCATGGCGGTCTCGATCCGGCTCGCGAGGGTCTGCAGATCCTCCTTCAGCCTGACAAGCCGGATCTCCTGGATCCGCCACGCCTCGTCGAACTCCTCGCGGTAGGCGCCCTCCCAACCGTCCCGCACGCTGGTGGCCATGGTGGGGCGGGCCTGAAGGTGTCGGTCGAGCATCCGCGCGATGTCGTCGCACGCCGCCTTGGCCTCGGTGGCCGCCCCGGTCGGGAACGAGATGTGCCGCATGTTGGGCGGGTACCACCAGCCGCCCCCGCCACCTCCCTCGAGCTCCACCATCGAATCTCCTCCAGCTCAGATCCGTGGGACGCCGGGTAGTTTGGCAAATCCTGGGTCGTGCCGAGCGCCGCCTGCGACCGGTGCGGCGGGCGGGTCCCGGTGAGAGGGCCCGATGGTGACGAGGCAGGCCACGCGTCCCGGGCATAGGCTCCGGTGAACGGGCGTCCAC
>JBKHJZ010000301.1:0-2790 GCA_046537875.1 Acidimicrobiia bacterium | reverse complement strand
TTCTCAAAGAACAACCCACAAGCACACACCCCGACACCACGAGGCATCCGTGCTCTGCGGCCCCCCGGCGGCGGTCATGCGCCTGCCGTCTGGGGCGACGTACCAATCTACCGCCGGCCGGTGCGAACGTCAACCTCCGGCCGGAGAGCGCCGGGGCGGGATTCACTCCCCCGGTGCGACCAGCACAGCGTAGCTGCGCTTGCCCTTCCGCAGCACCACGAACCGCCCGTGCCGCAGGTGCTCCCGGCCCACCGATGCTCCCGGCGCTGCCCGCACGCCGTTGATCGACACCGCCCCCTGCTCGAGCGCGCGCCGGGCGTCGCCCCGCGAGCTGGCGAGCCCGGTCTCGACCAGCAGGCCCACGAGGTCGGCCCCGCCGTCGGCCGACAGGTCGGCCGGCAACGGGGCGGTCGGCACCTCCGCGGCCACGGCCTCGAGCGCGTCCGGGCCGACGTCGTCGAGGCGCCCACCGAACAGCACCTGTGACGCCTGCTCGGCCGCGATCGTCGCGCGCGGACCGTGGACCAGCCGGGTCGCCTCGCGCGCCAGCGTGCGCTGGCCCTCCCGGCGCTCCGGCGCAGCGGCGTGCGCCGCGGCGATCTCGTTCACCTCGTGCAGGGGCAGCAGCGTGAACTTCGCCAGGAACTCGCGCACCTGGCGGTCATCGGTCTGCATCCAGTGCTGGTAGAAGCGGTACGGGCTCGTGCGCGCCGGGTCGAGCCAGATGCGGGCTCCCGCCGTCTTCCCGAGCTTCGATCCGTCGGGTGCGGTGAGCAGCGGCCAGGACAGCCCGTGGACGACCCGTCCCCGGACCCGGCGCACCAGGTCGACCCCGGTCACGATGTTGCCCCACTGGTCGGAGCCGCCCACCTGCAGCTCGACCCCCATGTGCTCGTTGAGCCACAGGTAGTCGTGGGCCTGCAGCAGCATGTAGCTGAACTCCGTGTAGCTGATCCCGTGCTCGCTGGCGATGCGGGCCCGCACCGACTCGCGGCCCAGCATCTGGTTGACGGTCACGTGCTTGCCGATGTCGCGGAGGAAGTCGAGCAGCCGGATGTCGGCCGTCCAGTCCCGGTTGTCGACCAGCGAGGCGGCTCCGTCCTCGAAGTCGATGATGCGTGCCATCTGCCGCTTGATCGCGCGGACGTTGGTGTCGAGCGTCGCCGGGTCGAGGAGGTTGCGCTCCTCCGAGCGCCCGCTCGGGTCGCCGACCATGCCGGTCGCGCCGCCTGCGAGGGCCACCGGCCGGTGACCGACGTCCTGGAAGCGCCGGAGCACCAGCAGGCCGATCAGGTTGCCGACGTGCAGGCTGTCGGCGGTGGGATCGCAGCCGTAGTAGAGGGTGATCGGCCCCTCGGCCAGCCGGTGCGCGAGCGCCGACCGGTCGGTCGAGTCGTGCACGAGACCGCGGGCTTCGAGGTCGGCGAGGACATCGGCGGGGGACGTCGGGGACGGCTGTGCCACGCCGCCATCGTTCCCGTCCGCAGCGTGTGCGGTCCAACCCGTTGTGGACCACCCGTTGGAGCCCCGAGCCGCACCGCGACGTCGCCGCGCCCGAACTGGACGGGCACTGCGCCGGCCGGGGACCCTGGGGGCGTGACGGTCGACGCTCCCGGCGCACACCCCGGCCCCACGGGCACGCGCGCGCCCGGTCCCCGCGGCCGCGAGAGCCACCCCGGGCGGGAGGGGCGCGGCCGCCGGTGGGGCGTTGGCCGGATCGCGGTCGTCCTGGTCGTTGTCGTCCTGGTCGCCATGTGGGCGTACGTCGTGTACCTGGCGGTGGGACCCGGCCGGCAGCCGCCGATCGACCGGCTGTCCGACCCGGCGTTCGCCCGCGCCGCCGAGGAGCGCTGCGCCGCGGCGCAGGACGAGGTGGAGGCGCTTCCCGTGGCCAGCGAGGCCGACTCCGCCGTCGAGCGGAGCCGGGTGCTCCGGCGGGCCAACGGCATCTACACCGAGATGGTCGACGACCTCGACGGGCTCGCCGGCCTGGCGCCCGCCGGCGACGAGCGGGAGCGCACCCGGGAGTGGCTGGCCGACTGGCGCACCCACCTCGGTGACCGTCGGGCCTATGCCCGCGCGCTGCAGACCGACCCCGAAGCACGACTGCTCGTGTCGGAGAAGCAGGGCGAGGGCCGCCACATCACCGGGTGGATCGACGAGTTCGCCAAGGCGAACCGGATGCCGTCGTGCGCGTCGCCGGACGACGCCTGACTCCCCGGGAGGGCCCCGGCGTCCGGGACCCACTGCTCGCTACCCGCGGCCCGCAGGCGGGGCGACCACGGCGGGCTGTCAGCGGTCCGGTCGCGCCGGCCGCCTGACGGCCTCGGTCGCCAGACCTCGCAGCGCCGCCCGCACGCGGTGCCGCTCCTCCGGGTCCTCGGCATGTTCGAGGAGGTGGACGAGGCGGGAGCGCCACTCGCTGCGGACGTCCTCGGCGAGGCGGTCGCGTGCAGCCGCCGGGGCCCGCTCGACCAGCCCGAGCAGCGCCGCCAGGATCTCGAGCTGGTGCTCGACCTCGGTGTGGCGCGCCGTCACCACCGGGAGCCGCTCGGCCTTGGCGGGCGGGTACGCGGTGCCGGCGACCAGCTCGTAGGGCTCGCAGCCGAACACGCCCGCGAGCAGGGTGACCGTGCGCTCGCTGGGCACGGAGACGTCGGCCTCCAGGTGTGAGAGGGCGACGCGCGAGACGGCGATGCGGGTCGCGAGCTGGGCCTGCGTCCAGCCGAGATCGGCGCGGAGCTTCGCGACCCGGCGTCCGAACGATTCCGTCGAGATGCTCAGTGGCTT
>JBKHJZ010000094.1:0-12267 GCA_046537875.1 Acidimicrobiia bacterium | reverse complement strand
CGGCGGAACCCCGCGATGTTGGCTCCGGTCACGTAGTCGCCCGGGCTACCGAACTCGTCGGCCGTGGCGAAGCAGAGATCGTGGATGCCGGTCATGATCTCGTCGAGCCGTCGCTGGGTGTAGCCGAACGTCCACGAGTCGCGGCTGGCGTTCTGCTGCATCTCGAGCGCCGAGGTCGCGACCCCGCCGGCGTTGGCCGCCTTGCCCGGCCCGAACGCCACGCCGGCGTCCCGGAACACGCGCACACCGTCGGGCGCCGTCGGCATGTTGGCACCCTCGGCCACGGCGATGCACCCGTTGCGCACCAGCGTCGCCGCGTCGCGCCCCGTCAGCTCGTTCTGCGTGGCGCACGGCATCGCCACCTCGCACGGGATGTCCCAGATCGCGCCCCCGGCGTGGTACGAGGCGTCGGGCCGGCTGCGGACGTACCGGCCGAGCCGCGCCCGGTCCTGCTCCTTGATCTCCTTGACCAGCTCGATGTCGATGCCCTTGGCGTCGTGGACGACTCCGTCGGAGTCGGAGCAGGCCACGACCCGGGCACCGAGCTGCGTGAGCTTCTCCATGGCGTAGATGGCGACGTTCCCCGATCCGGAGACCACGCACGTCTTCCCGTCGAGCCTGTCGCCGCGCGCTCTCAGCATCTCCCGGAGGAAGAACACCGTGCCGTAGCCCGTGGCCTCCCGGCGGACGAGCGAGCCACCCCAGTCGATGCCCTTGCCGGTGAGCACCCCCGACTCGTAGCGGTTGGTCAGGCGCTTGTACTGGCCGAACATCCAGCCGATCTCCCGGGTGCCCACCCCGGTGTCGCCGGCCGGCACGTCGGTGTACTCGCCAAGATGGCGGTGCAGCTCGGTCATGAAGCTCTGGCAGAAGCGCATGACCTCGTCGTCGGAGCGGTCCTTCGGGTCGAAGTCCGACCCGCCCTTGGCCCCGCCGATCGGCAGGCCGGTGAGGGCGTTCTTGAACACCTGCTCGAAGCCGAGGAACTTGACGATGCCGAGGTAGACGGTGGGGTGGAACCGCAGTCCACCCTTGTACGGCCCGAGGGCGCTGTTGAACTCGACGCGAAAGCCCCGGTTGATGTGGACCTCGCCCCGATCGTCCTGCCAGGGCACCCGGAAGATGATCTGGCGCTCGGGCTCGCAGATCCGCTGGATGATCTTGTGCCGGCCGAACTCCGGGTGCTTGGCGATCACCAGCCCGAGAGATTGCAGGACCTCGCGGACCGACTGGTGGAACTCGGGCTCGCCCGGATTCCGCCGCACCACCTCGGTGAAGACGGGTTCGAGCTTCTCGTCGATCACGGGGGGTCTCCGGGTCTGGCGCGCGTGTGGGGGCGGGCACGGACCGAACGAGGGTACCGGGCGCGCAGAGCGCCGCCCCAACCGCTGCTCGCGCGCCGGGACCGGGGCGCACGGTGTGCGAGGGTGGAGGTGTGAGCGCGACCGCCGACCGCTACCGCCGACTGGCCGGGGACTTCCAGCGCACCGTGGACGCGGTGCCGTCCGACCGGTGGGCGGCCCCGTCGCCGTGCGAGGGCTGGACGGCACTCGACGTGGTCCGCCACGTCGTGGAGTCCCAGGGTCTGTTCCTCGGCCTGGTGGGCCGCGAGCTCGGCGACATCCCGCCGGTCGACGAGGACCCCTCCGGGGCATGGGCCGCGGCGCGGGCCGCGGTCCAGTCCGACCTCGAGGATCCCGCGCGTGCGTCCGCCAGCTACGAGGGCGCCTTCGGGCGCATGACGTTCGAGCAGGGCGTCGACGGCTTCCTCTGCACCGACCTCGTGATCCACCGCTGGGACATCGCCCGGGCCACCGGGCTCGACGACCACATCGACCCCGACGAGCTCGAACGCATCATGGCGCAGGCCCAGTCGTTCGGCGATGCGATGCGCAGCCCCGGGGCCTTCGGGCCGCCGCTCGAGCCCCCGCCCGGTGCGGACCGCCAGACCGAGGTCCTCGCCTTCCTCGGTCGGCAGGCGTGAGCTGACGGGTCCGCCAGCGCGACGCCGGGGCGGAGGCGTGTCAGCGGGGCCGCCCGAATGGCTCGCCCCCGCGAGCCGCCGCGGCAGCTGACTCAACGCCTGCCGTCGTCGTCGCCTCCGGTGAGCAGCACCGGGGTCGCCAGCGCGTGCGCCGGCCGGCCGGTGCTGATGGCGAGGGACGTGATCGGCACCGACCAGCTGCGGTGGGGACGCCGCGCCAGCAGCTCGACGGCCCGGCCCAGCAGCACCGGGTCGAGGTGCCGGTCGAGCAGCGTGATGTGCGGGGTCCAGACCTCGGGGCGGGTGAGCCCGTCCATGGTGGCGCCAGCGTCCGAGAGGGCGGCGTGCACCCGGGCGTGGAGCCGGTCGAGGGCCGAGTTGCGCACCACGATGACGTGCAGCGAGAGGTCGGAGTCGCCGTCGCCGGTGAACACGCCGTAGCCGTGGGCCCGCACGGTCAACGGCGCCACCGTGCCTGCGACGTGCGCCACGGCCCGGCCGGCCACCCCAGGTGCGAGACCCTGGTACGACACCAGGGTGATGTGGAGGCCGGAGCTGGCGCAGCCGGGATCCATCGACAACGACGCCGCCAGCTCGGTCGACAGGTGGCCGGCGGCGGCGACGTGGTCGGGATCGAGCGGGGCGATCACATGGTCCACGGCGCCCGGCCCGTCACCCCCGGGCGTCCAGCGGTACGAGCACGGCGGGCACGCGGAGATCGTGCACGATGCGCGCCGCGTGGCTTCCCCGCAGCGTGCGGGCCGGCCGCGAACGGTGGTGGGTCCCGAGCACCACGAGGGCGGTCGTGTCGCCGGCCAGGTCGACGAGGCCGTCCCGCACGCTCACCGGGTCGTACGCCACCCGACCCACGACCTGGACGTCGGAGCCGGCGGCCCGCTCGACGAGGTCCTCCACGTACGCCTCGGGGTCGGGCGGACCGTGTCCGCGGCGCACCGGTCGATCCTCACGGTACGGTGCCGGCACCGGCTCGGCGACCGTGGCCACCACCAGGCGCCTGCCCATCGTCGCCGCCCACCCGAGCGCCGCCTCGACCACTTGGCCGTCGTCGTCGCTCCCGGCGACCCCGGCGATGATCGGTGCGTCGTCCGCGCGTGCGGGACGCGACCGGGGCCCGGCCAGCACGACGGGCACGGCGACCCGCTCGACCACGGCCTCGGCGACCGAGCCCAGCACCGCGGCGCTGCGGTCGCGGCCGTGCGTGGCGAGGCAGGGCAGGCCCGGCTCGTCGTCGGTCAGGATGCCCGCGATGGCCTCGCTCACGTCGTCGCCGCGCAGCACGTCCCAGCTCGTGACGCCGTGGCGTCGCGCCGCGCTGTCGAGGTACCGGATGACCGGCTCGGCCTCGTCGTCGGACGGGACGACCTGCACCAGGTACGTCCCGCCGCCGAGCGCGCGTGCCACCCAGGCGGCGACCGGCAGGGCCCGCTCGGCGAAGGGCGAGCCGTCGACGGGGACGACCACGCGGCGGGCGTGCACCGGCCGTGCGGTCAGCGGCTGTGGATGGGTGAGGTGGTCGGCGGGGCGTGGCGTGGTGGCCATGGCTCGATCATCGACCACCGGGTCCGCGAGGGGAAGGGGCGAACGTCATGACGGCTGTCGGCCCCGGCCTGCGTGGCCGAGAGGTCGGACCGGTCGTGACCTTCGACCCTGGTGAGCGGTGGGGCGGAGCCGCCACGGTGGGTGCAGCGCCGAGCGCGCGACGAGTCCGGGAGGTGATCGGTCGATGGTTCATCCGGTCACGGGATCGGCCGCGGGCGGTGCGCCCCACGGATCGGCACCGCTCCCGCGGGACGCGACCCCGTTCGAGCACATCGTCGTGCCCCTCGCCGCAGGCGAGGAGCCGGGCGCGGTGCTGGGCGTGGTCGCCGCCCTGTGCCGCCGCTCGCCGGTGCCGGTCCGGGTGGTCAGCGTCGCGCCCGGGGGTGGCCACGGCGACGAGCTCGAGGACCACCTGCGCGAGCTTGCCGCCCGTGGCGCCGGGGTCGACCGTGTGGAGCTGCGGGTCGTGGACTACGGCTCGATCTCGGCGGCGGTGGTCGACGCCGCGCGGCCGGGCGGGCTGGTGTGCATGCCGTCCCACGGTGTCGAGCGGGCCCACGCGTTCGTGCACGCGGTGACCGACGACGTGCTGCGCCGCGCGCCGGATCCCGTGCTGCTCGTCGGCCCACACGTCAGGAGCGGTACCCGGCTCGAGGGCCGCGTCGTGGCCTGCCACGACGGTTCCCCTTTCGCCGACCGGGCCTGCGTCGTGGGGCGGCGGTGGGCCGACCACCTGGCGCTGCCGTTCTGGCTGGCCCAGGTGGTGGAGCCCGGCGCACCGGTGCGCGTGCGAGCGCTCGCCGAGCAGTTCGGTGACGTCGACGGGGTCGAGGTGATCGAGCGCGGGGAGCCGGTCTCGGCCCTCACCGGGCTGGCCATGTCCGAACCCGTCGCCCTGCTGGTCATGGCCACCCACGGGCGGTCGGGCTGGAGCCGGGCCCTGCTCGGCAGTGTGACGGCGGCCACCGTGCGTCGGTCGCCGGTTCCGGTGCTGGCGGTTCCGGCCCCGCGTCCGGCCGACCGGCCGACGAGGTCCCGGTGATCCGAGGCCGCGGTCGAGGTCAGCCTTCGGCCGCATCCGTCGCCACGACCCGGCTGTCGACGCCGAGCTGGCGGAGCGACCGTGCCGTGCCCTCGGCGAACGTGTCGACGTCCCGGCACTGGGTGGCGTCCGCCGTGAAGCCGATGTTGAGCGCGCCGTCGTACGACAGGATCGCCACCCCGACCGACAGGTTCGCACCGAGGGGGACGATCGGGTACGCGTCGAGCAGGCGGGCACCGAGGGCGTAGAGGGGGAACTGGGGGCCGGGCACGTTGGTGACGATCAGGTTGATGAAGGGCTGGCGGTCGATCGCGTGCACGATCACGCGGCCGATGCCGGGTGGCACGGCGTCGGCCGCGCGGAGAAGCATCTCCGTGCTGGCGGCCTCGTTGCCCGCCTTGAGCGAGCGGGTCGTGGCCGTCACCTGGGCCAGCCGGCGCGCGGGGTCGCCGATTCCCACCGGTAGCGCTGCGAACACCGATCCGACGCGGTTCCCGAGCGTGCCCCGCTCCTCGTCCCGGCGAACCGACACGGGTACGAGCACCTTCAGCGTCAGGTCGTGGGGCACGAGCTCCCCCCGACCGAGGAGCAGGTAGCGAAGACCACCGGCCACGGCCGAGAGCACGACGTCGTTCACGGTGCCGCCAACGCCGTGCCCCACGTCCGCGGCGTCGCGGAACCGGGCGTGCACCCACGCGAAGCGGCGGCCGGCACCGATCGACGTGTTGAGAGACGACGGCGGGGCCACGAGGCCGTCGCGCACCACCGAGGCCAGACCGGACGCGACGACGGAGGCACTGTGGACCGTCTCGGCTGGCCGGATGGCGGCGGACGCGGTCCGGCGCAGCGCCCGGACGGCGTCGATGCCCCGGTCGAAGAGGGCGTCGGCCGCGAGCGCCGCGGGGGGCGGGGTCGGGGCGGGCTGCCACCGGTCGCCCGGCGGTGTCGGTGCGTCCGGTTCGACGTCGAGCAGGATGGCGACGGCGTCGACGCCGCTCACCCCGTCGACCAGCGAGTGGTGGACCCGCTCGATCAGGCCGATCCGCCCGTCGGTCATCCCGGTGACGAAGGTCAGGTGCCACAGGGGCCGGTCGCGGGGGAGGGGTTCGCCGTGGAGGCGCTCTGCCAGGTGGCGCAGCGCGCTGTCGTCACCCGGGGGCGGGATCTCGACCGCCTCGACGTGGCGGGCGATGTCGAACTCGGTGTCGTCGACCCACCGGGGCCGGTCGAGGCCGAACGGGACCGACACCAGCCGCCGCCGCAGCCGGGGAAGGGCGGCCAGCCCGGCGTCGATCCGGGCCCGCAGGTCGTCGATGCGGAGCCGGCCGGCGGCGTCCTTCAGGGGCGCCCCCTCGAAGATCGCCACCGCACCGAGGTGGACGGGGATCCCCGGGCGCTCGAACCACAGGAAGCTCGCGTCGAGCGTCGTCATCCGGTCGCCGGTCTCCACGGCGCCGTCGTTCCAGCCGGGCTCGGCGCGGGTCACGGGTGCGCCCCCACCTCGACCATCTCGGCCAGGCCGGACTCCACGAGCTCCGCCATCCGGTCGGGCCGGTCGACGGCCGCCGTGTCGCACATCACCCCCACATCGCAGTCCTCGCCGTGCGACACCAGCGTCACGCTGAGCGCGGCGCCGGTCGGCGGCGCGAAGGCCCAGAGCCGCTCGAGCCGGGCTCCGCCGATGTACGCGGGGCGGACCAGGCCGGGCACGTTCGAGACGTTGACGTCCTGGGAGCGCAGCAGGCCCCCGAACACCCGCGTCACCACCGGCCTCGGGAGCAGGTTGAGGCCGGCCGCCAGCACGGGCGTGCCGCCGACCGCCGGCTCGTCGCGCCACGAGCGGACGATCGCGTGGGCTATGCCGATGCGCGCGACCGGGTCGGGGTCGTCGACCGGCAGCGCGAAGCGGGCGGGGGTGAACCGGTTGCCGCCCTCCGGGTCGCCGGGGCGGCGGATGTTGATCGGCATCGTGACCCGTGCGGCGGCGATCGGGACGCCGACCTCCCGGTGGTAGGTGTCGATGGCGCCGGCGACCCCTGCGAGGAGGACGTCGTTGACGGTTCCGCCGGCGCGATACGCGGTTGCCCGGAGCCCTGCCAGCGGGATCCGGAACGCGTGGAGGCGCCGGTCGAGTCCCCGCCCGGTGAGCAGGTTCGATCCGACGCGTGGTGGAGGCGCGAGCATCCGGGCGGTCGACCGGGCGAAGGCGAGCGGGCCGGTGACCGCCGACACGGGATCGCGGATCGTCGCAGCGGCGGCCCGTCCCGCTGCACCGGCGACCGCACGCCCGAACGTCGCGGCCGCCGCCTGGACGCCGTGCTGGCCGTCGGACGTCGCGGCCGCGCGGCCGGCCTCGACGCTCCTCGCGGCGCCGCGCGCGGTGCGGGACCGGTCGAAGATGCGCTCGGCCATCTGGATGCCGGCGATGCCATCGATGATCGCGTGGTGGAGACGAAGGATCAGCGCGTTGGTCGCGTCCGGTCCGTCGACGAGGTCGAGCGTCCAGAGCGGGCGCGCCGGGTCGAACGCCGTGACGGCATCGCGCTCGGCGAGGTCGAGGACCGCCCGCAACCCACCGGTGGTGAGGTGCTGGCTCCGCACGTGGTGGTCGAGTGCGAACTGCTCGTCGTCCTCCCACGCCGGGCGGCCGACGCCGAGCGGGGGATCCACGATGCGCGTGCGCAGCTGGGGCAGGGCCTCGTACGCCCGCTCGAGGGTCGCCCGGAACCGCGTCTCGGACGGTCGCCGGTCGAGCAGCGCCACCACCAGGATCGGTGAACGCAGAAGGGGATCGGACCCGATGCGCCACAGCAGGCTGTCGCTGTTGCTCAGCAGCCCTCGCGTCGCCATCGCCTCCTCCTCGTGGCTGTGTGCGCACTCCGACCCTCGGGCATCCACGTCCGTGCGTACAGGGTCGAAGGTCCTGGCAGAGGGCCCGTCGCACCTGGTCAGACGGTGACCTCCGGCCCTTCCGACTCGGGAGGTGTACCCGTAGCCTCCACGAGGGAGACCGCATCGCGAGGAGAACCCGTGACGGCATGGATCCGGGACGGCTGACCTGATGTCCGACCAGAGCGAGCCGACGATCAGAGCGTTCGAGCTCGACGGGCGGCGGCTGTCCTACGAGGAGTGGGGCGCCGGCGAGCAACCGATCGTCCTGCTGCACGGCCTGCTGCTGGACGCGCACCTCAACCGGGGCATCGCCCGGGGGCTCGCGGCGCGGGGCCACCGGGTGCTCCTGCTCGACCTGCTCGGCCACGGCCGGAGCGACAAGCCGGCGCATGCCGCCGAGTACCGCATGGACACCTACGCCTCGCAGGTGGTCGGCCTGCTCGATCACCTGGACCTGGACGATGCGGTGGTGGGTGGCGTGTCGCTCGGTGCGAACGTCACGCTCCACCTGGGCGTGCTGCACCCCGAGCGGGTGCGGGCGATGCTCATCGAGATGCCGGTGCTCGAGCGGGCCGTCCCCGCGGCCGCCCTCACCTTCGTCCCGGCCCTGGTGGGCGTGCACTACGCGCTGCCGCTCGCCCGACTGGTCACGCGCCTGGCGCGGTGGGTGGCGCCGACGGGCAACGATCTGGTCGACGGCGTGCTCGCACCGGTGGTGATGCCGCCGGAGACCGCGACGGCGATCCTCCACGGGATCCTCGTGGGCCCGGTCGCGCCGACCATCGACGCCCGGCGGGGGATCACGGCACCGGCGCTCGTGGTGGCGCACGGGGCCGACCTGCTGCATCCCTTCAGCGACGCCGAGCACCTCGTCGAGCAGCTGCCGTCGGCGCGGCTCGTGCGGGCGCGCAACATCCTCGAGCTCCGGGTGATGCCCGAGCGGCTCCTCGGCGAGATCACGGCGTTCCTCGACGAGGTGTGGTCGGCGCCCCGGCCCCGCCGGTCGGCCGCGCGTCCGGCCCCGGGGCGCAGCCGCCTACGGGCGGCCGGCGGGGACCCGAGGTCGGCGACGTCCTGACGGCAGCGCCGAGATCGCGGGGGCACCGCCGGTCAGCCGGCCGGCCGGAGCAGCGCGGCCCCGGCGACCAGGCCGGCCCCGGCCGACACCAGGAGGATCGTGCGAGCCCTGGCCCAGGACGGGGAGCGTTGAGCCGCCTCGAGGGCGATCCCGAGGCCGGCCGTGTGCGTGTCCGCGGCCTCGGGCACCCGGATCACCCGGTCGTCGGGCACCCCGAGGCCGGACGCCACGCGATCGAGGAAGGCGGGGCGGAGGGGGTTGGCGACCAGCAGGTCGATGTCGTGTCCCGCAACCGCCCGGTCGTCGATCGACTCCCTGGCCACCTCCACCGCGAGCGCCGACGCCTCGCGCACGAACCCCTCGTCCTCGACGATCGACAGCCGGTTGCGGCGCCGCTGCCGGGCGACGACCCCCCGCAGGCCGCCGCCGTCCACCGGCCGGGTGGCGAGCCGCACATCGGCGAGCCCGCCGTGACCCTCCTCCCACGTGCAGAGGATCGCGCCACCCGCGGGTTGGTAGGGGAACCGGGACGACAGGCGATGGCCGGGATCGGCATCGCTGGCGACGACGACCGCCCGGCGGACGGTTCCGGCACGGAGGAACCCGTCGACCACCTGCAGGCCGGTGAGCATGCCGCACGCCCCGTTGGCCACGTCGAACGAGAACGTCCCGTGGCCGCCCGGATGGGGATCCTCCGGGTTGGCCTCGATGTCGTCCTGGACGATGGCGGCCAGCGCCGGCTCGCCGAGCAGCCGATCGTGGTATAGCCCGGCGTTGACCAGCAGATCGACATCGTGAGGGGTCCGCCCGGCCCGGTCCAGGCAGATCCGTGCGGCCTCGTCTGCCAGCCGGAGGCCGCTGCGCCGGCGGCGCCGCCGCTGGCGCGAGCCCAGCACGGCGGCGACGGATTCAAGCTGGGTGCCCATGGCGGCGGACGAGCCGGTCGTCGACGGTCAGCAGCACGACGCCGATCTCCAGGCCCGATGCGAGCGCGACGAGGGCCAGCCGGTCACCGGGCTCGATGTGCCCGGCCCGCAGCTCCTCGGCCAGCGCGACGACGTGGGTGGTCGACGCCGTGTTGCCGTAGCGGTCGACCGTGATGACCGCGGGGTTGCGGGGTGCCCCGCCGAGCGCGTCCGTCACCTCGGCCATGCCCTTGCGGATGGCCCGGGCCGAGGTCTGGTGGGGGATGACGTGGTCGACGTCGCCGATGCTGATCCCCGCCGCCTCCATGGCCTCGGCGAGCAGGGTGGGGGTGTCGGCGATGGCCACGTTGTGGATGGCCCGCGCCTTGGTGAACATCCGCGCCCCCTCCTCGTGCCGGGAGGGGTACGCCAGGCACAGCCGGCTGTGTCCCGCGATCGTGGTGAAGCCGGCGACCTCGATGCGACCGTCGCCGTCGCCGGCGCGCTCCAGCAGCAGCGCACCGCCCGCGTCACCGAGCGTGAGCGAGGCGAGCTCGCGGCTCATGATCGTGCGCACGTGGCGGGCCGCGTTGCGGCCGAGCTGCGAGATGTACTCGCCGCTCACCACCAGCGCGGTGCGGGCGGCGCCGCGGCGGATCCAGTTGTTGGCCACGAACAGACCGGTCAGCATGCCGGCGCACGCGTTCGACAGGTCGAAGGTGGTCGCCCGGGTCGCACCGATCGCCCGGGCGACCTCGACGCTGATCGGCGGCTCGAACCAGGTGGCGAGCCCGCCGCGGTAGCGGGTGATGCTGGAGCTCACGACCAGGTCGATCTGCGCGGGGTCCCCGTCCCACCGCGCCAGGCAGTCGCGTGCGGCGCCGGTGGCGAGCGACAGGGAGTCCTCGTCGCCCACCGACACCCTGCGCTCCCGGATGCCCGTCAGCCGCTCCAGGTCGATCCGGGTGCGGTGCCGGGTCGAGGCCATGAGCTCGCCCGTCGTCAGCCGGGTCGGTGGCAGGTGGCGACCGACGCTGGCGAGCCGGGCGGCGAACGGGGTGCGGGTGCCGTCGGGGGCCGCTTCGGTCACCAGCCACGACGTCGCGGGGATCGTTGTGGGGCCGGTGGTGACGTCTGCCATGGTTGGCTCCCGGAGGATCGGAGGTGATGGGTGGTGAGCATGCCACCGTTCGCGGTCATCTTCCCCCGATCATGAGCCGCACACGTCGAGAGCGCGAGGGGACGAGGTCACGGGCCCCGTGGACCTTCGGCAGTGATCCTCACTCGTAGCGGAGCGCCTCCGCCGGGTAGGTGCGCGAGGCCCGCACGGCCGGCGCCAGCGTGCTGGCCAGCGACGCGGCGTAGACGACCGCGAACACCACGAGCAGGTTCACCCACGGCACCGTCAGCTCGACGGCCTGCTGCTCCCCCAGGTCGGTGACGATGTTGTACGAGTCCTACTGCCCTCGCCCGTGCTCATAGTGGACCACCGACGCGTCGCTGCCCGGGAAGTAGAGGCCCTCGTGGCCGTCGTCGGACCAGCGGACGATGTACGGCGGGCCACCATCGGCGCCGTGCACCTCGAGGACCTCCGCGTCGCGATCGGGCTCGCCGACGTGGTGGCCCTTCACGACGATCTTGTCTCCGACCTCGGCTCTCATGGCTCGACCTCCACGCTCTCTTCGTGCCCGTGGCTTCCCGCTGTCACGCCCATCCAACGTGGTGGCTCAGCCGCGGCCCAGAGGAGAACGTCCCTTCGCGGCGGAGGCGGCCGTCACGTAGGCCACGAAGCCGTCGACGGTCGCGATCTCCGGGTAGTCGCGCTCGGGAACCTCGATGCCGGTCTCCTCGTGCAGTGCGGTCACCAGGTTCAGGAAGTCCATCGAGTCCAGCTCCGCCTCCTCCTGCAGCAGGGCCGTGGGGTCGACCCGATCGAGGTCGACCTCCGGGGCCACGCGGCGGAGCAGGCGGGCGAGCAGCGCTCGGGTCTCGTTCGGTGTCACAGGTCCTCCGGGGTGTGCAGGATCCGGTCGAGGGCGGCCAGGAAGCGGGCGCCGACCATGCCGTCGGATGCCCGGTGGTCGGCGGCCAGCGTGGCCCGCACGGTGGGGCGCACGCCGAGCATCCCCCCGGCGGCCCACGGGCGCTCGGCGATCCTCCCGAAGCCCACCAGCGCGACCTGCGGCGGATAGATCACGCCGTGCACCTCGTCGACCCCCTGGTCGCCCAGGTTGGTGACCGTGATCGTCGGGTCGGTCATCTCGGAGCTGCGCAGCCGGCCCGCACGTGCCCGCCCCACGACGTCGCGCAACGCCGCCATGAGCTCGTCCAGCGTCAGCCGGTCGGCGTCGCGAAGGGCGGGCGTCACGAGGCCGCCGCCCCGCAGCGAGACCGCGACGCCGAGGTGCACGGCCGACGACGGCCGGAAGCCGTCGTCCCAGTGGCCGTTCATCGCCGGCACCTCGGTCGCCGCCAGGGCCGTCGCCTTGAGGAGCAACGCGCCGGGCAGCAGTCGCTCGGCGACCGGCCGCCGCTCGTTGGCCGCTCGGAGCCAGTCCAGGGCGGTCGCCATGTCGATCGTCGTGGCCAGGTGATAGTGGGGGATCTCCCGGTTGGAGCGCGACATCAGCCGCCCGATGGCCCGGCGGAGCGACTCCCGGCGATCGGCGGCGGAGGGTGTCCCCGGTTCGACCTCCCCGGGCGCCACCGCGGCCGCCTCCGGCACGAGCTCGGGCGCCGCGCGCCGGCCTGCCGCGGCGACCGGCGGGGGGCGACGGGTCGCCCGGTCGACGTCGGCGGCCACGAC
>JBKHJZ010000300.1:0-2795 GCA_046537875.1 Acidimicrobiia bacterium | reverse complement strand
ACTGGGCCCTCACCCCCGGCACCGGACCCCGCCCCATGGTCCCCCCACACCACCCTGACCACCCCACCAACCAACCCGGGCAGGACCCACCACCTGACGACCACCAGCCCCCGGGTGACCCGCCCGGCGACCACCCCGGGAACGATCCACCTCCGTGACCTGCCCACCGTGCCGGACGCCGCCGGGCCCCCGGACCCCCTCCTGGACGTGCCACCGGCCGCCCGGGCCGCACCGCCCTCCCCACCTGGGCGCGACACCACCGAGCTCCGGGCTCCCGGCTCCTCGCCGCGAGGCGCGCCAGCGACCACGCCCCGGCGCTCCCGCCACGTCGCTTCACGCGGGCATTCGACGGGCGGGGGCACGGACCGACCGATCGACCGTCGTGCGTGCGTGGCTGCCTTCGCACCGTGGCCGTGTGTCTGGTCACGCGGGGGCGCTCAGTAGCCTGGCCCTCTCATGGGAAAGCAGGCGCTCGGTGTGGGTGTCGCCGAGACAAATGTCGACGGTGCGCCGGGCGCAGCCCCACCCGATCGGTCGGGCGAGGGCAGACCCGGACCACACGTGCGACGGACGGGGCTCGGCTGGGCGCAGCTGGTCGGGTTGGCCGTACCGGTCGTGATCCTGGGGTGGGCCGCCTGGGACCGCCGTTGGATGTCCGACGACGGGTTCATCAACCTTCGGGTCGTGGACCAGCTCCTGGCGGGCCATGGTCCCGTCTTCAACGCCGGCGAGCGCGTGGAGGCGGCGACCAGCCCGCTGTGGGTCGCGATCATGGCGCTGGCCGACGTGGCGACGCCCGTCCGTCTCGAGTGGATCGCGGTCACGGTCGGCATCGCGTTCAGCCTGGGCGGCCTGGTCGCCGCGATCGCGGGGTCGCGTCGGCTCTGGATGCGAGCGGGTGACGGGGCGATCGTGCCCGTCGGGGCGCTCTGCCTGGTCGCGGTCTCGCCGGTGTGGGACTTCTCCAGCTCCGGGCTCGAGGGCGGGCTGGCGTTCCTCTGGCTCGGCGTGACGCTCCTGGCGTTCCAACGGTGGGCCCTCGGCCACGGGCAGGGGCGGACCGCCGCCGCGGTCGTCGCGGGCATCGGCCCCGTGGTCCGGCCGGACTTCGCGGTGATCTCGGTGGTGCTGGTGGCCGCGCTGCTCGTCGGGGAGCGAGGGAGCTCGGTGCGTCGCCGGCTGGCGTTGGTCGGGCAGTTCGCGGCGATCCCGGCCGGCTACCAGGTGTTCCGCATGGCCTACTACGGCTCGCTCGTGCCCAACACGTACTTCGCCAAGGAGGGAGGGCAGTCGAACTGGGCGGCGGGGTGGCGCTACCTGGACGACTTCGTCGGCCCGTACTGGCTGTGGGTACCGCTGCTCGTGCTGGGGATCGTGGCGATCGTGCCGCTCGTGGCACGCCTGCGCCGGCGTCACCAGCCGCGGGCCGCACTCGTGGCAGGGGCGTTCCCGGTCGCCGGGGTGCTGTCCGCGCTGGCCATCGTGCGGCTCGGAGGCGACTTCATGCACGGGCGGCTGCTGCTCCCGTCGTTCTTCGCGATCCTCGCACCCGTTGCCACGGTCCGGATCCAGCGCGCCACCGCGCCGGCGCTGCTGGTGCTGCCGTGGGCGGCGGTGTGCCTCGCCGCGCTCCGGCCACCTGCGGTCACCGACATCGCCCGCGTGGCCGACCACCGGTCGGTGATCGAGCAGCTCGAGGGCCGGGCTGACCCCGTCACGCTCGACGACTTCGGGTACGGGCCCGGCGGCCCCAGCTACTTCGAGCTCGACGGGGCCCACCGGCTGTACATGAACTCGCAGGGTCTGGAGGTGGACGGCCGGCCCGTGCCCCTGGTGCCGGATGCCCCCGACCGGGTCGTGCTCGCCTACGGCATCGGAGCGATGGGGTACTTCGCCGGTCCCGACGCGTACGTGTTCGACATGTTGGGCCTGGGCGACACGCTGACGGCTCGCCTCGAGCTCGACAGGCGCGGTCCCCTGCCGGGCCACGAGAAGGCTCTGCCGCCCGCGTGGGTGTGGGCCCGCTACGTCGACCCGAGCATCGAACCGGATCCCGAGCTCATCGTGCCGCCGGAGATCCTGACCGAGCTGTCGCCGACCCTCGACGCAACCGGTCGCGGGACCTTCGCAAGCCAGGTCGCGACCGCCCGCACAGTGCTCGGATGTCCGGAGGTCGCCGAGCTCGTCGACGCGCCGCGCCGCCAGCTGGGAGCTGGCCCCATCGTCGAGAACGCCTGGCGGTCGGTCACGGACTTCGGGCTCCGCATCCCGCCACACCCCGGCGATGCGCGGGAAGACGCCTGCTGATCGAGCCTGGTTAGCATGCACCCAGGGGAGAGCCAGCGGCACTGGGAGGAGCGATGGCGATCTCGGTCGGCGACCGCATTCCAGACGTGGAGCTGATGACGATGACCGACGGCGGCCCGCAGCGGGTGCGGAGCGGTGAGGTGCTCGGTGAGGGCAGGGTCGTGCTCTTCGCGGTGCCCGGGGCCTTCACCCCCACCTGCTCCGATCACCACCTGCCGGGCTTCGTCCTGCGTGCCGAGGACATCAAGGCCAAGGGCGTCGACACGATCGCGTGCCTCGCGGTCAACGACGCCTTCGTGATGGGCGCCTGGGGGCGGGCGCAGGGCACCGACGGCAAGGTGACGATGCTGGCGGACGGCAACGGCGAGTTCACGGCCGAGGTGGGTCTCGAGCTCGACGGCAGCGGATTCGGTCTCGGCACACGCTCCCAGCGCTACGCCGCCGTCCTCGAGGGCGGGGTGGTGCGCGAGCTGTTCGTCGAGCGGGGC
>JBKHJZ010000299.1:0-2808 GCA_046537875.1 Acidimicrobiia bacterium | reverse complement strand
GTCACGCTTCCGGTCGCGGATGTGGTTGCTGGCCAACCACTTCCGCGACCGGTTCTGGCAGCGGCCGTGGCCGGCAGACCCCGGCGCGGCACACGGCGATGCGCCGGGGCCGTCCCCGCCGGGGTCACCCTCGCACGGTCACGGTGTCGACGAGCTGGTCCTCGATCTGCTCGTCGGTGAACGCCACCTCGCGCCAGTCCTTGTCCGAGAACCGCCGGGTGGCCTCGGTGTAGGAGTCGGCGCTGCGGTCCTCGGTGTTGCCGTAGGTGAGGAACGCCCGGGCCTGCGGGCCGTCGTCGGTGAAGGCCAGCGCCAGCAGGAACGAGGTCCCGTTGTTGACCGGGTAGCCCACCTCGCCGTCGAGCCGGGCGAGCGACGAGTCGGGTGCCAGGGACTCGCGCTCCTGCGCGAGCAGCTCCGGGTCGAGCACGGGGGCGCCGCCGCCGAAGCCGACGATGTTCGTCGTGCCGTCGCGGTTGTCCCCGCCGTGGATCGGGATCCGCTCGCCCGCCCGGAGCGCGAACTGCACCTCGCCGAGCGTGGCGTCGACCGCGATCCCGGCCTCGTCCAGCACCTGCACGGCCCGCCCCAGGTTCACCAGCACGGGGTCGGTGCCCGCGTCGCCGCCGTCGGGCGGATCGGCCAGCCCGGCGGGCGTCTCCACCGGGTCGTCGGGGTCGAACGGCTCGGCCCACAGGGCTCCCGCCTCGCGCAGGTCCGCACTGTCGTACCGGCTCATCAACTCCCGCCAGAGCGGGGGCCCGGCCCGGTCGAGGTCGTAGACGCCGTCCCACCCGGCGAGCACGTCGCAGGCCGGGCCCACGTCGATCGACGCCGCGGGCAACTCGGGCGGGCCGTCCCCGTCGTCCTCGGCGGGCAGCTCGGGCACGTCGATCGTGCCGGCACCCTCGCACCGGTCGACCACCTCGTCGAGCAGCGCCCGCGAGGTGTAGCCGCGGTTGGCCACGGTCGCGTCGGCCAGCTCGTCGAGCGTGAAGGCACCGTCGTCGCCCGACGCGCCGTCGGCCGAGGTGTCGCCGAGCACGGTGGCGTTCTCCCGCGTGCGGGGCGACCGGGCGGTGTCCTGCCGGCCGTGGAGCGGCGAGTGGTCGCCCTCCAGCATCTCGGTGGCGTGCGGCATCCAGAACGAGTCGTTGGCGTTGAACACGTAGTCGTCGCGCTCCACCTGCGGCTGGTCCTCCGGGGGAACGAGGCCGGGGTCGCGGGCGCCCTCGACCTCCTCCCACTCGAATCGCGGGTCGGACCCGTCGAGCAGGATCGCCCCGTTGTCGGCGGCGATCTGGACGATCGGGTCCTCGGCCAGCGCCTCCTCGTAGGCGGCGAGCGCCTCGTCCGACAGGTTGGGCGTGGCCGAGGTGTCGGCGTACCAGGCACGCCCGTCCGCGGACGTGGCGATGGTGTTGAACAGGGGCACGCCGTTCACCTGCTCGTGCACCTCGATGAACTCGTCGAGGTCGTCGGCGGTGAGCATGCCGAGGTACTGCTCGACGAACTCGTCGTTGTCGATGTTGGCGTCGCGGTAGGTGATGGTGGCGTCCTCGGTCCACCCGAAACCGGGGAAGTCGATGATCGGCCCGTAGTGGCTCGCCCAGGTGGTGCGCGTGACCTCCTCCACGGTCCCGTCGTCGCCGAGGACCTCGATGGTGTGCTCGGTCGATGTCATGTCGCGGGTCTCGTCGCCGTAGCGGTAGGCGGTGGGCGACCCGGGCACCAGGTCGAGCGTGTAGGCGGTGAACCGGTTGCCGGCCGACACGGTGTGCGTCCAGCCGAAGTTCTCGGTGAAGCCGATGCCGATGCCCGGCAGCCCGGAGAGCTGCACCCCGTAGGCGTCGAGCTCGCCGGGGACCGTGAGGTGGACCTCCCAGAACCGGAGGGCGCCCTCCCACGGGAAGTGCGGGTTGGCCACGAGCATTCCACCCCCCTCGGCCGAGCGCTCCGCGCCGATGGCCCAGCCGTTGGAGGCGACGGGCGCGGGCAGCCCGGCGCCGCCCGGCGCCGCCCCGGTGCCGCCCGACCCGGCGCCCGGGTCAACCGCGGCCGTCTCGTCGCTGTCGTCTTCCCCGCCGTCCGCTCCGCCGTCGTCGCCCTCGCCGTCCGCTCCGCCGTCGTCGGCATCGTCGCTGCCGTCGGGCGGGGCGGCCGACGGGACGAACGAGGCGACGGCACCGCCGCTGGCGTAGAGGGCGACGGATCGGGCATAGGCGTACAGGTCGACCGGATCGACCGGCTGCACCCACTCCTCACCGGCGCACCAGCCGGCGAGGCCGTCGGCGCCGACCTCGGCCAGGTGGGCGTTCCACCCGTCGGTGAACGCGGTGAGCAGCTCGCGCACGCCGTCGGATGCCTCGTCCCACTCGGCCGTGGCCCGCTCGCGGATGCCGATGGCCAGCCAGGCGATGTCGGAGTCGATGTTCTCGCCGTCGTCGCCGGGACCGAACCAGCGCGCCCGCTCGCTCCTGATCCTCACGATCTGGTCGGCCAGATCGCAGGTCCGGTCCTCACCCGAGGCCCAGCCCTGCCCGAACGCCACGTCGGCGAGGGTGTCGCCGGTGATGTGGGGGACGCCCCCGGTGGTCCGGCGGATGGTGGCCTCGTAGGTGTCGCCCTCGCCGACCGCCTCGCCGCCGGCACCGCCGGAGCCGTCGTCGCCGGTGCACGCCGTCGCGCCGGCCACCAGCGCGACGCCGGCGAGGGCGCACGCCACCGCCCGACCGACCGGAACCCGAACGACGTCAGCCATCACCGCTCCCCCCTGCTGTCGCATGCCCGACGGACGCTACCGGCACC
>JBKHJZ010000298.1:0-2813 GCA_046537875.1 Acidimicrobiia bacterium | reverse complement strand
CGCCTGTCGACCAGGGCCCGTCGTCGGGGGGTGGGGTGTGACCGAACGGCCACATGTCGAGGTGAACAGGGCCGGCGACGCGAGCGACGAGGAGGTGGCCGCCATCGTCGCCGCGGTCGAGGCCACCTGGCCCCGGCCCCGGGCAGAGCGGCCGCCGGAGCCACCGCCCCGCTGGCGCTTCTCGGGTCGATGGTGGAGCAAGCCGGTCCCGCTGCGTCGCAACCGCCCCTGGTGAGGCGCCGGGGTGCGGACCGGCCCCTGGTGACGCATCGGGGCGCGGATCTGCCACGCTGGTCGTCGTGGACCTGACCACCCTCGCCGACGACGAGGCCGTGCTGCACGACGGCACGCTCGTGCGGCGCCACGAGGGGCTGAACCCCGACACCGCGTACGACCTGGACGGTCACACGTTCCGCACGCTCCCCCGCCCGCCCGGCGAGCGGCTGGCCACCGTCTGCACGGTCAACGACGTCCACTTCGGCGAGACCGAGTGCGGGGTGCTCAACGGCATCGACGACGACCCGATCTACACGTCGGCCCCCGGCGAGGAGCCGTATCCCCAGCTGATGAACCGCTGCGCCGTCGCGGAGATGCGGGCGCTCCACCCCGACGTCGTGGTGGTGAAGGGCGACCTCACGTCGATGGGCACGCGTGCCGAGTACCAGGCGTTCCTCGACGCCTACGGGCCGGCGTTCGGAGAGCGGCTGGTCCACGTGCGGGGGAACCACGACGCCTACCACGGCGAGACCTTCGCAGCCGACGCACCCCGGGCCGTCGAGCTGCCGGGCGTGACGCTGGCCGTGATCGACACCTCGATCCCCGGACGGGCATCCGGCGGGGTTGCGGCCGAGACGCTGGAGTGGCTCGACCAGCTCGCAGCGGAGGCCGACCGCCCGGTGCTGGTCTTCGGCCACCACCACGCCTGGGATCCCGGCTCGGCGAAGCGCCCCGAGGCGTACTTCGGCATCAACCCCGACGACTCCGAGCGGCTCGTCGAGGTGGTGGCCCGCCGGCCCCGCATCGCCGGCTACTTCGCAGGGCACACGCACCGCAACCGGGTGCGCCGGTTCGCGGCCACCGGCAACGTCCCCTGGGTCGAGGTGGCCTGCGTCAAGGACTTCCCCGGAGCCTGGGCGGAGTACCGGATCCACGAGGGCGGCGTCCTCCAGGTGTTCCGCCGGATCTCGGCACCGGAGGCCCTGGCCTGGAGCGAGAAGACCCGCGACCTCTACGGGGGTCTCTACGACCAGTACGCGTTCGGCCGCCTGGTCGACCGCTGCTTCCCGATCTGGCCGCGAAGCTGAGAGGCCGCACCGACAGGTTCGCCCGCGGCCGGGCCGCGCCCGTAGCGTCGTGCGGGTGCCCGGTCCGCTCGCCGACATCCGGGTGCTCGACCTGGCGACCGTCATCGCCGGGCCGGGCGCCGCCCGCTACCTGGCCGACTTCGGCGCCGACGTGCTCAAGATCGAACGCCCGGGCACCGGCGACTCCACCCGCAACCTCGGCCTGCCCGATCCACGCGACGGCACCTCCGCCTACTGGAAGCTGGTGGGTCGCAACAAGCGGTGCGCCACCCTCGACCTGAAGTCGGACGAGGGCCGGGCCTGCCTGCTGCGGCTGGTCGACGAGGCGCACGTGCTCATCGAGAACTTCCGGCCCGGCGTGCTGGAGCGGCTGGGGCTCGGGCCCGACGTGCTGCTGGCGCGCAACCCGGACCTGGTGGTCTGCCGGGTGACGGCGTTCGGGCAGGACGGTCCCTACGCGCAGCGTCCGGGCTTCGCCACGCTGGCCGAGGCGATGTCGGGGTTCGCGGCCATCAACGGCGAGCCCGACGGCGGCCCCCTGCTGCCCCCGATCGCGCTCACCGACGAGGTCACGGCGATCGCGGCGGCGTTCGCCATCATGGTGGCGCTGCACTCGGGCGTCGGGCAGGTGGTCGACATGTCGCTGCTCGAGTCGCTGCTGCAGTGCATGGGCCCGCTGGTCCCGGCGTTCGGGCTGACCGGCTTCCTGCAGCAGCGCCAGGGGTCGAGCCTCCCCTACTCGGTGCCCCGGGGTGCGTGGCGGTGCCGCGACGGGCGGTGGGTGGCGGTGTCGGCCTCGGCCGACTCCGTGGGGCGGCGGGTGATGGAGATCATCGGGCTGGGCGACCGCGACGAGCTCACCACGTTCGCCGGCCGCATCGAGCACCGCGACGAGATCGACGCCCGCATGGCCGCCTTCTGTGCCGCCCACACCCTCGACGAGGTGCTCGCGGCGTTCGAGGAGGCGCACGCCGCCGCCGCGCCCGTGTACGACATGGCCGACGTCTTCAAGGATCTCCAGGTCCGCGCGCGGCAGGCGATCGTCGAGGCCGACGGTGTGCCGATGCAGAACGTGGTCGCCCGTCTCTCGGCCACGCCGGGCGCCGTGCGCTGGGCGGGTCGCGCCCTCGGGGCCGACGACCCCCCACGCTGGTCCGACGACCCCCCGAGCTAGCTCCTGCCCAGGAGCACGGGACATGAGGTGTCGGCAAAGTCCTCGCGTGTCGAACCGGCGGGGGGTGCGGGGGGCAGAGGCTCCTGCCGGAGCCGGGTGGGCGGGTGTGCCGGGGTCCCCGGCCGAGCCTCTGGCTCGGCTGGGGTGGCCCCGGAGCTCGATCCGGCTTGGCCGGTCGAGCGACAGGAAGAGCGACGCCGCCAGCAGGCGGCGGCCCGAGAGGTGGGGGGAGCCAGAGGGGGGAGGGTCTCCCTCCCCCCTCTGCTAGGCATGGCGGTGAGCGAACGCCAGGTCGACGATGTCGCCCATGATGCGGACCAGCTCGAAGTCCTTGG
>JBKHJZ010000297.1:0-2828 GCA_046537875.1 Acidimicrobiia bacterium | reverse complement strand
GGGGACCGGCGACCGCACCGGAACCGGCGACCGCACCGGAACCGGCAACCCCGGGGACACCGATGCCCCCGCCGGCGCCGATGGGCGCCCCGGGGTGTGGCTCACGACTCGGCCGTGGGTCGAGGCCGTCGCCGACCAGCGCGACCGGTCGGGACTCGACCCCCTCCCCGGGGAGCCGACGGCCACCATCGCCCGCTCACCGGTGGCGCTGGTGGTGTGGGAGGACCGGGCCGAGGTGCTCGCGGAGGGCCGCTGTGCCGGCACGGTCGGGTGGCGCTGCCTGGGTGAGGCCGCCGGCCGCCCGTGGTCGGAGGTGGGCGGCCCCACCGACTGGGGTGTCGTGCGGGCCGGCCTCGCGTCGCCCGAGTCCGTCGGTGGCCCGGCGGTGCTGGGTGCCGCGGTCGCCGGGTTCCTCGGGACCGGTGACTACGCCGCCAACGACTTCGGTGACGACCTCCTCGGCTGGCTGACCGCCTGGCAGGCGCCGGACGCCACCGCGGCCGGCGACGAGCCGGTGGCCCGGATGCTCACCCGGGGGCCGGGCGAGCTGAGCGCGGTCGGGGCGCTCGAGGTCGACGCCCGCCGCGCGGCGGATCGTGAGGGCGTCCTGGTGATCTACCCTGCGCCGGTGGCGGTGGCGGAGCTGGTGGCTGTCCCGATCGGGGGTGACGACGGTGCCGCCCTGGATGCCGCCGATGCCGTCGCCGCGGACGGTGCCCTGCTGGACGCGCTCTCTGCGGCCGGCTGGCGCATCGAGGGGCGGACGGTGGCGTCCGGGATCGACGAGGGCGTCAGGCTTCCCGACGACGACGGGCTGCCCGGCGGCGCCGTGCTCCACGCCCTTCGCACCCGATGGCAGGAGGTCACGGGGTGACCGTACGAGGACGTATCGACGAGGTGACGATGCGCGACGGCACGCCGACCGCCCGGATGCCGCGGCCGGGGCGGTCCCCTGCCGCACGCCGGGCCGTCGAACTCCGGCCCTCCGCACGCCGGGTCGTCGCCTGGCTGCTCGTCGGCTCGCTCGTCGTCGCCGCCACCGCGTGCTCCGGCGACGACGGGGACGGCGGGGACGGTGGGACCGCCGCCGCCGACCCCGGCGATTGCCTGGTGGTCGACGTGGCCAGCTCGCCCGAGAAGATCGAGCTGCTCGACGACCTGGCCGGGGCGTTCAACGAGTCGGACGCGGCCACCCTCGGCGACGACTGCGTGTTCGTGCGAGTCCAGCGCAAGGCGTCGGGCGGGGCCGAGCAGCTGCTCGCCGGAGGGTGGGACGAGCAGGTCGAGGGGCCGCGGCCGGTGATCTGGTCGCCGGCGGCATCGACCTGGGGCGCCGTGCTCGACCAGCACCTCGACGAGGCCGGGCGGCCGCCGATGGCCGGCGAGGTGACGCCGTTCATGCTCACCCCGCTCGTCATCGCGATGCCCCGGCCGATGGCCGAGGCGTTGGGCTGGCCGGACGAGCCGCTGGGCTGGGCCGACGTGCTCGAGCTGGCGCGCGAGGGCGAGGGCTGGGGCGCCCGGGGGCATCCCGAGTGGGGACAGTTCCGGCTGGGCAAGACCAACCCCAACTTCTCGACCAGCGGGCTGGCGGCGCTGATCGCCCAGGCGTACGCCGCCACGGGCAGGAGCGCCGGGCTGTCGGGTGAGGACCTCGATGCGCCGGCGGTGGACGAGTTCGCCCGGGGGGTGGAGTCGGCGGTGGTCCACTACGGCGACACCACGCTCACCTTCCTCGAGAACTGGTACCGGGCCGACCAGCGGGGCAACCCCTACCAGTACGTGTCGGCGGTGGCGGTCGAGGAGAAGTCGGTGCTCGACTACAACGCCGGCAACCCCGACGGCATCCTCGACGCCGGCGAGGAGCCCCGCCCACCCCGGGTGCCGCTGGTGGCCATCTACCCCGAGGAGGGCACGATCTACAGCGACAACCCGCTGATCGTGCTCGATGCCGAGTGGGTGGACGAGCGGGAGAAGGAGGCGGCGCGGCTCTTCGTCGAGTTCGTGCAGGCCGCCCCCAACCAGGAGCGCGCCCTCGACTACGGCTTCCGGCCCGCGAACCCCGATGTCCCCGTGGGCGAGCCGATCGTCGCGAGCAACGGTGTCGATCCGGCGCCGCCCGAGACCCTGCTCGAGGTGCCCGAGCCCGCCGTGCTGGCCCGCCTGCTCGACGACTGGGCGAGCCAGCGCAAGTCGGCCAGGGTGTTGCTGCTGGTCGACATCTCGGGCTCGATGGGCGACGAGGCCGACGCGGCGTCGGGCGCCACCAAGCTCGACCTCGCGAAGGATGCGGCGGTCGCCGCGCTGGACCAGTTCGCGGACGACGACGAGGTCGGGTTGTGGGCGTTCTCCAGCGAGCTGGGCGATGCGGCGGATCAGACCGTGCTCGAGCTGGTGCCGCCGGGCCGGGTGGGTGACGTGCGGGAGCAGCTCGTCGCCCGCATCGGCCAGCTCGTGCCGACGAACGGCACCCCCCTCTACGAGGTCACCCTGCGGGCCTACGACGAGGTGCTGGGTGCGTTCGAGGCCGAGCGCATCAACGCGGTCGTGCTGCTGTCGGATGGCCGCAACGAGGACGGCGAAGGCTCCGACGATCGCGACCAGCTCGACGAGCTGATCGGCCGCCTGAGCGAAGGGCGCGAGGGCGAGAGCTCTCGCCCGGTCCGGGTGTTCCCGATCGCCTACGGCGACGATGCCGACATGCCGACGCTGCGGCGCATCGCCGAGGCCACCGACGCCGCGGTCTACGACGCGTCGGACCCGCTGAGCATCGACAAGGTGCTCACCGCAGTGATCAGCAACTTCTGACCCACGGGCCGACCACCACG
>JBKHJZ010000093.1:0-12388 GCA_046537875.1 Acidimicrobiia bacterium | reverse complement strand
GGTGCCACCACCGAGAACGGCGCCATGGTGAGGGCCAGGTAGAGGGCGACCCGGCCCCGCGCCGCGTCCGGCTCGATCGAGAAGAACAGCGACCCGGCGAGGGCGACGGTGATCAGGGTGTCGCCGGCGACCGACAGGGCATGGGTCCGGGCCAGGCGGCTGAACGGGGTGGTGATGAACGCCTCGGCCCCCACCCGGCGCGGGGGCACGCGGAGCGGCTCCCAGCCCGTGTCGGACATCACATCGAGGGTAACCCACCGCCCAGCGCGCGCAGGGTGAGCCCCCGGGGATGTTCAGCGCTCGCTCTGGTACTTGTAGCCGAGGCCACGGATCGTGACGATCCTGGTGGGCGCCGACGGATCGGGCTCCACCTTGCTCCGCAGCCGCTTGATGTGCACGTCGAGCGTCTTGGTGTCGCCCACGTAGTCGGCGCCCCACACCCGGTCGATCAGCGTGTCCCGGGGCAGCACCCGCCCGGCGTTCGCGAGCAGCACCTCGAGCAGCTCGAACTCCTTGAGCGGAAGCGACACCTGCTCCCCGCGGATCTCCACCTCGTGGCGCTCGGGGTCGAGGCGCACGTCGCCCGCCTCGAGCACCTCGCCGGTGGCGGTGCGGACCGGGCTCTCGCCGGGACGCCGGCGCATCACCGCCCGCATGCGGGCCACCAGCTCGCGCAGGCGGTAGGGCTTGCTGACGTAGTCGTCGGCGCCCACCTCCAGTCCGACCACCGTGTCGATCTCCGAGCCCTTGGCGGTGACCATGATGATCGGGACCGTGGAGCGCCGGCGCAGCTCGCGGCACACGTCGACGCCGGAGATCTTCGGCAGCATCACGTCGAGCAGCACCAGGTCGGGCTGCACGTCGTCGAACCGGTCGAGGGCCTCGGCGCCGTCGCGGGCGGTGTGCACCCGGAACCCCTCGCGGCGCAGGCCCACGGTGAGCGCGTCGATGAAGCTGTCCTCGTCCTCGACCAGCAGGACGGTCGGGTCGGGGGTCGTCACACGGCCTCCTCTGCGGTGCTCGGCGGTCGGCGCCCCCCGTCGGCGGGGAGCCGCAGGGTGAAGGTCGAGCCGACGCCCTCCCGCGACTCGACCCGGACCTCGCCGCCGTGGTTCGACGCCACGTGGCGGACGATCGCGAGCCCGAGCCCGGTGCCGCCGGTGTCGCGGCTGCGGGCCTCGTCGACGCGGTAGAACCTCTCGAAGATGCGCTCCAGCTCCCGCTGGGGGATGCCGATGCCGTGGTCCCGCACGGCCACGTCGACCCACCGGCCGTCGGTGCGGGCGCCCACCTCCACCGTGCTCCCGGGTTCGCTGTACTTCACCGCGTTCTCCACCAGGTTCGCCACCGCCGACACCAGCTGGCGGTGCTCCCCGGTGACGGTCAGGGGCCGGTCCGGCTCGTCGACGACGACCGCGATGTCGCGCTGTTCGGCGGCCGGGCGGACCCGGTCGACCGCCTCGCCCACGACCGCGTCGATCGCCACGGGCTCGGCGGCCGGCCCGGTGCCCGCCTCGATGCGCGACAGCTCGAGCAGCTCGTCGATGGTCCGGCCCACCCGGAACGCCTCGGCCGACACCCGCTCGGCGAGGCGGTGGGTCACCTCGATGTCGTCCTCGTCGAGGAGCGTCTCGGCCAGCAGGGCGAGCGCCCCCACCGGGGTCTTGAGCTCGTGGCTGATGTTGGCGACGAAGTCGCGCCGCACGTTCTCGAGCCGCCACCGCTCGCTGATGTCCTCCACCACGACCAGCGCCCCCGACGGGCGCGCCGGATCGGCGAGGGGCGCGGCGCGCACGTCCATCACCCGCCGGGGCGGGCCGTAGAGGACCAGCTCGCGCTCGGCACCCTCGCCCCGCAGAGCCACCGCCGCGAGCTCCTCGATCGCCTCCTCCACGAGCGCGCCGCCGTGCCGGGCGCCGAGGAACGAGGCGGCCGGGTCGTTGCGGTACACCACCCCGCCCCGCTCGTCGAAGATGACGATGCCGCTCTCGATGGCCCCGAGCGCCCACGACAGGCGGTCCCGTGCCGCGCCCGCCGCCCGCCGCTGGTCCACCGCGTCGGCCACCGTGTGCTCGAGCCGGTCGAGCGCCCGGTCGAGACCCGTGGCGCCGGCGAGGGTGTTGCGATCCTCGCCCGCCGCGGCGCCGCGCATGACCGCGGTGGCCGCGTCCACCCGCCGGCCTGCGGCCCGGCGGGACAGCACCGCCCACGCCAGGCCGGTCAGCGCCACCACCAGCAGCGTCGCGAGGACGGCCGCGAGGCCGGCGGCGTTCACGGCACGCCCGCCACCCGCGGGTCACCGCGCGTCATGCGGTCCTCCCGCCGCCGATGAGCACGTCGTCCAGCAGGTCGGACAGGTCGACCGACGGGTCGCGCCGGATCCCGGCGAGGGCCGTGACCGCCACGAACCCCTGGTCGACCAGGGCCGTGTCGCAGCCGACGGGCAGCTCCTCCTCGGTCGGCCGCAGCTCCATCTGGACCCGGCCGCGGTCCTCGGCCGACTCCACCACCGCGGCCCGCACCCGACCGAACGGTGCGAGGGTCGCGGCCTGCATGCCGGCCAGCTGGTCGAACGGCACGTTCGGGACGTTGACGTTCAGCACGACGCTGGCGGGCGCCGAGGCCAGCCATCCCATCATCGAGCTGGTGACGACCGCCGCGGTGCTCCAGCGGGCCGGCGCGTCGTAGCCGTCGACCGGCGGCGGGCGGCCGGCCCCGTCGACGCCACGGACCACCTCGGCGCTGACCCGCGCATCGCCCACCGGCCCCGCGGCCGTCCCGTCGACGCTCGGGACTGCGGCGGGCGGCGCGGCGCCGGGCCGCTCGTGGAGGTGCCTGGCCGACACGTCGAGGCTCACGGCGATCCCCCGGCAGCCGAAGCTCGCCGCCGTGAGCGCCGCACCCACCGTGCCCGAGTGGAGCACGGCCCGCCCGGTGTTGGCGCCGGGGTTGATCCCCGACACGATCAGCTCCGGCGGCGGTCCGAAGCCGCCGAGGCGGGCAGCGAAGACGCAGAGGCCGGGCGGGCCGTCGACCGCGTAGGCCGGGATGCCGTCGAGACCCGGCAGCTCGGTGGGCTCGGCGTCGATGTGCTCGTCGACGTGGACCTGCCCGATGGCCGCGGACGACCCGCTCATGTCGCGGTCGGGCGCGGCCACGACCAGATCGTGACCGCAGGCCGCCAGGGACTGCGCCAGCTCGTGGAGTCCGGGCGATTCCACGCCGTCGTCGTTGGTGACCAGCACCCTCATGCTGCGTCCTTTCCGGGGGGACACCTGGTGCAGTGTGCCGTCACCGCTGGTGATTGGCTGCCCGGGCCCCGGTGGTCGACGCATCCCCGCAGCGAGGTGGGCGGCCTCGCCGGCGACGCGGTGGGGGCCCCATCTACCCGAAGCGCCCGGTGATGTAGTTCTCGGTCCGCTCGTCGGAGGGATTGGTGAAGATCGTCTCGGTGCGGTCGAACTCCACCAGCACGCCCGTGCGCCGGTCGGACTCCGGGTTGACCTCCGTCGAGAAGAACGCGGTGGCGTCGGACACCCGGGCGGCCTGCTGCATGTTGTGGGTGACGATCACGATCGTGAACTCCGCCTTGATCTCCTGCATGAGATCCTCGATCCGGGCCGTGGCGATCGGATCGAGCGCCGAGGCCGGCTCGTCCATCAGCAGCACGTCCGGGCGGGTGGCGATGGCCCGCGCGATGCACAGCCGCTGCTGCTGGCCGCCCGACAGCCCCATCGCCGAATCCCGCATGCGGTCCTTGACCTCGTCCCAGAGGGCCGCCTTGCGCAGCGACTCCTCCACGACGGCGTCGAGATCGGCCCGCCTCCTCGTGCCGAACAGCCGGGGACCGTAGGCCACGTTGTCGTAGATCGACTTGGGGAACGGGTTCGGCTTCTGGAACACCATGCCGATGCGGCGCCTCACCTCCACCGGATCGACGTCGGCCCCGTAGAGCGGCACGCCGTGGTAGTTGATGGTGCCCTCGCAGCGCGCACCGGGGATGAGGTCGTTCATCCGGTTGAGGCAGCGCAGCACCGTCGACTTGCCGCACCCCGACGGCCCGATGAACGCGGTGATCTCGTGCTGGCGGACCTCCAGCGTCACGTCGCGCACGGCGCGGAAGTCACCGTAGAAGGCGCTCACCCCGCGCATCTCGAACACGACGGGAAGCTCGGCGGGCGCCGGCTCGGTGGCGCGGCGCAGCGCGACGCCCGGCACCAGGCGCGCCTCCGACATGGCGGTGGGCTGGGTCATGAGGCTCGCTTCCTCTCGAACCGGTTGCGGAGCACGATGGCGATCGAGTTGATGAGCAGGATGAACACCAGCATGGCGATGATCGCCGCCGCCGAGTTGCTCACCTTGAACCCCGGCTCCGGCTGCCTCGCCCACGTGGTGACCACCGTGGGCAGGGCGACGAACCGCTCGCCGAGGTGCCCGGGGTCGGCGACGTTGCCCACGCTGAGGCCGGCGCCCTGGGTGAAGAACCCGGTGACCGCACCCACCACGATCAGCGGGGCGGCCTCGCCGACCGCACGGGCCACCGACAGCAGGGCGCCGGTCATGATGCCGGGCGCGGCGTACGGCAGCACGTGCGACTTCACGACCTCCCACCGGGTGGCCCCCACGCCGTACGCAGCCTCCCGCAGCGACAGCGGCACCGCCCGGAGGGCCTCGGCCGTGGTGATGACGACGATCGGCATCACCAGCACCGCCAGCGTGACACCGGCCGCGGCGAGCGTCCGGCGGTCGACGCCGCCGCCGGCGGCGAAGCCCCCCGCCGCCTCGACGAAGATCGCCAGGCCGAGCAGGCCGTACACCACCGACGGGACGCCCGCGAGGTTGCGGATGTTCAGCTCGATGAACGCGGTGAGCCGGTTCCGGGGGGCGTACTCCTCGAGGTAGATCGCGGCCCCCACGCCCAGGGGCACGGCCAGCACCACAACCGACACCGCGATCCAGAACGAGCCGACGATCCCCTGCGAGATGCCGGCCCGGGTCGCGGACGCCGACAGGCCGTCGTCCAGGAACTCGAAACCGCGCTCCCCGTAGACGGGCAGCCCGTCGTTGAGCACCGAACCGATGAGCACGCCCAGGATCAGCAGGGACACCAGCAGGCAGGCGACCAGCGCCGCCTCGAACACCCGGCCCCGCACGTCGATCCGGGCACCGCGCAGGGCCCGCGCCACGCTGGCCTCGACCGCTCCGCCGGTGCTGGTCCGGATGGTGGTGAGCATCTCGGCCTCTCAGTACACCTGGCGCACGCGGCGCACGACGCGGTTGGCGATCACGTTCAGCACGAAGGTGATGACGAACAGGACGATCCCGACGAAGTAGAGGCTGGGGACCGCGAGCCCTGCGCCCCGCACGCTCTCGGTGCCGGTGGCGAGCGACGCCATCGCCGCGGTCATCGTGAGGCTGCCGTCGAGCGGGTCGACCGTGAACGGGGCGGCGTCCGCCGCACCCCCGGCGATGAACACGACCATCGTCTCGCCGATCGCCCGGGAGGCGGCGAGGATGAACGCGGCCACGATGCCCGAGATCGCAGCGGGCAGCACGACCCGCAGGGTCGTCGAGATCGGGCGCGCGCCCAGCCCCGCCGACGCCTGGCGGAGCGCGGGCGGGACCGCGCGCATGGCGTCCTCGGAGACCGAGGCCATGAGCGGGATCGTGAGGATGCCGACCCCGATGCCCGCCGCCAGCATCGATCCCGTGCGGCCCTCGCCCGCGCCGAAGAAGAAGCCCACCACCTCGGGGGCGATCCAGTTGAGGGCGAACACGCCGAGCACGACCGACGGGATGCCGGCGAGCACCTCGAGGACCGGCTTGAGCAGCCCGCGCACGCGGGGCGGCGCGTACTCCGCGAGGTAGACGGCGGCACCCAGCCCGAGGGGGGTCGACACGGCCATCGCCACCCCGGTCACCACCAGGCTGCCAACGACGATCGTCGACAGGCTGAAGCGGCCCGCCCGGGGGTTCCAGACGTCGTTCGCGAACACCCGGCCCCAGTCGACCTCCAGGAAGAACTCCGCGCCCTCGGAGAAGAGCGAGACCAGGATCAGCCCGCTCACCAGCACCGACGCCAGTGCCGCCAGCAGGAACACCGCCCCGACGAGCCGCTCGCGGCGGTGCCGCCGGGGATCGCCCGACAGGTCGACGGCCGGGGCGCCCACGGTGTCGGTCACGTCAGCGTGCCTCCCAGGCCGCCCGGCTCTCGGCCAGCTGGTCGTCGGGCAGCGGCACGTAGCCGGCCTCGTCGACGAACCGGTCGGCGTTCGCCAGGTAGAAGTCGACGAAGTCGGCCAGCGACGGGTTCTGTTCGGCCCTGGCGGTGTTCACGTAGATGAACAGCGGCCGGGACAGCGGGTAGGTGCCCTCGGCGATGGTCTCCCGGGTCGGCTCGACGCAGGTGCCGCCGGGCTCCTCGGCGATCGGGATCTCCCGCACCGTGTCGGGGGCCTCCTCGGCGAAGGCGAAGCCCACCCATCCGAGCGAGGTGTCGTTGCCGGCCACGTTCGCCACGATCACGTTGTCGTCGGACGACGAGGCGTAGTCGGTGCGGGTGGTGGGCTCCTGCCCCCGCTGCTCGGCGATGTCCTCGATCGCGATCTCGACGTAGGAGTCGTAGGTGCCCGACTCGGTGCCGGGGCCGGTGAGCAGCAGCTCGGCGTCGGGCAGCTCGGTCTCGGAGCCCAGCTCCCGGGCGATGTCGGCGGCCCCCGACCACGTGTCGATGCCGTCGGACTCCGGGCCGGTGAGCGCGTACAGGTCGGCGAGGTTCAGGCACTCGACCGCGTCGTTGGTGCGGTTGGTCATCACCACGATGCCGTCGTAGCCGATCCGCAGCTCCACGAACTCGACGCCGTTCTCCCGACAGGTCTCGACCTCCTCCTCGGCGATGGCGCGCGAGGCGTCGGAGATCTCGGTCTCACCGTCGCAGAACAGCTCGAAGCCGTCGCCTGTGCCGGGCCCGTCGACGGCGAAGTCCACGTCGGGGTTCCGGTCGTGGTACGCCTCGGCGGCCAGCGCCGAGATCGGCTCGACGGTCGAGGATCCCGAGATGTTGATGGCACCCGACATGCCCGCCGCGGCGCCCCCGCCGTCACGCCCGCAGGCGGTCAGCGCCAGTCCCACCACCAGGAGCGCCGGCAACCACAGCGACCGGCGTGCTCGGTTGGGCGGCACACATGACCTCCCCGGCGTCGAATGATCACGGGCGGTCACCCCGGGCGGGCCCGCCGTCGCATCGCACCGTAGGGGCGGCAGGTGAACGCCCGGGGAGGCACGAGGTGAACGGAAGGTGAACGAGCCGGGAACGTTCGCCCAACTCCCGCCCCGACCGCCGCCGGCCGGCGGGCTCGGCGGCTCGGTGGCTCAGCGGCTCGCCGGGCTGCGCGGCTCAGCTGGCCGCGGCGCCGGGTGGGCGCGGCAACTCTCGGATCTCCCCTGCCACCAGCCCCGGCTCGTCGTCCTCGCCCTCGCCCTCGCCCAGGGTGCGGGAGCGGAGCTCGGCCACCCGGTCGAGCTGGCGCTCGAGCTGGCGCCGCCGGGGCCCCGACAGGTCGTCGAAGCTGCGGCGCACCGAGTCGAAGCTGCGGCCCACCTTGTCGAGCGCCTCGATGAACCTGCCCCACTGCTGCTCGAAGCCGGCGAGGGCGCGCAGGATCTCGTCGGAGGTGCGCTGGAGCCGGGTCTGCTCGACCGCCTGGCGGATGACCGCCAGCACCGAGAAGAGCGTGCACGGCGAGCACAGCACCACCTTCTGCGCCAGCGCGACCTCGACCAGATCGCGGTCGTGCTGGTGCACGAAGGCGTAGACGGCCTCGTTGGGGATGAACAGCAGCACCTCGTCGAGCGTCTCGTCGCGGTCGATGTAGACGCGGCCCGACAGCTCCTTGACCCGGGCGCGGACGTCGCGCACGAAGGCGGTGCGGTAGCTGTCGCGCTCGGTGTCGGTGGTGGCCTCGAGGTAGCGCAGGTAGTTGTCGATCGGGAACTTCACGTCCATGTGGAGCACCCGCCCGCCGGGCAGCAGGAACGTGAAGTCGGGCACGGTGCCGGCCGCGGTGGCCGACTGCTTGCGGTAGCTCATGCCCTCGACCAGCCCGGCGGCCCGCAGCACGTCGTCGGCCATGCGCTCGCCCCACTGGCCCCGGGCCGTGGGGTTTGCCAGCGCCTGCCGGAGCGACTGGGTGGTGTCGGCCAGCCTGGCGCTGGCCGAGGCCACCTCGGCGAGCCGGGTCTCGACCCGGCCGTGCTGCTCGGCCCGCTCGCGCTGGAGGCTGGCCACCAGCTCGGCCACCTTGACGAGCTCGCCCCTGACGTCGCCGATCTGCTGCTCGACCGCTGCGTTGCGCAGGCTCATCTGCTCGGTGACCGAGCCCCGCAGCTCGCCCACCCGCCGCTCGAACGCCTCGTGCCTGCTCCGGAGCTCGCGGGAGCCCGCCTCGGCCTGGGCGCCGAGCCGGTCGCCCGCCACCTTCACCACCGTGTCGACCGCCGAGTCGACCGCCGCCCGCACCAGTGCCTCGCGCTCGGCGCCCGCCTGGTCGCGCAGGCGCACCGAGGCCGAGCGGACGGTGGCGGCCGCGACGCCACGCCCGACGGCGACGGCCAGCGCCACCCCGACCACGAGGCCCCCGAGCACGCTGGCGGCGAGCACCACGACGTCCATGGGGCGACCTTACGAGCGCCCACCGACAGCGACGCGGATGGGTCAGGTGGGGAGCAGGCGGCGGAGGCGCTCGGCGGTGATCCGCTGCAGCTCGGCGTGCGTCTCCCGCCGGCCACCCACCGGCGAGCGCAGCCACCGGCCGTCGGGGCCGAGGGTCCAGGCGAGCACGTCGTCGCCGAGCACCACGTCGAGCACCTCGTCGAGGCGGCCCTGCAGGCCGGGGTCGTGCACGGGCACCAGCACCTCGACCCGCCCGTCGAGGTTGCGGGGCATCAGGTCGGCCGAGCCGATCAGGTAGCGCGGCTCCCCGGGGCCGGCGCCGTTGGCGAACCGGTAGATCCGGGAGTGCTCGAGGTAGCGCCCCACGATCGACCGCACCCGGATGTTCTCGGACAGGCCCGGCACCCCCGGGGTGAGGCAGCAGATGCCCCGCACGATCAGGTCGATGTCGACCCCGGCCTGCGACGCCGCGTACAGCTCGTCGATCATCTCGGGGTCGACGAGGCTGTTCATCTTCATCGTGATGCGACCCGCGCCGCCACCGGCGGCCGCCTCGCCGCGGATGAGCTCGACGATCTCGCGGCGCAGCGTGCGGGGCGCCACCAGCAGGCGGCGGTACTCGACGCTGCGACCCAGGCCGGTGAGCTCGTTGAACAGCCGGGTCACGTCCTCGCCCACCGCCGGGTCGCAGGTGAGCAGTCCCAGGTCCTCGTAGTGGCGGGCCGTCTCGGGGTTGTAGTTGCCCGTGCCCACGTGGCAGTAGCGGCGCAGGCCGTCGGCCTCCTCGCGCACCACCAGGGTGGTCTTGGCGTGCACCTTCAGCCCGATGAGCCCGTAGGCCACGTGGACGCCCGCCGTCTCCAGCGCCCGCGCCCACTCGATGTTGGCGCTCTCGTCGAACCGGGCCTTGAGCTCGACGATCACCGCCACCTGCTTGCCCTGCTCGGCGGCCCGGATGAGCGACCGGGCGATGGGGCTGTCGCCCGAGGTGCGGTACAGGGTCATCTTCAGCGCCAGCACCCCGGGATCGACCGACGCCTGGCGCACGAACTCCTCGACGGTGGTGCGGAAGCTCTCGTAGGGATGGTGAACGAGCAGGTCGCCGCGGCGGATGGCCGCGAACACGTCGGCCCGCTCGCCGTCCTCCGAGCTCAGCCGGGCCGGCGTCACCCGGGTGTACGCGGGGTACTTCAGGTCGGGGCGGTCGACGCCGTAGACCGACCAGAGGCCGCCCAGGTCGAGCGGCGCCACCGAGACGTAGACGTCGTCGTCCTCGACGTCGAGCTCGCGCTGGAGCAGGTCACGCACCTCGTCGGACATCGCCGCGTCGATCTCCAGCCGCACCGCCCGACCGAAGCGCCGCCGGCGCAGCTCGATCTCGACCGCGGCCAGCAGGTCCTCGGCCTCCTCCTCCTCGAGCGTGAGGTCGGCGTTGCGGGTGACCCGGAACGCGCAGGTCTGCTCGATCTCCATGCCCGGGAAGAGCCGGTCGAGGTGGGCCGCGATGACCTGCTCCAGCGGGACGTACCGCTCGCCGTCGGGCAGCAGCACGAAGCGGGGCAGCAGCGGCGGGACCTTGACCCGGGCGAACCGGCGGGTGCCGGTCTCCGGGTCGCGCACCAGCACCGCCAGGTTGAGCGACAGGCTCGAGATGTAGGGGAAGGGGTGACCGGGATCGACCGCCAGCGGGGTGAGCACCGGGAAGATCCGCTCGTCGAAGGTCTCGACCAGGAACTTCCCGTCGTCCTCGTCGAGGTCTGACCACGACGAGAGCCGGATCCCCGCCTCGGCGAGCGCCGGCGCCACCCGGTCGAGGAACGTGGCCTGCATGCGGGGCAGCGCGGCATCGAGGCGGTCGCGGATGTCGAGCAGCTGCTGCACGGCGGTGCGCCCGTCGGGGCTCGTCCCCCCGACACCCGCCGCCACCTGGTCCTTCAGCCCGGCCACGCGCACCTGGAAGAACTCGTCGAGGTTCTGGCCGAAGATGGCCAGGAACTTGGCCCGCTCGAGCAGCGGCACCCGGTCGTCCTCCGCCAGCGCCAGCACGCGCTCGTTGAACTCCAACCACGACAGCTCGCGGTTCCGGTAGCGGCGCGCGTCCAGGTCTCCGGGGGCCCGGCCGGTCTCGAGCGTTCCGGCCATGCGGTCAGGCTATCCAGTGCCCCTGACGCCGCCCGCCGCGCCCCGGCGGCGAGCGCCGGCATCGGTGGGCGTCCGGCGGTTCAGGTCAGCCCTGGTCGTCCTCGGGGTAGCCCAGATCCCACTCGAGCAGGATGTTCTCCCGCTCGGCGTCGCGCACCACCCGCTCGCGGTTGCGGCGGAACTGCGGGTCGTGCGGCGGCAGCAGGATCAGGCGGGCGTGGACCCGCGTGCGAAAGTCCTCGATCACCTGGCGGTCGCCGAAGTCGGACTGGATCTCCCAGTGGGGGGCGACCGGCCCGAGGTAGACGACGCGGGCGTGGGCGCGGGGCGGCTCCACCTCGGGCTGGACGTCGGTCATGGACGGGCAGCCTAGCGACCGCTCCCGCGATCGGGGCGGGGGGGTCAGCCGCCCTGGCGGCCGATGGTGGCGGTGATCGTCTGCTCCTCGCCCTCGCGCTCGATGACGAGGTCGATCGAGTCGCCGGGCTCCTTGTCGCGGACGATCTCGCCGAGGCGTTCGTGCTCGGAGATCTCCTCGCCGTCGGCCCCCACGATCACGTCGCCTTGGCGGATGCCCGCCTCGTCGGCCCCGCTGCCCGACGTGACGTCGACCACGAAGGCGCCCTGGTCCGCCCGGATCCCCAGCCGGTCCTTGACCGCCTCCTCGACCAGGTCGAGCGGCACCGTGGTCACGCCCAGCAGGGGCGTGTCGGGGGTGACGTCGCCGCCGCCCTCCCGGAGGGTCTCGATGATCGGCTTGGCGTGGTCGATGGCGATCGCGAAGCCGATGTTCTGGCTGTCCTCGATGATCGCGGTGTTGATGCCGACCACCTCGCCGGCCACGTCGACGAGCGGGCCGCCCGAGTTGCCCGGGTTGATCGCGGCGTCGGTCTGGATCAGGTTGGCCAGCTCGACATCCGGCCCGGGGATCGACCGGTTGGTGGCCGAGACGATGCCGGTGGTGACCGTGGGCCGCCCGCCGAGGTTGAGGGCGTTGCCGATGGCGATGACCGGCTCCCCCACCAGCAGGGCGTCCGACGAGCCCAGCGTGGCCGGCGTGAGGTCGTCGACGTCGCGGAGGCGGATGACCGCCAGGTCGCTGCGCGGCTCGCTGCCGACGAACTCGGCCTGGTGCCGGGAACCGTCGAAGAGCCGCACGTTGATCTCCTGGGACCCGCTGATGACGTGCGCGTTGGTGAGCACGAAGCCGTCGGGCGAGAGGACGACACCGGTTCCCGCGCCCTCGAACAGCCCGCCCTGCCCACCGACGGCGGTCTCGATCGTCACGACCGACTCCTGCACCCCGTCGAGGATCGCCTGCACGTCCATCGCCCCCTCGGGGGTCGCGACCGGTGGCCGGGCCACGATGCGGTCGCCCTCGCCGTCGGACGCGACCGTCGCCCCGACGCCCCCGCCGACCAGGCCCCCGAGGAGCACACCCACGACGAGGGCGATCCACCCGCGGCGACGGCGGGGCGGCCGCCAGGTGGCCTCGGGGCCCCCGGCCGGACGATCCGGCGGTGGCTCGCCGGCCGGGCGATCCGGCGGTGGCTCGCCCGCCGGCCAGCCCGGTCC
>JBKHJZ010000296.1:0-2867 GCA_046537875.1 Acidimicrobiia bacterium | reverse complement strand
TCAGGCCCACCGGTCGAGCACCGCGCGCGCCGACGCCCCGTAGCCGCCGCCGAACAGGGCGGCGTGGACGAGCAGGGGCTCGAGCTGCCAGAGCCCGAGCCGCTCGCGCCAGCCGTCCGCCAGCGGGCTGCGCTCCTCGTACGCCGCCACGAGGGCCGGAGGCAGATCGCCGAACAGCGCCAGCATGGCGAGGTCGGCTTCGCGGTGGCCGCCGTAGGCCGCCGGGTCGATCAGCCAGGGGACGCCCCGGGTGTCGACGTGGACGTTGCCCCACCAGAGGTCTCCGTGCAGCCGTGCCGGTGGCTCGGGCGGTCCCGCCAGGGACGCCACCCGCTCGCCGAGACGGGCCACGAGCACGGCCGTTCCGGGCGCCAGCGCACCGCGGTCGTGCGCGAGCGCCGTCAGGGGCTCGATCCGGTGCGTGAACCAGAAGGTGGGCCAGTCGTCGGCCCCGGGCACGTTCCGTTGGGGCAGCGGGCCGATGAACCCGTCGCGGGGACCACCGAAGCGGGGAGCCCCGGCCGCGTGCAGGTGCGCGAGCCCGCGGCCCAGGGCCTCGTCGGTCGTGGCCCGGCGCCGCCCGGGCTCGACCCACTCCGTGACCAGGACCTCCCGGGTCAGGGCGAGCACGCTGGGCACCCTGGTGGCGGTTGCGCCCTCCAACCCCTCGGCCAGCCACCGCAGGCCGTCGGCCTCGGCGGCGAGGAGGCCGTCCGGCGTCCCGGCCGCCGACTTGGCCAGCACCGACCGACCGTCGGTGAGCGTCACGCACGCGACCTCGCTGATGCAGCCGCCCCCGACCGGCACGACCCGCTCGACCGCCGTCGAGGCCCGACCGCCCAGCGCCGCCTCGACGGCCGCTGCGAGGTCGCTCACCACCGTGTGCCGTCGGCGCGGTCGAGACCGGTGCTCAGGTGCTCGATCAGCCCGGCGCACGCAAGCTCGAGCAGGTCGAGCACGGCGGCGAAGCCGTCTGCGCCGCCGTAGTAGGGGTCGGGGACCTCGTCGGGCGCGCCGTCTCCCGCGACGAAGTCGGTCATCCGGCGGATGCCGGCCCGGGGGGCTTCGGGTGCCGCGCTCTGCAGCACGCGCTCGACCAGCGCGTCGGACACCAGCATCAGGTCGAACCGCTCGAAGTCGTCCGGCCGCACGGCGCGGGCGCGCCGGCCTTCCAGGTCGAGTCCCCGGCCCGCCGCGGCGGCGACGGCCCGGCGGTCCGGCGGATCCCCTGCGTGCTCGTCGCTGACCCCGGCGCTGTCGACCTCGACCAGGTGCGCGAGGCCCTCCCGCTCGAGCGCCGCCCGCAGGACCGCCTCCGCGGTCGGGGACCGGCAGATGTTGCCCCAGCACACGAAGAGCACCCGGGTCGGGCGCACCGATCGACCGGTCGTCGAGGCCATGGTGGCGGGAGGATAGCGACGGGGTGGGGGGCCTACACTCCCCTCCTCCCCCGCGGGCTGCAGAAGGAGAGGCATCGGGTGATCACCCTGGTCCTGGGCGGTGCCCGTTCGGGCAAGTCCGAGGTCGCCGAGGCGGTGCTGGCACCGGCGCGGCGACCGGTGACCTACGTGGCCACCGCCCTCGGCGAGGACCCGACGATGGTCTCGCGCATCGCCGCGCACCGGGCACGACGCCCCGCCTCCTGGCGCACCGTCGAGGCGACGACCGACCTCCCGGAGGTGCTGCGCTCCCTCGGCGGACCCGTCCTGGTCGACTCGCTGGGCACCTGGCTCGCCCGCTGCGACGACCTGGTGGCCGACGTCGCTGGGCTGTGCCGGGTGCTGGAGGGTCGCTCCGGGCCCACGGGTGACGCCACCGTGCTGGTCTCCGAGGAGGTGGGCCTCGGGGTCCATCCCCCGACCGAGGTGGGCGTGCGGTTCGCCGACCGCCTCGGCGAGCTGAACCGCTCCGTGGCCGACCTGGCGGACGAGGTCCTGTTCGTCGTCGCCGGCCGGGTGCTCCCGCTGGAGCGCCCAGCGGGGCTCGTCTGAGAGCATGAGCTGATGCGCGCGGCCGTCGGGTTCCTCACCGTGCTGGGCGGCGCCGAGCGGCCCGACGGTCGGGCACCGGCCTGGTTCGGTGCGGTCGGCGCGCTCGTGGGCCTGGCGGTGGGCGGCGTCTGGTGGGGGGCCGACCGCCTCTGGGCGCCCGCCCTCGCTGCCACGCTGGCCGTGGGCGCCGACGCCCTGCTGACCGGCATGCTCCACCTCGACGGGCTGGCCGACACCGCCGATGGCCTGCTGCCCCCCGCCGACCGCGCCCGCCGCCGGGCGATCATGGCGTCGCCGGACGTCGGCGCCTTCGGCCTGGTCGCAGTGGTGCTGGTGCTGGCGGCCCGCATCGGCGCCCTGGCGGAGCTGCCACCCTCGCCGCTGCTGGTCGCCGGGTTGTGGGCCCTCGTCCGGGCCGGCATGGCGCTGGCCATCGTGTGGCTGCCCTACGCCGGCGCCGGGATCGCGCGGGGGTTCCGGCCGTCGGGCACGGCGTCGACGGTCGCCGCCGGCGTCTCAGCGGTGGTGGCCGGGGCGCTGATCGTGATCGCAGCCGGCGCCCTCTCCGGTCTGGCCGCCCTCGGGGGCGCCGTGGCGGCCTTCGCCGCGATCCTCGGTCTCGGGGTTCGGCGCCTCGGGGGCTTCTCCGGCGACGTGCTGGGGGCTGCGGGGGTGACGGGTGAGACGGCCGGACTGCTCATGGCGGCGGCACAGTGGTGACGGTCCGGAGGCGGCGGTGACGCCGCCGGCGACCCGATCGCCCGCGTCGCCCGGGTGGCCCGGTGGGTGGCCCGCCGGGCGCCTGGTGATCGACGCAGCCGCCCTCGTCGCGCCGCCCGCAGGTGACGGCCCGGCGAGCGACGCCCGTCCTGGTGC
>JBKHJZ010000295.1:0-2867 GCA_046537875.1 Acidimicrobiia bacterium | reverse complement strand
CTTGAACCACTTCGTGATCGTGCCCTCGGTGACGGTCTCACCGAGCTGGGGCATCTGGATGTCGGCCATGTGGCCCGGCCTCCGCTGCGTCGGGGTGCTGATGTGGTCGGTCAGTGCAACCGGCGTCCCGTCATGTCGAGGACGGTGTCGCCGAAGAGCTCGGAGAGCGTCGGGTGCGGCTGGATGAACTGCGCCACCTCGTCGACGGTGGCCTCCCAGTTCACGGCCAGGTACCCCTGGCCGAGCTGCTCGGTCACCCACGGGCCCACCATGTGGACGCCGAGGATCTGGCCCGGCCGGCCGTCGGGCCCCTTGGCGGCGATCACCTTCACGAGGCCCTCGGTGTCGCCGATGATCTTGGCCCGGCTGTTCGCGGTGTAACGGTGCTTGCTGGCCACGACGTCGTGGCCGGCCTCCTTGGCCGACTGCTCGGAGTGCCCCGCGAACGCCACCTCGGGCCGGCAGTAGATGCCCCAGGGCACGCGCCCGTAGTCGACCGGGACGGCGTCCTCGCCGAGGATGTCGGTGATCGCCACGATCGCCTCCACGAAGCCGACGTGGGCCAGCGCCGGGGTGGCGATGCAGTCGCCGACCGCCCACACCCGCTCCTCACCGGTGCGGCACAGCTCGTCGACCTCCACGAACCCCCGCTCGTCGAGCGTCACCGCGGTGCCGTCGAGGCCGAGGTCGTCGGTGTTGGGCTTCCGGCCGACCGAGACCACGACCACGTCGGTCTTCACCGGGTCGCCCCCCTCGATCTGCACCACCGTGCCGCCGTCGCCCGGTTCGTGGCCGGTGACCGTGACCCCGGTACGCACCTCGATCCCCCGCTTGCGGAACGAGCGCTCGACCACCGATGCGGCGTCGGTGTCGACGCCGGGGAGGATCTTGGGCAGCGCCTCCAGGATGGTCACCTGGCTGCCCATGTCGGACATCATCGACGCGAACTCGCAGCCGATGGCCCCACCGCCGATGACGACGGCCGTGCCGGGCACCTCGGGCATCGACAGGACCTCGTCGGACGTCATGACGATCCTGCCGTCGACGTCGAAGCCGGGGATCGTGCGGGTGACCGATCCTGCGGCGATGATCACGGCGTCGCCCGTGACCTCCACGTCGCCCGACTCTCCGCCGGAGACCGTGACGCGGCGCCCCCCGTGGAGGCGGGCGTGGCCGTCGTAGATCGTGACGTCGCGGCCCTTCAGCAGGGTCGTGACCCCCTTGACCAGCTCGTCGACCACGGCCTGCTTGCGTTGCTGGGTGACCGCCCAGTCGACCTGCGGTTCGCCGGCGTTGATGCCGAACGAGGCCGCCTCGGCGACGGTCCGGCGGACGTGCGCGGTCTCCAGCAGCTCCTTCGCGGGAATGCAGCCCACGTTGAGGCAGGTCCCCCCGATCCACCGCTTCTCGACCACCGCGCAGCGCAGCCCGGCGCTGGCACCGTAGAGGCCCGCCGCGTACCCGCCAGGTCCGCCACCGATGATGACGACGTCGAAGTGCTCGGCCGTGGGGACCACCTCCCCTGAGGTGTCTGAGCGCGGCTGTCGCCGTCGACTCTACCGGTCGTGGTGAACACGCCGGACCGCCCCGCGGGCCGCCCGGCTGCCCCCTCGTCTACCCGGCGACGCCCTACGTCGAGTCTCCTGTCAGCCCGCCGCCGCCACGACCAGCTGCACCGCGAACGCGCCCAGGATCGCGAGCCCGCACAGGAGGGAGGCGAGGATGAGGGCCCTGGTGCTCATCGCCGCCGACGCTACCGCCCCCGGCGGGCCGCCACGACCCCGGGCCGCCACGACCCCGGGCCGGCGAACTACGGTGCGCGGCGCATGACCGCGCTGGCGGCGTACCGCCCCCGCCTCGACGCCCTGCTGGCGGAGCTGGCCGGCATCCACCGGGTGCCCGGCGCCGCGTGCGGCGTGCTGTCCGGTGACGGGGAGCTGGTGGCGACGCACGGCATCGCCAACGTGGCGACCGGCGTCCCGGTGACGCCCGACACGCTGTTCCAGCTCGGGTCGATCACCAAGATCTACACGGCCACGCTCGTGATGCAGGCCCGCGCCGCCGGGGTGGTGGGCCTCGACGAGCCCGTGCGGTCGCAGATCCAGCAGTTCGCGGTCGCCGATCCCGGGGCCACCATCGAGATCACGCCCCGCCACCTGTTGACCCACACCAGCGGGATCGAGGGTGACCACCTGGTCGACACGGGATGGAACCAGGACGCGATGGAGCGCTACGTCGCCACGGTGGTGGGACTGGGACAGATCCACGAGGTCGACGAGGGCTACAGCTTCTGCAACACCGGCTTCGGCGTCGCCGGGCGCCTCGTGGAGGAGATCACCGGCGAGAACTACGACCGGGCGCTGCGCCGCCACCTCAACCGGCCGCTCGGCTGCCACCACGCGCTGACGCTGCCCCAGCACCTGTTGCTCCACCGGGTTGCCGTCGGCCACGAGCAGCTCCCGGGCGAGGCGGCCAGGTGCCAGGCACGCTGGACGCTCACCCGTGCGAACGGACCCATGGGGGGCATCGTGGCGACGGCGGGCGACCTGCTGACGTTCGCCCGCATGCACCTCGAGGGGGGCCGCGGGCCCGACGGCACCGAGGTGCTCCCGTCCGTCGACGTCGAGGCCATGCAGCAACCCCAGGCGGAGACCCCGCTGCCCGGCGAGCAGCAGGCGATCGGCTGGACGATCCAGGCCTGGGACGGCACCCGCTGCCTCGGCCAGGACGCCAACACGTTCGGCCAGCGGGCCTTCCTGCGGGTCGTGCCGTCCCACCGGTTCGCCGTGTGCCTGCTCGCGAACAGCTCCACCGGTGCGCTGCTCGCCCGCGACCTGCTCCCCCGGATCGTGGGCGACGTCGCCGAG
>JBKHJZ010000009.1:0-41721 GCA_046537875.1 Acidimicrobiia bacterium | reverse complement strand
CGAACACATTGTCGACGGCCCGCTCGACCTACCAGTGCGGCACGAGCCCGGCGAACACCCGGGCTTCACTCGTGGGGTCGCTGAGCAACGTGGTGCCGAGCAGCACCGACACCACGGCCACGACGCTGGCCACCTCGACGGCCACCCGAACGGGGTGGTGCGCCATCGCCGCCACCAGAAGGACGGCGGCCACGACCATGAGCAGGGTCGGCGCCACCGAGAAGCGCAGGTCACTGGCCAGGCGGTCGCGTCGGGCCGACGCGTTGAGCGCCAGCGCGCTGGTCACCCCGTAGCCGAGGGCGGCGAGCGGGAGCACGGGGCGGAGGGCGCGAGGCGGTGCCCGGAGCACGGCGGCGAGCGCCGCGATCCCGATGACGAACGCCAGCGCTCCCCAGCCGAGATCCGCACGCCGGGCCGCCGGGTTGTGGAGGATCGACACCGTCGTCTCGTCCACCCACCGGGACAGCAGGTAGCCCGCCGCCACGACCGCCCACACCGCGCCCGCCACCCCGACCAGGCGGGCCCTGCCGACCAGCGCCGTTCGGCGCGATGCCCGCGACTCGGCGGCATCGAGGCCACCGCGCCGGTCGGTCGGCCCGCCGCCGGTCACGACCGCGCCCGCACGCTGAAGCGGTCGAACGTCTCTCCCCCGTCGTCGATCGCCTCCACCGACATCCGGTCGCGCTCCACGTCGACGACGAGGAAGTGCAGCCGATCCGCGCTCGCGGCCGTGAAGGGGGCACCCGAGACGCCGCTGCGCTTGGCGCCGGCCCCGGTCACCACGTAGGTCACGCCCCGCTGCGGCGTCGTCCGCTCGTAGTGGTGGTCGTGCCCGGAGAAGACGATGTCGACGCCGTGCTCGGCGAGCACCGGGACGAGGCGGCGCTGGGCCGCCTCCAGCGAACCATGGTGACCAGATGAGTACGGCGGGTGGTGGACCACGACCACCCGCCAGCGGGCGGTCGAGGCCTCCAGCCGGTCGGCGAGCCAGGCGAGCTGCGCGTCGCCACCGTCGCCGCCGAACTCCGGTGGGGTGGAGTCGAGCATGAAGAACTCCACGGGACCCGACCGGAAGCTGTAGTAGCGGCCCGGCAGGCCCAGCCGCTCGAGCAGCCGCATGGTCGCCACGTAGTCGAAGTCGTGGTTCCCGAGCACGGGACGGATGGCCACCCCGGCATCGAGCAGTGGCCCGAACGGTCGTTCGACGACCTGCTCGTAGCGGGTCGCGAGGTCGCCGTAGTAGACGAGGTCGCCGGTGTGCACGAGCAGGCCGAACGGCCGCTCCCGGTACGCCTCGGCGATCTGGCCGCCGACGCGCAGCGCGTTGCGACCGCCGGTACCGGTGTCGCCCACCACCGCGAACCTGAGGGCATCGTCGCTGACCTCCCATGCCCGGGGCTGGAGCTCGATGTCCGGCGCCGAACCGGGGAGGAGGTCCTCGCGGACCGTGAGGAACGGCCAGGCCAGGAACCGGCCGGCGAGGAAGAGCACGGCGGCCACACCGACCACCGCGAGGACCAACCACCGGCTCACGGCCGCGGGCTCCTCATCATCGGCTCACGGTACCGAGCGGCTTGCGCCACTCATGGGTGTCGGCCCTCTCGTACGGGCCGCCAGCGTCGGACGAGCTTGTGGCCTTCGACGACGACGAGGACGGAGGCCGCGATGGCCACGATGCGCACCCACGCCGCCGCCTCCAATGGCTCCACGCGCAGAACGAACTGCGTGGGTGGCAGGTAGAGCGCGGCGACGTGCACGCCGATGGCGATGACCGTGGCGGTGAGCAGGAACGGGTTGGACAACGGGCTCAGCCGGAGGACCGACGTCGTCGCCGACCGGGCGTTGCCGACGTGGAACGCCATGAAGACGACCATCGTGGTGAGTGCCACCGTCTGTGCGCGCATCAGCGATCCGGTCTGGTCGTACTCCCACCGGAACAGCCAGAGCGTGCCGGCGGCCATGACCAGCCCGGCGACCGCGGTGCGTTCCCAGAGCAGGCGGGACACGACGCCCTCGCCGGGACGGCGCGGCGGGCGCCGCAGGACGCCGTGCTCGGCGGGCTCGAAGGCGAGGGCCACGTCCTGCACGCCGTTCGTCACGAGGTTCAGCCACAGCAGCTGCGCCGGCAGCATGAGCAGCGGCCACTGGAGCCAGACGGTGGTGAGGATGGCGGCGATCGTCGCCGCGCCGGTCGAGACGAGGAAGAAGGTCGCCTTGCGAAGGTTGTCGAACGTCACCCGACCCTCTTCGACCGCAGCCGCGATGCTGACGAAGTTGTCGTCCGCGAGCACCATGTCGGCGGCCTCCCGGGCGACATCGGTGCCGGCCCGGCCCATGGCGATGCCGATCGCGGCGGCCCGGAGGGCCGGCGCGTCGTTCACGCCGTCGCCGGTGACGGCGACGACCTCGCCCTCGGCCTGGAGTGCCCGGACGATCCGCAGCTTCTCCTCCGGCGACACCCGGGCGTAGACGTCGACGTCGCGGGCCGCCGCCCGGAGCGCGTCGTCGTCGAGCCTCTCGAGCTCCGAACCCGTGAGCGCCCGTGCGTCCTCCTCCGAGATGCCGAGGTCGGCGGCGATCGCCCGGGCCGTGATCGCGTGGTCGCCGGTGATCATCACCACCCGCATCCCGGCGCCCCGGCACACGGCGACCGCGTCCCGGACGCCCGCCCGCGGCGGGTCCATCATCCCCTGGAACCCCAGGAACACCAGCCGGTCCGGCTCCTCGACGTCGTCGGGCCGGCGGAGCCGACGATCGAGCGGCCGGTACGCCATCGCGAGGACGCGCAGCCCGTCCCGAGCCAGGGCGCGGGCAGCGCGGTGGAGCGCGTCCCGGTCGATCGGAGATGGCCCGTGGGCGCCGAGCACCTCGGTGCACATGTCGGTGACCCGCTCGGGGGCGCCCTTCACGAACGCCGTCTGCTGGCCGTCCCGCTCCCGCACGCTCGCCGAGTAGCGGCGCTCGGGCTCGAAGGGAATCTCACCGAACACGCTGTAACCCTCGCGGGCCTCCTCGGGCTCGATCCCGGCGTGCATCGCCGCCACCAGCAGGGCCGCCTCGGTCGGGTCGCCGGTGAGCTGGATGCCCTCAGCCGTCCGGTACGCCTCGGCCTCGTTCGCCAGGACGCCGGCCAGCAGCGTCTGGCACAGGGCCGGGTGGTCATCGACCGTCACAGGCTCACCGTCCACCTCCACACGGTCATCTGCGATCACGTACCGCCGGTCGGCCGCCCACACCTGCTGCACCGTCATCCGATTTTCGGTGAGCGTGCCCGTCTTGTCCGAGCCGATCACGGTCGTGCTCCCGAGCGTCTCCACCGCCGGGAGGCGCCGGACGATCGCGTTGCGCCGCGCCATCCGCCCCACCCCGAGGGCGAGCGTGATGGTGAAGACCACGGGCAGGCCCTCGGGGATGGCGGCGACCGCGAGCGCGACCGCCGTGAGGAACATGTCCTGCGCGCTCTCACCAAGCACCAGGCCGGACACGAAGGCCACCACCGCCGCCACGCCCACTGCGACACCGATGAGCTTGGCGAACTGCCCCATCCGGCGCTGCAGCGGCGTCTCGACCGCGGCCTCCGCCCGGATCAGGTCCGCGATCAGTCCCAGCTCCGTGCGCTGCCCGGTCGCCACCACCAGGCCACGCCCGCGGCCGCTGGTGACGACCGCGCCGGTGAACGCCATGCTCGCCCGGTCGGCGAGCGGTGCGGCCTCGCCCGCCGGCGAGGTGCGCTTGGTCACCGGCACCGATTCGCCGGTGAGCAGGGACTCGTCGATCTGCAGCGCGTTGACCGAGGTGAGCCGCAGGTCAGCGGGCACGCTGCTCCCGGGCTCGAGCAGGACGGCATCACCGGGGACGAGGCGGCGGCTGTCGATCTCCCAGTCCTGCCCGTCACGGACGACCCGGGCGCGAGGGACGACGAGTTGCATCAGCGACCGCACGGCCGTCTCGGCCTTCCGCTCCTGCACGAAGCCGATGACGGCATTGATCAAGAGCACTGCCGCGATCACGGCCGCATCGAGGAACTCGCGCAGCAGCATCGTGACCACGGTCGCGGCCAGCAGGATGTAGATCAGCGGGCTCCGGAACTGCCGGATGAACACCACGACGGGTGACGGCGGCGGCTGCTCCTCCAGCTCGTTGGGCCCGTACCGTTCGAGCCGGGCATCCGCCTCCGTGCTGGACAGCCCGGTGTCGGTCGCAGCCAGCCGGCGCTCGACCGTCGCGACGTCGAACGCGTGCCAAGGCTCGTCCCCGAGCGGACGCGCCTCGACGTCGGTTGCACTGTCGAACGATCGGTGCCGGTGGTCCACCGTGACCCTTCTACGCCGGCGGGGAGTCGCCGGCTGTCCCGACGATGCCATGGCCGGGGCCCGGAGGCGTCGCGGGCCGTCCCACCCCGATGACCAGCACGGCCACCCCGTTGGGGAAAGCTGCTGGGCGGGCGTCATCATGGGTGGGCAGGTCCGTCGCCAGCAGGAGGGCGCCGTGGACATCGATGTGCGTGAGGTGGACCTCCCGGGTGTCGGGCGACGCTACGAGCTGCCACTCGACGCCGCCCGCACGCTGGTGATCGTGGTGCTGCACGACGGCGGGCGCGAGGTCGCGGTGATCTCGCGCCACACCGAGACCCCCGATGTGAGGGTGCCCCTGACCCACGATCAGGCCATCGCGGTGGCCGCACTGCTCACGGGTGCGCGGTTCTCGATCGAGACCCGCCACGACGAGAAGGTGACCGGTGACGAGGTCGCCGTCGAGACCGCGGTGGTCGGGGCCTCGTCGGCGGCCGTCGGCCAGCACGCCGCCGATGTCACCGCCGGCTCGGCCGATGCGGCCGTCCTGGCCGTCATCCGCGACGAGACGCCGGAGGTGGTCGAAGACGTCCGCGACCTCCCCCTACGGCCGGGTGATCGCGTCGTGGTGGCGGCCCGCCGCGAGCGGCTCGGCCCGCTCATCGAGCAGATCCATGGTTGAGCGTGCCCGGCTGAGGCCCGCGTCCCGCCTCTGAGGGAGCCCCCGCCCCGTGTTCGAGACCGAACCCGTCCTGGCCACCGCCGCAGCGCTGGTGCTCGCGGCGGTGCTGGCGAGCAAGGTCTCGTCCCGGATCGGGGTCCCGGCGGTGCTGCTCTTCCTGGCCCTCGGCATGCTGGCCGGGTCCGAGGGCATCGGGGGGATCGAGTTCGACGACTTCGAGGTCGCCCGGTCGGTCGGGGTGGCCGCGCTGTCGCTCATCCTCTTCGCGGGCGGGTTCTCGACCTCGTGGACCGCGGTCCGGCCGGTCCTCCCCCACGCCGTCGGCCTCGCGACCGCGGGGGTCCTCGCCACCGCAGTGGTGGCCGGGCTGGTCGCGACCTGGGCGTTCGACGTCCCGGTCGAGACGGGCCTGCTGCTCGGCGCGATCGTCTCGTCCACCGACGCCGCCGCCGTCTTCTCGGTGCTGCGCTCCCGCAACGTCAGCCTGCGGGGCCGGTTGCGACCCCTTCTGGAGCTCGAATCGGGCAGCAACGACCCGATGGCGGTGTTCCTCACGATCGGGCTGATCGAGCTGATCAGCGACCCCGGCCGGTCGGTGGTCTCGCTCCTGCCGCTGTTCGTCCAGCAGATGGCCATCGGGGGCGTCCTCGGCTACCTGATCGCCAGGCTCACGGTTGCGGGGATCAACCGGGCGCGCCTCGAGTACGAGGGCCTCTACTCGGTGGTGACGCTGGCGGTGGTGCTCCTCACTTACGCGGTCACGGCCGTCGTCGGCGGGAGCGGGTTCCTGGCCGTCTACATCGCCGGCCTCGTGATGGGCAACGCCGACTTCCTGCACAAGAAGAGCCTCATGCGCTTCCACGACGCGATCGCGTGGCTGGCGCAGATCTCGATGTTCCTGGTGCTCGGCCTGCTCGTGTTCCCCTCGCAGCTGCCGCCCATCGCCGGGCGCGCCCTGCTCATCGCGGCCGCGCTGGTGCTCGTGGCCCGGCCTGCGGCCGTGTTCCTGGTCCTCGCGGTCACGCGGGTCGGGGTGCGCGAGCGCCTCATGGTGTCGTGGGTGGGGCTGCGTGGGGCGGCCCCGATCATCCTCGCCACCTTCCCCCTCGTCGAGGGCATCGCCGGGGCGACGACCATCTTCGACACGGTGTTCTTCATCGTGCTCTCGTCCGTGCTCGTCCAGGGCACGACGGTCCCGTTCGTCGCCCGCCGCCTGCGCGTCGACGCGCCCCTGCCGGTCGAGCACGACTACCCGCTGGAGGCCGTGTCCACGACGGACGGCGGGGCCTCGCTGCACGAGATCGCGATCGCGCCCGGGTCGCGGGTGGCCACGCGGCGCCTGGTCGACCTCGGGCTGCCGGCCGGCGCGCTGATCGTGCTGATCCGGCGCAACGGTGAGTTCGTGATCCCCCAGGGCTCGACCGCCCTGGAGGGCGGCGACAGCGTGCTCGTGCTGGCCGACCCCGAGAACCTCCCCCGCGTCAGGGAGATCCTCGAGGCCGGCGACGGCGCGGCCGGCGGCACGGCGCACGGGGCTGTCGAGGGCGGCCGCCGGGCCGGTGGTGGGCCCCCCGGTGGAGAACGCCCCCCTCGCGGCGACGATCCCGATGGCGACGACGACCCTGGGGCCCAGGACCACCCGCCCGGGTGACCGCCCTGTGGCTACACGGGGGTGCCCTCCACCAGCACGTCATCCACCTCGTACTCCTCGTAGAAGCTGGTCGCGGCAATCCTGAATCGGAGCACGAGGTCGGGCTGGTTCGCGGCCTCGGCGCCGAGCGCGAAGGTCACGCGACTCCTCGTGGCATCACGTGTCCGCTCGATCACGGTGAAGGTGGCGCCGCCGTCGAACGAGACCTCTGCGTACCCCCACTCGCCGAAGTCCAGGGTGCCATCGGTGTTCCTGTCGAACGTCAGGGTGATGTCGGTGAGGCCCTCGGTGCTGATCAGCGGTGAGAGGATCTCGCCGTCGTTGAAGCCTCCGCGCATGCGTACGCCGTAGCTCCCCGTGTACACGTTGCCCGTGGCCGAGAACTGCCCCAGTCCGCCCTCGAAGTTCTCTTCGAAGGCAGCTTCCGCACCGCCACCACCATCGTCGCCGTCGTCTCCGCCGTCACCGGCGGCATCCTCGAAGAAGTCCCACGAGAAGCTCGGGATGCCGGCGCCGGCGACATCCGAGTAGAGGACGTGGCTGCCGCCGATGACCGTGCACATGCTCACCGGCGCGCCGTCACGGCCGTCGGAATGGGTGCTGCACGACGTGTTCGACGACAGGTTCTGCGTCGTGGACGCCGCGCTCGCGTCCTGCACCTGGCGCCACGCCTCGAGGCTGTCCTCGGCCCCCAGCGAGTCGAGGACGCCATCCTCGTAGTCCACGATCCCGTCGCTCGTGCCGTGGAAGTGGATGACCGGGATCCCCTCCGTGAGCGTCGAGCGGCAGTTGTCGACGATGCCCTGGAACGTGCTGGCTCCCGACAGCCCGTAGGAGACGGCTGACGCCCCTGCGAACAGGTCCGGCGCCTCGCAGGCCAGCGTGTGCGTCATCGACCCGCCGTTGGACAGGCCGGTGGCATAGATGCGACCGGCGTCGATGCTGCCAGCACCGCGGACGTGAGCGACCACGTCCCTGATGAACTGGACGTCGTCAGCGCTCGAGCTGCCGCAGCACAGTCCCTGCGCGTTCCAGGAGTTGCTCACCCCCTGGGGGTAGGCCACGATGAAGCCCTCGACATCGGCGAGGTCGTCCCAGCCCGAGATGGTCTGCTGGGACGAGTTGCTGCTCGTGTAGCCGTGCATGTCGACGACGAGCGGCACCGCCTCGGCGCCGGTGTACGAGTCCGGTACGTAGATGTTGACGTCGCGCCCGTCAACCGTGCAGTCCCACTGCCCCGGCCCGAGGTCGCTGCACGACGCCGCCTGGGCGGGCGGTGCGGCGATGACGATCGCGCTTCCGGCGAGCAGGCCGATCACCGCGATGCCGGTGAGCGAGCGCCGGATGGCTCTCCTCGATGTTCGCATGGTCGAATCCCCCTTTTCCGCCCACGCCCAGACAGCAGGTGGAGGACGAACCGGCAGCAGCCGGCGTCCCCGGACGAGCATCATCGGCAGCGCTGCCGCCGGTGGTCCTGTTGGCGTTGGACGGATGCTCCGATCCCCACCGGCCGCCGGTCAACAGCCGGGGCGGACATGAGACGGCCGTCTCAGTCACGGGATCAGGGGAGTTGAGACCGGTGTCTCAGCTCGCCCTGAAGAGGAGCCTCTGCACGAGCTCGGCGAGCTCGAGGTCCGGATCGCGTCCGGCGAGGAGGTCGGAGTACACCATCGACTCCCCCGTTCGGACGAACACGTAGGCGAACCACTCCACGTCGAACGGGAGCGTGAGCTCCTCCGCCTCGACCGCCCGCCGGAGTATCTCGATCCACGCTTGGACGAGGCGTTCGCTCACTCGCCCGGCCGGCGTGAGCAGCACCTGGAAGGCCGTCTGCGGCTCCGTCCGGAGGAAGGTCCGCAGCGGCCCGAAACCGAGGGTGTGCTCCTTGAAGCGGCGCGAGGTCTCGATGATTCGCTCGAGGCCCGTGCTCGTGGCCTCGAGGGCGGCCAGTCGCAGCGTCCGCTCCGCCAGCGTCCAGAGCACGTCGCCCAGCAGGTGGTTTCGGCTGCCGACCACCCGGTAGAGGGTCGCCCGGCCGACGGGGATCTCCTCTGCGAGCACCCTCATGTCGAGGCCGCCGTCCCGGACGAACACCCTGATGGCCCGGTGGACCGCTTCCTCGTACGTGAGAACTCGGCGGCTCGACCATCCATCGGCCGCTGAGCAGGAGAGCTCGTCCTGCAAGCGAGCCATCGGCCGGAGTCTACAAACACCGATCGTGCCGGTGGAACTGCGGTTCGAGGCGGTGCGCCGCCGACAGGGTCGAAGGCTGACCTCCTCCGGCAGGTCGGGCGGCCGTCGGGAGCCGCCCTCAGTGCGTCGGTGAGCCGTGCTGCCCGTTGCCCCCGGTCCCGGGGGACGCTCCCTGCCGCCGCTGCGCCGGCGGGAGCTGTCCCTTGCCGGGCACGACCCGGTAGGCGTCGTAGACGCTGTCGATGCCCTTGATCGTCGAGAGCATCGACTCGAGGTGCGACGGGTCACCCAGCTCCATGTCGAAGCGCATCTTCGACACCCGGTCGGAGCTCGTCTGGGTGGTGCAGCTCAGGATGTTGACGTGGTGGTCGGCGAAGGCCGCGGTCACGTCCCGCAGCAGCTTCGCCCGGTCGAGCGCCTTCACCTCGATCGACGCGATGAAGAACCCACCGGGCTCCTGGTCCCAGTCGACCTCGATCAGCCGGTCGGCCTGGCCCTCGATCAGCGACACCGCGTTGGCGCAGTCGGCGCGGTGCACCGACACGCCCCGGCCCCTCGTCACGAAGCCGATGATCTCGTCGCCCGGTACCGGGGTGCAGCAACGCGAGAGCCGCACGAACACGTCGTCCAGGCCCTCGACGTGCACGCCCGCCGGGGTGCCCGAGCGGCCGCGCCCACGCTGGTGGATGGTGGTGGGCAGGCTCTCCTCGCGCTCGGGGCCCACCTCGCGCACCGCCTTCGTCACCCGTGCGGCCACGGCCTTCGCCGACACGTGGTGCTCGCCGATCGCCGCGTGCAGCGCGTCGAGGTCCGCGTAGTTCATCGACGTCGCCACCTCGTCGAGCACCTTGCCCGACTGCAGCTTCTGCACGGGCAGGCCCTCGCGCCGTAGCGCCTTGACCAGCTCCTCCCGGCCGTTCTCGATGGCGTCCTCGCGGCGCTCGCGTGAGAACCAGTGGCGGATCTTGGCGGCCGCCCGCGGGGTGGCGACGATCTGGAGCCAGTCGCGGGACGGACCGGCGCCCTCCACCTTCGAGGTGAAGATCTCCACGGTGTCACCCGACGACAGCGTCGAGTCGAGCGGTACCAGCCGGCCGTTCACCCGCGCCCCGATGCAGGCGTGGCCCACCTCGGTGTGGATCGCGTAGGCGAAGTCGATGGGTGTGGCCCCCATGGGGAGCGTGACCACCTTGCCCTTGGGCGTGAAGACGAACACCTCGTCCTGCTCGAGGTCGATCTTCAGCTTCTGCATGAACTCGTCGGGGTCGGTGGTCTCGGACTGCCAGTCGACGATTCGGTTGAGCCATGGCAGGTCGCCGGCGTCCTTCGGGTCCCGGTCCTTGTACGCCCAGTGCGCGGCCACGCCCTGCTCGGCGCGCGCGTGCATCTCCCACGTGCGGATCTGCACCTCGAGCGGCTTGCCCTGCGGCCCGATCACGGTGGTGTGCAGCGACTGGTACAGGTTGAACTTGGGCATGGCGATGTAGTCCTTGAACCGCCCCTGCACCGGCTTCCACGTGGCGTGGATCGAGCCGAGCGCGGCGTAGCAGTCCTTGACGGACTCGACCACGACCCGCATGCCCACCAGGTCGAAGATGTCGTCGAACTCCCGGCCCTTCATGACCATCTTCTCGTAGATCGAGTACAGGTGCTTCGGGCGGCCGGTCACCTCGGCCCGGATGTGCAGCTCGGCGAGGCGCTGGCGCACCTCCTCCAGCACCTGCATGAGGTACAGGTCGCGCTCGGGGCTCCGCAGCGAGACCATGTGGTCGATCTCGGCGTACCGCTTGGGGTGCTGAGCCGCGAACGCCATGTCCTCGAGCTGCGTCTTGATGTCCTGCATGCCCAGCCGGTGGGCCAGCGGCGCGTAGATGTCCAGCGTCTCGCGGGCGATCCGGTCCTGCTTCCACGCGGGCAGCGCCGCGATGGTGCGCATGTTGTGGAGGCGGTCGGCCAGCTTGATGATCAGGACCCGGAGGTCCTTCGCCATGGCCACCAGCATCTTCCGCATGGTGGCCGCCTGCTGGGCCTCCTTCGAGTCGAACTGCACGCGGTCGAGCTTGGTGACGCCGTCGACGATGGCCGCCACGTCCGCACCGAACGACCGGGAGATGTCGTCGAGCGTGACACCGGTGTCCTCGACCGTGTCGTGCAGCAGGGCGGCCGCCACCGTCACGTCGTCCAGGCCCAGCTCGGCGATGATCTTGGCCACCGCCAGCGGGTGCTGCACGTAGGGCTCGCCCGAGTCGCGCGACTGGTCGCGGTGCGCATCGGCCGACCGGAGGTACGCCCGGGTGATCAGGGCCGTCGGCGAGCGGGGGTGGCGCTGGCGGTAGATGGCCAGCAGGGGCGCGACCTCGTCCGCGGGCGGCTGGTGGTTCCGCCGCCACGGCAGGACTCGATCGACGGTGGGCACCTCGCCTCCTCGGTCTCGGGCCTAGACGGTGATCACGCTCACGACGTCTCTGCCCCGAAGTCTCGCCCGGCCGTCCAGGAAACCCAACTCCACCACGACCGCCACCCCGGCGACCTCGGCCCCGAGGTGCTCGACGAGCTGGCAGGTCGCGGCCGCGGTGCCGCCGGTGGCCAGGACGTCGTCGACCACGTACACAGCGTCGCCGGGCACCACCCCGTCCTCGTGGATCTCGAGGGCGTCGGTGCCGTACTCGAGCGCGTACGTCTCGGTCACGGTCTTCCAGGGGAGCTTGCCCGGCTTCCGGACGGGAACGAACCCGGCCCCCAGCCGGTAGGCGACGGTGGCGGCGAAGATGAAGCCGCGCGCCTCGATGCCCACGACCTTGTCGACCCGGCGCCCGGCGGCGTGGTCGGCGAGCGCATCGACCGCGAAGCGGAACGCGTCGACATCGGCGAGCAGCGGCGTCAGGTCCTTGAAGACGATGCCCGGCTGGGGGAAGTCCTCGACGTCGCGGAGATGGTTCTGGAGCCACGAGGCGTCGCGGGTCACCTCCGCGACGTTACCGCCCTCCCCTGCCGAGTCCCGGGACCGTCAGCGCCGGGAGCCCCGGGGCCGCGACTTCTTCCGGGGGCGGGGTGGGATCACGCGGTCCGAGGCCGCCACGCTGGCGCCCACGGGCTCCCTCCCCGCGGGCCGGGGTCGCGAGGCCCCGGTGGGCGCCCCCGAGACGCCCGCCGAGATCGCCGCGGCCACCGCCTCGGGCTCGGTGCCCCGGGCCTCGACGCGGCGCTTGATCTCCCGGTAGCGGGGCTCGCGCTCCTTCAGCACGGCGAGGAGCGGCGACGCGATGAACAGCGACGAGTAGGCACCGGCGGCCAGGCCGACGAGCAGGGCGATCGCGAACTCCTCGAGCACCGCCGCGCCCATGATCCACGAGCCGATGACGAGCAGAGCGCCCACCGGCAGCAGGGCCGTGATCGTGGTGTTGAGCGACCGCATGAGCGCCTGGTTGAGCGAGACGTTCACCATGCCGCCGTAGCTGAGCCCGCCGGTCGACGAGACCAGCCGGCTGTTCTCGTCGACCTTGTCGAAGACCACCACGCCGTCGTAGATCGAGTAGCCGAGGATGGTGAGCACCGCGATCACGGTGGCGGGGGTCACCTCCAGCCGGGTGATCGAGTAGAAGCCGGCGGTGATGACCACGTCGTGGACGAGCGCCACCAGCGTGGGGATCGCCATCTTCAGCTCGAAGCGCAGCGAGATGTAGACGGTCACCAGCACCAGGAACACGAGCAGGGCGCGCACGGCCTTCTCGGTGATCTCCTCGCCCCACGTCGGCCCCACCGAGGTGAAGTTGACCGCGTCGGTCGATGACCCGGTGAGGTCGGCGAGCTCGCGGGTGACCTCGTCGCTCACGTCGGCGTCGGTCGGCTCGGCGGCGATGCGCAGGGAGCGCCCCTCGTCCCCCTCGAGCTCCTGGATCGTCGCGCCGGCCAGGCCGAGCGGTGCCACGGTGCGACGCGCCTCCGCGACGCTGGCGTCGCCGGCCGGGACCTCCCACACGACGCCGCCCTCGAAGTCGATGCCGAGCTCGAACCCCTGCAGCAGGAGCGACGCCAGGCAGACCGCCACCGCCAGGCCAGAGGCCGCGAACCAGGTGCGGCGCCGGCCGACGAAGTCGAAGTTGGTGTCGCCGTTGTAGAGCCGGGCGAAGACGGATCGCCGCCGGGCCACCACCGGGCCGCCCTCCTGCTCGCGGCGCTGGTCGCTCACCGCCCCACCCCCGCGGCACCCGCACCCCGCCGGTCGCCCGGCACCGCCGCACCCCGGGCCACGCCGAGGAACGGCATCTCGGTGAAGACCCGGTTGCGGGCGAGCAGGGTCACCACCGGCCGGGTGTAGAACCACGTGACCACCACGCCGAGCGCCGTCGACAGCCCGAGGAACAGCGCGAAGCCCCGCACCGATCCGACGGTCAACCACCACAGGACCCCGGCGCCGATGAAGGCCGACATGTTGCCGGCGAGGATCGTCCGGAAGGCCCGCTTGAACGCCCGCTCGATCGAGCTGCGCAGCGTGCGCCCCGCGCGGACCTCCTCCTTCAGCCGCTCGAAGAACACCACGTAGGAGTCGACCGTCACGCCGATGGACATGATCATGCCGGTCACCCCGGCCAGCGTGAGTGCCAGCCCCTGGGTCCGGCCCAGCCAGCTCACCACCGTGTACATCAGCGCCGCCCACACGGCGAAGCCCCCGATCACCACCACACCGAGGGCCCGGTAGTAGAGCATCATGTACAGGGCCACCAGGACGAGGCCGATGGTCCCGGCGATGATCCCGGCCCGCAGGGAGTCGTCGCCCAGGGTCGCCGAGACGGTCTGGACGCTCTGGCGCTCCAGCTCGACGGGCAGCGACCCGTAGCGCAGCACCAGCGCGAGGTCCTTGGCCTCGTCCTCGCTGAACTGGCCCGTGATCACGATCTCGTCACGCCGGAACGTCGGCTCGTTGATGTTGGGCGCCGACTGCACGACCGAGTCGAGGACGATGGCCAGCGCACCGGTCGGGCAGGTGGGACTGCGGGTGAAGCACTCGGCGGCGGCCTGGTTGAACAGTTCGATGCCGTCCTCGCCGGGGCGCATGGTGAGCTCCACCAACCACTGCCCCTGCGGGATCGTGGCCCGCGCCGACTCGATCACCCGGCCGGTCGCGAGCGTGGGGCCCAGCCGGTAGGGGATGCCGTTCTCGTCCGGCAGCACCACGGTGGCGTCGGGATCGTCCTCTTCGCGGGGCGTGAGCTCGGGGGCGGCCGGTTCCTCGCCCTCTGGGGCGGGCTCGCCGGCTCCGCCCTCACCGCCCGGTTCCCCCTCCTCGGCCACGGTGGTGGTCGGCTGCTCGGGCGCGGTCGTGGTCGGCTGCCCGGGCGCCTCGCCCTCCGGGGTGTCCTGCACGATCGCGGCGCTCTCGCCGAGGGGCAGGCCCGTTGCCGGTCGGGTGGACGTCCGCCCGAGGTCGTCCGGCGTGGCGGCGCTCCCGATCGACGCCGCCGCACCCTCGTCCGCGCCGGCGTCGCCCGCTGCGTCGCCACCGCCATCGGCCCCACCGCCATCACCTCCGGTGGCACCGCCGTCGGTGGGCTCGCCGGTGTCGGCGCCCCCCTCGGCTGCGCCATCCCCCTCGTCGCCCCCCTCGTCGCCGGCGGCCGGGTCGCCGGGCGCCGGGGCCCCGGCGGCGGGGGCGCCCGAGCCGGGCGGGCCCAGCACGGGCCGGAACCGGAGCTCGGCCGTCTGGCCGACCAGCTCCAGCACCCGCTCCCGGTTCTCCACACCGGGCAGCTGGACGACGATGGCGTCGCCCTGGCGGCTGATGTCGGGCTCCGCCACCCCCAGCCCGTCGACGCGCTCGCGGATGATGCTCACCGACTGGTCGAGCGCCTCGCCGCTGGCGTCACCGGTGGGAGCGAGCACCACCGACACGCCCCCCTGCAGGTCGAGTCCGAGCTCCGGCCTGTTGCCGGCGACGAACGTGGCCGCCAGGCCACCGCCAGCGAGCACCAGGATGAGCAGGAGAGGGGCGAGGATCTTGCGTCGCATGGGATCTCAGGGCTGGTCGCCGGGTGGGGCATCGCGGCCCGGCGGTCGTGTCGGGCCGGCATCCGGCGGCGGCTCACCGCCCGCGCCACGGTCGGCCTCCACGCCCGCGTCGGCGTCGTCCACCGGTGGCTCGGGCAAGGTCTCCACCTTGCGTAGCACTGCCTGCCGGGCGACCCGCAACTCGACACCCGGCGAGACCTCGAGGTCCACCTCCTCCGCACCGAGTGCGGTGATCCTCCCGAAGATGCCGGCGGTCAGCACCACCTCGTCGCCCACTTGCAGGCTCGCCACGAGCCGCTGGTGCTCCCGCACCCGGCGCTGCTGCGGCCGGATGAACACGAACCACAGCAGCAGGAACGTCGCGGCGAGGACGATCAGGAACTCCATAGGAACCGGGGGAGGTTAGCCGCTCGGACCGGCCTCGCTCGACTGCGCCCCGCGCGCCCAGCTCGCACCCACCTCGGAGCGCAGGGCCTCGAGCGTGCCGCCCTCGATGGCCGCGCGCGTGCGGTCGACCAGGCCGAGGATCCACGCCACGTTGTGCACGGTCAGCAGCCGGGGGGCGGTGGGCTCGCCGACCGACAGCAGGTGGCGCAGGTAGCCGCGCGACCAGCGCCGGCACACCGGGCAGCCGCACGTCGGATCGACCGGGTCGGCGTCGGCGGCGAAGCGGGCGTTGCGCAGGTTCAGCCGCCCCTCGGCGGTCAGCATGGTCCCGTGGCGCGCCAGCCGGGTGGGGAGCACGCAGTCGAACATGTCGACGCCCCTGGCGACCGCCTCGACGATGCCGAGCGGGTCGCCGACCCCCATCAGGTAGCGGGGGCGGTCGGCCGGAAGCGCCCCGAGGGCCGCGCTCAGGGCGGGCCACGTGTCGTCGCGGTCCTCCCCCACCGACAGTCCACCGATCGCGTAGCCGTCGAACCCTTGGGCCACGGTCGCCTCGGCGCTCTCGACCCGCAGCGCCTCGTCGACACCCCCCTGGACGATCCCGAACTGGTTGAGGTCGGGCCGGTCGTGGGCCACGAACGCCTTGCGGGCCCGGGCGGCCCAGGCGGCCGTGCGGTCCACCGCCGACCGGATGACCTCGGGCGGCGACGGCAGGCGCGCGCACACGTCGAGCGCCATCTGGATGTCGGCCCCGAGCTGGACCTGGATGTCGACGGCCGACTCGGGCGTGAGCCGGTGGGTCGTGCCGTCGTACGTGGACGTGAACACGGCACCGGCGTCGTCGACCGTCGGCTCCAGCGAGAAGATCTGGTAGCCGCCCGAGTCGGTGAGCACGTGGCCCCGCCAATCCGTGAAGCGGTGGAGGCCGCCGAGGCGCGCGACCACCTCCGCGCCCGGTCGCAGCATCAGGTGGTAGGTGTTGGCGAGCACCACCTCCACGCCGAGGCGCTCGAGGTCCTCCGACGAGAGCGTGCGGACGGCGGCCCGGGTGCCGACCGGCATGAAGCACGGGGTGCGGAACGTCCCGCGGGCGGTGGTGACCACGCCCGTGCGGGCGGTCCCCGACCGCGCCCCGATCGAGAAGGCGAGCGTCATGCCGGTGGGCTCGGCCGGAGCAGCATGGCGTCGCCGAACGACAGGAAGCGGTAGCCCCGCGCCAGCGCCTCGCGGTAGAGGCCGCGCCAGCGCGACCCCGCGAAGGCGTCGACCAGGGCGAGCAGCGACGAGCGGGGCAGGTGGAAGTTGGTCATGAGCAGGTCCACGGTCCGCCAGTCCCAGGGGCGGTGGATGAACAGCCCGGTCCGCCCGGCGAGCTGGCCGGTCAGCGCGGCCGACTCGAGCGCGCGCACGGTCGTCGTCCCCACGGCGATCACCCGGCCGCCGGCCCGGCGGGTGGCCGCGACCGCGTCGATCGTGGCGGGTGGCACGCAGTAGCGCTCGGCGTGCATCTCGTGCTCCTCCACCCGGGGGGCGCTCATCGGCCGGAAGGTCGCCATGCCCACCGCCAGGTCGACGGCCGCCACCCGGGCACCCGCGTCCCGGCACGCCGCCAGGGTCCCCGGGGTGAGGTGCAGGCCGGCCGTCGGCGCCGCCACCGAGCCCGGTCGGTCGGCGAAGACGGTCTGGTAGCGCTCCGGATCGTCCAGCGGTGCCGTGATGTACGGCGGCAGCGGCACCGCGCCGTGGCGCCGGAGGAGGGCGATCTGGTCGGCACCGGCATCGGTGTGGAGCGTCACCCGCCGGGTGCCGTCGGCGGTCCCCGCACCGCCGAACTCCACCGCCAGCCCGTCCCCGGCGTCGAGCACCGTGCCGGGACGGACACGACGGCTGGGGCGCACCAGCGCCTCCCAGGTGGAGCCGTGCAGCCGCTCGAGCAGCAGCACCTCGACCGCGCCGCCGGTGGGCCTGGTGAGCTCCAGGCGGGCGGGGAGCACCCGGGTGGTGTTCACCACCAGCAGGTCATCGGGCCCCACCAGCGAGGGCAGGTCCGCGACCCGCCGGTCGTCCGGGGCTGTCCCCGGCCCCCTGTCGACGAGCAGCCGGGCGCTGTCGCGCGGCTCGGCCGGCACCTGGGCGATGGCCGTGTCGGGCAGGTCGTAGTCGAGCTCGGCGAGGTCCATGCGGCGTCGCGAACCTACCGGGGGCCGGCGCGACGACCGCGTCCACGTCCCTCCCCGCTCGCTCGGCCTCTCACCCGCCGAACAGGCTCGGCGGGGCCGGCGGGGCGTCCGACGGCGGCGGCACCAGCCCGAGGTGCTCCCACGCCGCGGGAAGGGCCGCCCGGCCCCGGGGGGTGCGCACCAGCAGCCCCTCCTGGATGAGGAACGGCTCGTAGACGTCCTCGACGGTCTCGGTCTGCTCGCCGACGCTGATCGCCAGCGTCGACAGGCCGACCGGCCCGCCGCCGAAGCGCTCGCAGAGGGCCGAGAGGATCGCGCGATCCACCTTGTCGAGGCCACGCCCGTCGACCCCGAACAGCGCCAGTCCCTCCTCGGCGGTGTGGCGGTCGATCGTGCCGTCGCCCCGGACCTCGGCGAAGTCGCGCACACGCCGCAGCAGACGGTTGGCGATGCGGGGCGTCCCTCGCGCCCGGCGGGCGATCTCGGCGCAGCCTGGACCGTCGATCGTCACGGCCAGGATGCGGGCCGCCCGCTCGACGATGGCCTCGAGGTCGTCGGGGGTGTAGTAGTCGAGCCGGGCGACGAGCCCGAACCGGTCGCGCAGCGGGCCGGTGATCGAGCCGGTCCGGGTGGTGGCGCCGACCAGCGTGAACCGCGGGATGTCCAGCCGGATGGACCGGGCCGCAGGCCCCTTGCCCAGCACGATGTCGAGCTGGAAGTCCTCCATCGCCGGGTAGAGCACCTCCTCGACCGGGCGGGGAAGCCGGTGGATCTCGTCGACGAACAGCACGTCGCCGTCGGCGAGCTGCGTCAGGATCGCAGCCAGGTCCCCGGCCCGCTCGAGCGCCGGGCCCGAGGTCATCTGGAGGTGGGCGTCGATCTCGTTGGCGATGATGCTGGCGAGGGTGGTCTTGCCCAGCCCGGGCGGTCCCGAGAACAGCAGGTGGTCGGGCGGGTGACCCCGGCGGCGGGCGGCCTCGAGCACGATGCCGAGGTGGGCCTTCAGCTCGGCCTGGCCCACGAACTCGGCGAGCCGCCGGGGGCGGAGCCCGTGCTCCAGCACGGGCTCGCCGGGCCCGGGCTCGGGGTCGAGCAGCTCCTCACGCACGGCCGCTCACCACCCGGGCGCTGCCGGCCCCGCGGCGCCGCACCACGCTCACCGGGGGCCACCCAGCCGGACCAGCGCCTCGCGCAGCAGCACGGGCGCGTCACCGTCGTCGGGCAGGTCGGCGGTGGCCTCCCTGATCTCGTCGGCCGTGTACCCGAGGCCCGACAGCGCGTCCCGGACGTCGCGGCGCACCGACGGGCCGGAGGCGTCCGTGGCCCCGTTGCCGCGCACCGCGGCGGGCACGGTCTCGGCGTCGGGCAGGTGGAGCCGCGACTTGAGCTCGACCAGCAGCCGGGCCGCGGTCTTGCGTCCCACGCCGGGAACGAGGCAGAGAGCGTCGATGTCGTCCTCGAGCAGGACCTGCGCCAGCGCTGGCGGCTGGTGGACGGACAGGATGGCCAGCGCCAGCGACGGGCCCACACCGTGGGCGCCGAGCAGCGCCTCGAACGCCACGAGCGCGTCGCGGGTGGCGAAGCCGTACAGCGTCTCGGCGTCCTCCCGGAGGTGGTGGTGCGTCCACAGGAAGACCTCGTCGCCGAGCGCGCCCACCGTCGCAGCCGTGCCGGGCGCGACCACCACGACGTAGCCGACGCCGGCGACCTCCACGACCACGTCGCCCTCGCCCCGGTGGAGCAACCGACCCCGCAGCGAGCCGATCACGGGGCCACCTCGGCGTGTGGCCGCGCGCGGGCGGAACGGCCGTCGCCGCCCCGGCGAGCTGCCTGCGGACCGCGGTTCGCCGCGCGAGCGGCGCCGCCCTGCGCCTCGGCGGTCCGCCGGCGCAGGGGTGCGAACGCCAGGTGGCAGAGCGCCAGGGCGACCGCGTCGGCCGCATCGGCCGGGCGGAGCGGCGTGGCGATGCCCAGCAGCGCCTGCACCATGCGTTGGACCTGGTGCTTGTCTGCACCCCCGTGCCCGGCGACCGCCTGCTTGACCTCGTTCGGCGAGTACTCCACCACCTCGCTCCCGGCGGCGACCGCCTCCACCATGGCGAGGCCGGCCGCCTGCGCCACGGGGATGGCGCTGCGGACGTTGACCTGGAACAGCAGTCGCTCCACCACCACGACGTCGGGCCGGTGCTCGGCCACGAGCGTCCGGAGCTCGGACTGGAGCGCCGCCAACCGCCGGGGCACGTCGAGAGCCGGATCGGTCCGAACGACGCCCGCCGCCACGGCACGCGGGCGCCGCCCCACGCGCTCGACGACGCCATAGCCGCAGCGCGACAGACCGGGATCCACGCCGAGCACGAACACCGGTTCGGACGCTAGCGGATGCTCACGAGCCGGCGGTGGATCCCTGCGGCCCCCGTGCCGCTCGCACGGCGGCCGCCAGCTCGCTGGTAGGCCGGAACGACATCCCGGCCACCGCACGGTGCGCGTGCCGCACCACGCCGTCCCCGTCGATCACGAACACCGATCGGCGGTAGAAGCCCACAGGGCCGATGATCGCGTAGGCCCGGCCGACCTCCTTGTCGACGTCCGCGAGCAGGGGGAAGGCGAAGCCCCCCTGCTCGGCGATGAACGCGTCGTGGCTCTCGACCGACTGCGGGCTGATGGCCAGCACCTGCGCGTCCACCGCCCGGAGCTCGTCGATCTCCGTCGTGTAGGTGGCGAGCTGCCGGGTGCACACCCGGGTCCCGTCCCCGGGGTAGAAGGCGAGCACCACGGGCTGGCCGCGCAGCTCGGACAGGGTGTACGGGCGGTGCCCGGCGGGGCTTCCGTCGGTGCCGGGGAGCGAGAAGTCGGGCGCCGGGTCGCCGGGGCGGACCGTCACCCCGCCTCCACCGTCTCGAGGACGGCGTCGGGGATGTCGAAGTTGGCGTACACCGCCTGGACGTCGTCGTGCTCGTCGAGGGCGTCCACCAGCCGGAGCACCCGCTTCGCCCCGTCCGTGTGCTCGAGTGGGACCATCGCCTGCGGCACCATCGTGAGGTCGGCCGATTCGACGGGCACCCCGGCCTCGTCGAGCGCGGTGCGCACCGCGTGCAGCTCGGTCGGCGGGGTGGTGACCCGCCAGGTGTCGCCCTCGTCCACGATGTCCTCGGCGCCGGCGTCCAGCGCGGTGAGCATCACGTCCTCCTCCTCTGCGCTGCGGTCCACGGCGATGATCCCCTTGCGGTCGAACTGCCAGGCCACCGCCCCCGGCTCGGCCATCGATCCGCCGTTCCGGGAGAAGAGGTTGCGCACGTCGGCCCCGGTCCGGTTGCGGTTGTCGGTGAGCACCTCCACCATGACCGCCACGCCACCGGGTGCGTAGCCCTCGTAGGTGACCTGCTCGTAGGTGGCGCCCTCGAGCTCGCCCGTTCCGCGCTTGACCGCCCGCTCGATCGTGTCGAGCGGGATCGAGTTGTCCCGCGCCTTGGAGAACATGGTCCGCAGCGTCGGGTTCGCGTCGGGGTCGCCGCCGCCCTCGCGGGCCGCCACCTCGACCTGTCGCAGCAGCTTGGCGAACAGCTTGCCCCGGGCCTTGTCGGTCGCCGCCTTCTTGTGCTTGATGGTCGCCCACTTCGAATGGCCCGACATCACACCACCTCGTTCAGGAACAGCTCGTGGAGACGTGGGTCGTCGCCCAGCTCCGGATGGAAGGCCACGGCGATCACGCTCCCCTGCCGGCACACCACCGGCCGATCGTCGATGGCGGCGAGCACGTCGACCCTGTCGCCCACCCGGGTGATCACCGGGGCCCGGATGAACACCGCGTGCATCGGGCCACCGGCCAGCCCCCGCACGTGGAGGTCGGCCTCGAAGGAGTCGACCTGCCGGCCGAACGCGTTGCGGCGCACCGCCACGTCGATCGCGCCGAAGCACCGTTGATCGCCCCGCCCGTCGAGGATCTCCCGGCTCAGCAGGATCATGCCCGCGCACGTGCCGAACGCCGGCATCCCTCCGGCCAGCCGCTCGGCCACCACCGGGAAGAGCCCCGAGGACTCGAGGAGCATCGAGATGGTGGTCGACTCCCCGCCGGGGATCACCAGCGCATCGACGCCGTCGAGATCAGCCGGCGTGCGGACCGCGACCGGCGAGGCGCCGAGGCGTGCGAGCATGGCGGCGTGCCGAGCCCACGCGCCCTGGAGCGCGAGCACACCGACCTTCACCTGGGGGCCTCGCCGCAGTGCACATGACGGCCCGATTGTACGGGCCGGGTGCCGAAAGCGAGAATCGACCGTCGACTGGAGTCATGCGCAGGGGATCGTAGGCCGACGACCGGAGGTACTCCGTGCACGCCATCACCCGCGGCCACGAGCAGCCGGTCGCATCGACGCGGCGGGGCGATCCCCGGATCGCCGGACCGGCCTCCCCCGGCCGGCGGGCGAAGCCGGCGGCGCTGTGCGTCGCGCTCGCCGCGGGGCTCGTCGCCGCGGCCTGCTCGAGCGACTCCTCGCTGTCGAGGCTTGATCTCTCCCCCACCTTCTCCCGGGCGACGGGTGAGTCCCTGGTCTTCGAGGCTCCGTTGGCCAGCGTCGGCGGGATGCTGCCCCCGACCGGTGAGGGCGAGCCGTGGACGATCGTCGGCGCGGTGCTCGACCCCGGGCGCCGGACGTCGGTCGCTGCGACATGGACCTCCGACGAAGGCGCGCGCTGGACCAGAACCGACGTCGACCCGGCCGACGGCGGCACGAGCGAGATGATGAGCGCCGTGGCCGCCTCCGACGACGGGCCGATCGCGGTGGGTGCCGTCGGGGACGGTCCGAAGGGCGACGCCGCCGTGTGGCGCCGGGTCGACGACGAGTGGGAACGGGTCGACGCCGAGGCCCTCGGCGGCCGGCACGAGCAGTGGGCGTTCGCGGTCGCGTCCGGGGACGGCGGCACGCTGGTGGCCGGTGCCGAGAGCGCGTGGGGCGAGGTGCGACCCCGGCTCTGGCTGAGCACGGACGGCGAGACCTGGGAGACGGTCGACGGCGGAGCGGGCGGCCCGCTCGACGGCACGGGCAGCGAGACCCTGCGGGACATCACGGCCTACGGCGACGGCTTCGTGGCCGTCGGATCGCGCCAGGTCGAGAACGAGCAGGACGGCCTCGCCTGGTACTCGCCGGACGGCCGCTCGTGGGAGGAGGTCCCGGCCGACACGCTCGGCGGTCCCGGGCGCCAGGCCCTGCTCAGCGTGGTGGCGACCGGCGGCGAGCTGGTGGCCGGCGGCTATGCCGTCGACGACGACGGCGAGGGCCGGCCGGTCGTTTGGCGGTCCACGGACGGCACGGGCTGGGGCCAGCCGTCGTCTCCCCTCCCCCTTCACGACGACGCCCGCACCAACGCCGGCGATCTGGCGGTTCGCTCGCTCAGCGTCAACGACGGAACGGTCTTCGCGGCCGGGGGGTCCGACTGGCGGCCGCACGTGTGGCGGTCCACCGACGCCGGGCGCAGTTGGGAGCGGCTGCCGAACCCGGTGCACGGTGGCCTGTTCAAGGACGGTGTGGCCCTGGTGGATGCCGCGGCGCGAGGCGACATCGTGCTGGCCCTCGGCCTCGAACCCACCGTGCTGCGGTTGAGCGATGGTCGCTGGCAGGACGCGACCGGCCACCCCCAGGACGGCACCAGCTCGGCATCGGAGGCCAGCGTCTCGTGCCTGCCGGACGGGCGCCGGGACGCCCCGGTCCCCCTGCCCACCGACGAGCAGGCGGATGGTGACGGCGGCGGTGACGGAGGAGAGGGCAACGGCGAAGGCGCCGGTGACGGCGGTGGCAATGGTGGTGGCGATGCTGGCGGCGACGGCGGCGCCGAACAAGGCGGCGGCGGCGATGGTGGCGGGGACGCCCCGGAGGCAGGCGAGCAGCCGTCAGAGGGCGAGGAGGACGAACCAGGCGAGGAAGCAGACGAGGAGGATGCCTCCGAGTTCCCCGACGGTGGCGTGCAGCCGTTCGCCACGTCGGTCGCTCGCAAGGACGGCACCACGGTCGTGGTGGGCGGCCGTTACACGGCACCCCGCGGCGCCACCCGCGAGTGCTACGCGGGCCAGGTCTGGACGCTCGACGGCGGCACGTGGCAGCCGATCGAGTCGAACGCGTTCGACCACGGTCGCATCGTCGATGTCACCGCATACGACGGCGGGTTCGTGGCCGTCGGCTTCGAGGACTTCGGCGTGGCGGCGCAACGCAAGCTCATCGGGGCCGATGTCTCACCCGACGCGATCATCTGGACCTCGCCGGACGGCGAGGAGTGGACCCGCATCGCCTCGCACCAGCCCAGGGTCGACCAGGAAGACCTCGAGCTGATCCCCGACGCCACCCAGGAGATGGCCGGCGCCATCGTCAGCCTGGAGGCCGAGCAGGCCCCGATGAGCGACCCGCCGGCGGGCGGCGACGGGACCCACTCCCTCGCCGGCGTCGCGCCCGTCGGCAAGGGGTTCGCCGCCGCCGGCGTGCGCTACGACGGCCAGGACGTGGCGCCCATCATGCTGGTGTCGGGCGACGCCGAGTCGATCGAGGCCCAGGACACCGGCTTCACGGGCGACGGGGCCCGGCAGTTCCGCGACGTGTGCGTCGGGCCCGACGACGTGATCGTGGCGGTGGGTGACGCCGGACGTGACGCCGACTACGACATCGCCGCCTTCCGGCGGGACCCGGACCAGGGGTGGTCGAAGGAGAATGCCGTGGACCTGTCGTTCGGCGGCCCGGGCCGCCAATACGCCTACGGCTGCGCCGGCGGTCGGGACGGTTTCATCCTGGTCGGCTCCGACGACCGCGGCGGAGACCCCGACGCCGGGGTGTGGGTGTCGGAAGACGGCACCAAGTGGTCACGCATCCTCGACGGGTCGTTCGGCGGGTCGGGTGAGCAGTGGGCGAGCGCGGCCGCCGCAGTGCCCGGCGGGGGGTGGCTCGTGGCGGGCACCGACACCGCCGCCGGCGACGGCGACATCGCGCTCTGGTGGATCAGCCCGGACGGCGAGGTGGCCCGGCGCGACCGCAACGAGCCCGCGCTCGGCGGCCCCGGTGAGCAGACCGTGACCAACATGCTGGTCGACGGCGACGGCGTCGTCCTGGTCGGCGAGGACCACGGCCGGGTCGGGCTGTGGACGTCCGACACCCTCGACCGCTGACGGGGTGGCGGGCTACCAGCCGCGATCGGCCAGCTTCACCGCGAGCTGATCGATCTCGTCGCCGGGCATGGCCCCGCCGAGGCCCCGGCTCACCTTGGCCAGGATCTCCGGAGATCCATGGTTGGCGGTGGCCTCGACGATCGCCTTGGCCCGCCGCGCCGGGTCGGCGCTCTTGAAGATGCCGGAGCCGACGAACGTGGCCTGCGCGCCGAGTTGCATCACCAGCGCGGCGTCGGCCGGCGTGGCGATGCCGCCGGCACAGAAGAGCGGGACCGGGAGGCGGCCCGTCTCGGCGATCTCCTGCACGAGCTGCACCGGGGCCCGCAGCTGCTTCGCCCAGTCGTACAGCTCGGCCGAGTCGGCCTGCGTGACCCTGCGGATGTCGCCGATGATCGACCGCAGGTGCCGCACGGCCTCGACGATGTTGCCGGTGCCCGCCTCGCCCTTCGAGCGGATCATCGCCGCACCCTCGCTGATGCGGCGCAGGGCCTCGCCGAGGTTGGTGGCACCGCAGACGAACGGCACCGTGAACGCCCACTTGTCGATGTGGTGGGCCTCGTCGGCGGGCGTGAGCACCTCGGACTCGTCGACGTAGTCGACGCCCAGCGCCTGGAGGATCTGCGCCTCGACGAAGTGGCCGATGCGTGCCTTGGCCATCACCGGGATGGTGACGGCGGAGATGATCGCCTCGACGAGCTCCGGGTCGCTCATGCGGGCCACGCCGCCCTCGCGACGGATGTCGGCCGGGACGCGCTCGAGCGCCATCACCGCGACCGCCCCGGCGTCCTCGGCGATCTTCGCCTGCTCGGGTGTGACCACGTCCATGATCACGCCGCCCTCGAGCATCTCGGCGAAGCCGCGCTTGACGCGCACGGTTCCGGTGTCGTGGGCGGGAAGGGCAGGGCCCGAGCGCGCGTTCATGCCGCCAGTCTACGGTCGGCCCTGCGACTCCGACCCCGGGTTTCCGGCGGTGGCCGACGCCCGTGCGCGGCGTCGGGACGGGCCTCGCCGGGCGCCGGGAGCGCCGCCCCCTTGCGCCTCACATCTCGCGGAGCAGGGCGATCCGCTCCTCGATGGGGGGATGCGTGTCGAACAGCCGGTTGACCCACGACAGCCGGCCCTCGCTCCCCGAGCGGGCCGCGGGTGCCTCGATCCACAGGTGCTCGGTGGCGTGGCTGGTGGCGTGCACCACGGTCGAGTCGTCGCGCAGCTTCTCCAGCGCCGAGATCAGCCCGGGCGGGTAGCGCGTCATCTCGACGCCCGAGACGTCGGCCAGCGTCTCGCGCCGCCGGCTGATCGCGAGCTGCATCACCTTGGCGATGAGCGGCGAGAGCAGCAGCAGGACGAATCCGCCGAGCGACAGGAGGGCGAGCGGGCCGGAGTGGCCGCCCCGCTGGCGGTCGAAGCCGCCGTAGGTGCGCCGCCCCATTCCCCACCAGAGCATGCGGACCCCCAGGTCGGCGAGGAGCGCCACCACCCCCACCATCGTGACCGCCAGCGTCGACACCAGGATGTCGTAGTTCTTCACGTGCGCGAGCTCGTGCGCGATCACCGCCTCGAGCTCGATGCGGTTCATCTTCTCGAACAATCCGGTCGTGACCGCGATCGCCGCGTTGCGCGGGTTGCGCCCGGTGGCGAACGCGTTGGGCGCCGGGTCGTCGATCACGTAGAGCCGGGGTTTGGGCAGCCCGGACGCGATGCACAGCCCCTCGACGATGTTGTGGTAGCGGGCGTAGGTCTGCGGGTCGGCGGGGTGCGCCCGGCTCATCCGCAGCGCGACCGCGTCCGACTTCCAGTACGCGGTGAAGCTCATGGCGGCCGTGAGGACGAGCGCGATGCCGAACCCCACCCATCCGCCCCGCAGCAGGTAGGCGAACGCCAGGGCGACGACGCCCACGAACAGCACGAAGCCGGCCACGAGCAGCCAGCTCCGCCGCTTGTTGGAGGTGACCTGGTCGTACACGATCGAGATGCGTCAGGTGTCGACCGGGGCGGTCAGAAGCTGACCTGCGTGGGGCCGCGGCTCTCGTCGTCGGCCTGGAAGTACTCGCGCTCCGAGAACCGGAACGTGTTCGCAAGAACGTTGGCGGGGAAGCTCTGGATCTTCGTGTTGTAGCGGTACACGGTGTCGTTGTAGAACTGCCGCGCGTAGGCGATCCGGCCCTCGGTGCCGGTGAGCTCCTCCTGCAGCTGGGCGAAGTTCTGGTTGGCCTTGAGGTCGGGGTAGGCCTCGGAGAGCGCGAAGAGCGACTTCAGCGCCCCGGTGATCTGGTTCTCGGCTTCCGCCTGCTCGTGCGGGGAGGAGGCCGCCATGCCGGCGTTGCGGGCCTGGATGACCCGGTCGAGCGTCTCGCGCTCGTGGGACGCGTAGCCCTTGACGGTCTCGACGAGGTTCGGGATCAGGTCGTAGCGGCGCGTGAGCTGGACATCGATCTGCGCCCAGGCGTTCTCGATCCGGTTGCGAAGCGACACGAGGCCGTTGTACGCCACGATCGCGTAGAGAGCGGCGGCGACCACCACGGCGAGGATGACGATCAGAAGGATCACGGTCGGCCATCCTAGGCGGCGCCCCTCCGGCACCCGGCAGCCCGCTCGGCCGGTCAGGCGGCGAGGCGCTCGTAGCGCTCGATGTACTCCTCGGCGAGGCGCACCATCGAGAACTCCTGCGCCCGCTGCTCTGCGGCGGCCACGAGGCGTGCCCTCAGGCTGCCGTCCTCGAGGACCCGGTGGATGGACGCGGCCAGCGCGGCGCTGTCACCCGGCGGGGTGAGCAGCGCATCCACGTCGTCGGTGGCCACGTTGCGGTAGCCGTCGAGCGCGGAGGCCACCACCACCGCGCCGGCGCTCATCGCCTCGAGCAGGACGACCCCGAACGACTCCCCGCCGAGCGACGGGGCGCAGAACACGTCGGCGCCCCGCATCCGGGCGGCGACCTCGGCCTCGCTCAACCGTCCGAGCCAGTGGATGCGGCCGTCTCCCCCGTAACGGGCCCGGAGCTCCTCGGTCTGCGGCCCGGCACCGCCCACCCACAGCCGCACATCCGGTGGGAGGCCGTCCAGCGCCTCGAGCAGCACCGAGAGCCCCTTGCGCTCTTCGTGGCGACCGATGAACAGGACCGTCGGCCCGTCGCTCGGATGCGGCGACGCCTTGGCGAAGCGGTCGATCTCGATGCCGTTGAACAGCAGCTCGTACTCGCCGCCCATCGCCTCCCGGGCCGTGACGAGAGCCGCCTCCGACACGGCGCAGCGCAGGTCGAGGTGCCGGGCCATCCAGCGCACCATGGGCCGCAGCAGCGTGTAGGCCATGCTGTCGCCCGATCGGTGGAACGTCCCGAGCACGGGCGCGTTGTGGAAGAGCAGGGCGGTCATCGTCGGCCCCGGCGCCATCGGCTCGTGCAGGTGGATCACGTCGAACGCCTCGTCCCGCAGCGCCCGGATCGTCCGCAGTTGGGCGGCCGGATCGGGTGCCAGGGGCGCCACCGAGCCGTTCGACGCCGTCGGGACGCTGTTGCCCAGAGGGGTCACGCCGGCGTCGGGTGGTGGGCCGTCGCTCGGGGCGAGCACCCGCACGTCCTGCCCGAGACCACGGAGCGTGCGCGCCAGGCCGAGCACCTGCACCTGGACGCCGCCCGGCACGGTGAGGCTGTAGGGGCAGACGAGCCCGATGCGCACACCGGCCAGGGTACGGGGCGCCGGTGCGGCCGGGCGAGCCGGCACCACCGCTGGGCGGCCGCCACGGCCCGGGCCGCCATCGGCGCTGCACCGCTCCCGGCGCCCGGACCGGCGCAGGTGCTCAGCGCCCGCCGTCGCCCGTCGCCGGGCGGTCGCTCGGCCAGTTCGGCTGCATCAGGTGCCACTGGTCCGGCGCCCGGCGGATCAGCTCCCCCAGCTCGTCAGCGAGTGCCTGCGTGATCCGGACGACATCGTCGCGGAAGGTTCCCTGCCGTTCGACCGGGACAGGAGGGCGCACAACGCCGTGGTGGTGGCCGCCGGGCCTGTCGTAGACCGCGGTGGGCAACAGCGGCGCACCGGTCCGGAGCCCCAGCACGGCGGGACCGGACGGCAGCGTCGTCCGCTCGCCGAGGAACCACACCTCGACGCCGCGGCCGGTGATGTCGCGGTCGGCGAGGAGGGGGACGATGTGGCACTGCTTGACCGCACGCACCACGGCCGGGCCTGCGCCCGCGCCCAGGGGCACCACCTCGATGCCGATGCGCCGGCGGAACTCGACGAACCAGTCGAACAGGGCCGGCGGGTCCAGGCGCTCCACGACGGCGGTGACCGGCGTCTTCTCCACGCGGGTCAGCCAGTAGGCGCACCACTCCCAGCTTCCGAGATGCGGCAGCACCAGCACCGGGCCGATGCCCCGCGCGATGGCGGCCCGGACGTGCTCGTATCCCTCGTAGGACAGCCGGGCGTCGAGCTCCGCCGGCTCGATGGCGGGGAGCCGGAACGACTCGCTGTAGTAGCGCCCGTACGACCGGTACACCTGCCGGACCCGGTGGCGGAGCGCCGCCCCCCGCAGGGACGGATCGATGCGACGCTGGTGGCGCTCGACCATCGCCCGCCGCTCGCTCGGCACCAGCGACGCCGCGGCGGCGAGCGCCGGCGCCCCGGCCTCGACGAGCGCACCCGGCAGGTGCTGGGCCAGCAGCGCCCCACCCTTGTATGCGGGCGTCACGAGGTCGACCACGGGAACCCAGATGCGACGGAGAACGACGGGCGCCCGGTCAGCGGAGCCGGCGGTTGCCGATGGCACGGCGCCGCCAGGCGCGCTGGGTGGAGCGTGCGACGCGGCGCGCGCGCCACCGGCGACCGACGGGCTGGACCTGCGGCGACGAGGCCTGGCGCCACACGGTGACGAACCGCTGCACGGCGGTTGCCGTGGTCAGGACCAGCATCACCCACAGCACCGGGATCAGGAGCGAGGCGAACAGGAGGCCGAACGCGAGCGCGCCCAGACGCTCGGCCCGTTCCATCAGGCCGCCGCGTGCCCGGTAGCCGAGCCCCTCGGCCTTCGCCCGCTCGTACGACACCAGCATCGACGCTGCGAGCACGGCCAGCGGCAGCACCGCGATGCGCCCGGAGTTGGTGGATGCCAGGTACCAGGCCACCCCACCGAGCAGCAGCGCATCGCTCACCCGGTCGATCACCGAGTCGAAGAACGCACCCTGCGGCGATGCGGTGCCGGACGCCTTCGCAACCGCGCCGTCGAGCACGTCCGGGACCGCGGCCAGCACGAGCAGCAGGAATCCCACGGTGAGCCACCCGTTGGCGATCGTGACGGATGCGGCGATCGCCATCACCAGGCCCGTCACCGTCAGCTGGTTGGCGGTCACGCCCGTGCGCCGGATCTGCACCCCGATCGGGTGGAGACCCTTCTCGAAGGTGCCCCGCCAGCGTCCGTCGAACATCGTCTCTCCTGTGATGGAAGTGCGGAACAAGGCTAACGCCCCGCTTCCGGCCGTAGCGACAAGCCCCCAGGCCGTAGGTCCGACGTCCTGGTCACCCGGCCCGGCGGAAGCCCCCGGGCCCGGGGGCGGTTCCGGGCACCGGACGGACCGCGCGACGGTGGCCGTTGCCGGCGCGCGGCACGCCGGGGATCGCTACCCTCCCCTACGAGCCGGCCCGGGGACGCACCACCATGCCGCGCCGCGAGACCGGCGATTTCGAGAGGCACACCCACGCACCGAGGGGGCGCATGGTGAAGCGCTACGCGACGGCCGAGATCCGCAATGTGGCACTGGTGGGCCACGGCGGCTCGGGCAAGACCAGCCTCGCCGAGGCGTTGCTCCACCGCTCGGGCGCCGTCACCCGGCTCGGTCGCGTCGAGGACGGCACGACCGTGTGCGACTTCGATCCCGAGGAACACCAGCGTGGTTTCTCGCTCTCGCTCGCCGTCGCCCCCGTCGAATGGCGCGACCACAAGATCAACATCATCGACTGCCCCGGATACGCCGACTTCCTCGGCGACGTCGCCGCCGCCCTCAGGGTCGCCGACCTCGCGGTGTTCGTCGTCAGCGCCGTCGACGGCGTCGAGGTGCAGACCGAGGAGGTCTGGCGCATGGCGGCCGAGGCCGGGCTGCCTCGCATGGTCTTCATCAACAAGCTCGACCGCGAGAGGGCCAGCTACGACGCGACCCTCGCCCAGCTCCGCGAGCGCCTGGGCGCCGGCATCGCACCCCTCGAGCTGCCGGTCGGCGAGGAGGACGACTTCCGGGGGATCGTCGACCTGCTGACCGACCGGGCCCACATCTACACCGACGGCTCGCCCCGCACCGAGGAGGTGCCCGGCGACATGGAGGAGCTCGAGCACCAGGTGCGCGACAACGTGGTCGAGGGGATCGTCGTGGCCGACGACGCCCTGCTCGAGCGGTACCTGGAGGGCGATGTGCCCGAGGTGGCCGAGCTGGAGCGCACGCTGCACGACGGCATCGCCTCGGCGACCGTGTTCCCGGTGGTGGTCGGCTCCGCCACCCGCGAGATCGGCATCGACCGGCTCGCCGACCTCCTCGTCGAGATCGGCCCCACACCCCTCGACCGCCCGGCGTCGGTGCGTGTGGGCAGCGCGCCCAGCAACGGGGACGCCGGGGAGGGGTCGGGGGACGAGGCGCTCGCGGTCGAGGTCGCAGCCGACGAGGAGGGCGACCCCCTCGCCTTCGTGTTCAAGACGATCGCCGATCCGTACGTGGGCAAGATCACCCTCTACAAGGTGCTGTCGGGCCGGCTGCGCCCGGACATCCACCTCGTCAACAGCCGCACCGGCTCCGACGAGCGGCTGCACACCCTGCTCACCGTGCGGGGCAAGGAGCAGGAGCCGGCCACCGAGCTGGCGGCGGGCGACATCGGAGCGGTGGCCAAGCTCGCCGGCACGATGACCGGTGACACGCTCGCGCCCCGCGGGAAGCCGGTGCGGGTCCCGCCGGTCACCCCGCCCGAACCGGTGCTCTCGGTGGCGGTGGTGCCCCGCACCCAGGCCGACGAGGACAAGCTGGCGTCCGCGCTCCACCGCCTCACCGACGAGGACCCGTCGATCCGCGTCGAGCGCAACGAGGAGACCCACCAGACCCTGCTGCACGGCAGCGGCGAGATGCACCTCCAGATCACGCTGGAGAAGCTCACCCGCAAGTTCGGTGCGAACGTCGACACCGAGGAGGTGCGGGTCCCCTACCGGGAGACCATCACCCGGAGCGTGTCCGGCATCGAGGGTCGGCACAAGAAGCAGACCGGGGGGCACGGTCAGTTCGGGGTCTGCGTCATCGACGTCGAGCCGCTGCCCCGGGGAGCGGGCTTCGAGTTCGTCGACCGCATCGTGGGCGGCGCGATCAGCCGGGGCTACATCCCCGCCGTGGCCAAGGGCATCGAGGAGACGCTGGCCGAGGGCGGCGTGTACGGCTACCCGGTCGTCGACCTCAAGGTCACGCTCGTCGACGGCAAGGAGCACTCGGTCGACAGCTCGGAGATGGCGTTCAAGATCGCCGGCCGGCTGGCGATCCGTGAGGCCATCTCGCGGGCCGACCACGTGATCCTCGAGCCGATCAGCCGCCTCGAGGTCACGGTGCCGCTCGACCTGCAGGGCGACGTCATGGGCGATCTCAACGCCCGGCGCGGTCGGGTGCAGGGCACGGAGATGACCAGCGACCGCGAGCAGACCATCGTCGCGCTCGTCCCCACGGCCGAGATCCGCCGCTACGCGATCGAGTTGCGCTCGCTCACGGGTGGCCGGGGCCGGTTCCGCGCCGAGCACGACCACTACGACGTGCTGCCCTCGCACCTCGCGGCATCGGTGGCGCGTGATCGCGACGAAGCGCACGCCTGAGCCGTCCCGCCTCGCCGGCGTCGCCGCGCCTGGCGCCTCGGCGGCTCCGAGACGCCTGCGCCCTACCGGCCGGCGTGACCCGCCGGCGTGACGGCCTGACCGGCCCGCGTGTCCGGACGGCTCAGCCGGGCAGGACCCGCTCGACGGCCGCCAGGACGTCGCCCGATGTCGGCTCCACCATCGGGTTGAACCGGGCCACGACCTCGCCGCCCGGAGCCAGCAGGAACTTCTCGAAGTTCCAGCGGATGTCGCCCACGTGGCCGTCGGCCGCATCGGGCACGTCGACCAGCCGGGCGTACAGCGGATGCCGACCCTCGCCGTTCACCTCCACCTTCTCGGTCAGCGGGAACGTCACGCCGTAGTTGGTGGAGCAGAACGTGGCGATCTCCTCGGGGGTTCCCGGCTCCTGGTTGCCGAACTGGTTGCAGGGAATCCCGAGCACGCTGAAGCCCTTGTCGGCGTATCGCCGGTGCAGCTCCTCGAGGCCCTCGTACTGCGGCGTCAGCCCGCACTGGGACGCCACGTTGACCACGAGCACCGCCTTGCCGTCGAAGTCGTGCAGGTCGGTCGGCGAGCCGTCGAGGGCGCGGATGTCGACGTCGTAGATGGTCATGGCCGGCAAGCTACCGGCCGACCGCGGGGCCGGCGAGGGCGTGCGCTAGAACCGGGGTGATGGATCTGTCGAAGCTCACGCCCGCCGATGCGACGGTGACGCTCCGAGGGCTCGAGCGCCGCTACCGGGGCCTGTTCGCGGGGCTCGGGGAGGACGAGACGCCCGACGACGTCGGGCACCGGCTCGCCGCCGACGGCTGGTCGGCCGTCGAGCACGTCGTCGCCGCCGCCTGGGCGATCGCCGCCGCCGACCGCTCGCTCGCCGCGGTGCTCACGTCCGACGCCCCGTCCCTCCCCGTGACCGACCTCGATCCCGACCAGCGCCCCAAGCCGGGTGCGCCCACGGGCACCGTGCACGAGCGCCTCGCCGAGCTCGGCATGGAGGCCACCGCCCTGGCCGACCGCATCGGCCGGGTCCCGGCCGCGGACTGGACGCGCGAGGCCACGGTCGACGGCGGCGCCGCCCGGCGGGTCACCGCGCTCGACATCGTCCGCGGGGCGATCGACGCCGGTGTCACCCATCTCCGGGCGGCCCAGCGGGTCCTCGACGAGGTCCGGAGGCGGCCGATCGAGCCCCAGTGAGGGGCCGGCCGTGTCCGGCAGCGAGCAGGACGCTCGGATCGGGCAGCCGTGCTGTTCGTCCCGCGGGCGCCGCCCGCGGCCGCCTGGGGCATGGCCGACGAGGTCCCTCCTCCGGGGTCGGGCAGGCCGGCGAGTGCCGGCCTCAGCTCGAGCCGGTGGCGGTCGACGCCGTCTCTCGTGCCGCACGCGCGGCGGACTTCGTCGTCGTGCTCGCCGCCTCGCGGGCCGTGCGGCGGGTCCTGGTCGCACCCCGCTTGGCCGTCGTCGCGGTCCTCTTGGAGGACTGGCGGGCGGCGGTGGCCGTGTCGGTGGCACCCGCCTTGGCGGTTTCCACGGTGCGCTCCCCGCCCCGCTTGGCGGCTCGTGCGGTGCGCTCTCCGCCCCGCTTGGCCGTTCGCGCGGTGCGTTCGGCACCGGCCTCGGCCGTCGACCCCGTCGCCCGCAGGGTGCGGGTCGCGCGATCAGTCGCCCGCCCGACCTTGCGCACCGCGCCGACGGCCGACTCGGTCACCTCGAAAACGCCTGAGCGCACCTGGGAGGCCGTGCGGCGAGCTGCCTTCGAGCCCGTCGGGGCCGCACGCGGCCTGGTGCGCCCGAGCACGGTTGCGACGATGTCGCCGATCGCCGTCACGCTGCCCTGGACCAGTCCGCCCGCGGTGTCACGGATGCGGTCGCCGACGCCCGCGACGGTGCCCACCACGAGGTTGCCGGGCGGCGTGTCGGGCGCCCGGGGGTGGGCGTGGGTGGGGGCGATCTTCCTCGCGTTCGCCATCGCCTCACCGAGATCGCTCAGCGCCTGGCGTCCGAGCTCCTCACGCACCTTCGGGAACAGCTGGCCCTCTTCCTCCTCGAGGTGGTGGCGAACGCTGTGGATGAGGACGGCGACCTTGGCGTCGAAGCGCTCCTCGTCGGGCGACATGCCGTCGAGCTCGGACAGCAGCCACTTCGCCACGTGATGCTCCTCGAGGCTCTCGAGCGCGCTGTCCTCGGCGTCGGGCACGCCCGACCTCACCGCCGGGTAGAACAGCTGCTCCTCGATCGCCGCGTGCACCGCGAGCTCCTCGATGATGCGGTCGACGATGTGGCGCTTCTCGACGAGGGCCCGGTCACCCGCCCTCTCGAAGCGCCTGAAGTGCTGTTCCAGCGACTTGTGGTCGTCCTTGAGCATGCTGATTGCGTCCATCCGGAACCAGCTACCCGGGTGGGTGGGGAGCAAACAGTGCGCGGGACCTGAGGGGCTCGGGCGCCGACGGACGGTCAGTCGCCCGACCCGAGCGCCCCTTGGTGCTCCGACCAGTCCTCCGGGTTCTCCTCGACGAAGTGCTCGACCACCGTGCCGTCGACGCCGTCGACCAGCACGAGTCCCCGCGTGGCCGGCGGGTTCTCGGCCGAGTAGAGCAGGATGCGCCACAGCGGCCGGCTCCGCAGGCCACGCCAGCCCATCTGGGCCGAGGCGTGCCCGACCGGGAACCCCACCGTGCGGACCGCGATCACCAGCGCGTCCCGCTCGTCGACCTCCAGGCTCCAGCCCGCGAGCAGGTGGTAGGCACCGACCGCCGCCAGCAGCACGGCCGCGAGCAGCATGCCGGCGTTGACGAAGGGCGAGTCGTCGACCAGCAGCCACACGGCGACACAGGCCGCGGCGGTCGCCAGGTAGAGATAGCCGGGCACGCGGCGGCGGGCGTTGTCGGGGAACAGGTACGGGCCCACGTAGCCGGCCGCATCCAGGTCATCGGGCAGCTCGTCGACGATGTCGGCGTCGGCCTCTCCGGAACGGGGCCCGGCGTCGGACTCCCCGGAGCGGGTGTCAGCGTCGCCCTCCCCCGCGGCGTCGACCGGGGCCACGTCCGAGGTCACGCGATCGGGGGAGGTCTCGTCGACCATGGCGTGGGCGACGGTAGCCAGCGGCCGGAGGCCGGTCGAAATCCCGGTCGAGGTCCCTGACCGAGGGTCAACCCCGGGGCCAGGCGTCGACCAGCCTGCGCCACGTCACGTCCAGGCTCTCGGGCAGGACCCGCGCCTCGGCCACCGCCGTCATGAAGTTCGAATCGGCGCCCCAGCGCGGCAGCACGTGCAGGTGGACGTGCGACGGCACGCCCGCACCGGCGGCCTCGCCGAGGTTGGCACCGATGTTGATGCCCTGCGGCCGGTACGCGGTCTTGAGGGCGACGACGGCAGAGCGCACCGCCACCCACAGCTCCGCTGACTCGTCCTCGGTCAGGTCCTCGAGCTCGGCGACCTCGCGGTAGGGCATCAGCAGCAGGTGACCGGTCGTGTAGGGGTAGGCGTTGAGGATGGCGAAGACGCCCGTGCCGCGCCACACGACCCGGGTCTCGCTGTCGGGCAGCCCGGACTCGAGGATCCGCCGGAACAGCGACCCCTCCCCCGCCAGCACGCCGTTGCCGGCGGCCGCGACATATGACGACCGCCAGCCCGCCCACAACCGATCCATCGGACCGGGAGGGTTCGTCAATCGTGCCTCTCGATCTCGGCGCGGAGGCGCTCGATGAACGCACCCACCGGCACGTCGCGCTCGACCCCGCCGGCGCGCGGGTTGTCGCCCACCGTGTCGTGCGCGACATCGTCGTCGCCGACCACCAGCACGTGCGGGACCTTCTCGAGCTTCGCCTTTCGGATGCGGGCGCCGAGCGGCTCGTCGGCCTCGACCACCTCGGCGCGGACACCCTCGCCCGTCAGCCGCTCCACCAGGCCGGCGGCGTGCTTCTCGTGGTCGGACCGCACGGGGAGCACGGCGGCCTGCACGGGTGCGAGCCACGTGGGAAGGGCGCCGGCGGTGTGCTCGAGCAGCACGCCGAAGAACCGGTCGATCGACCCGAACAGCGCCCGGTGGACGACACGGGGTCGGTGGCGCTGGTTGTCGGGGCCGATGTACTCGAGGTCGAACCGGTCGGGGAACTGGAAGTCGACCTGGAGCGTGGACAGCTGCCAGCGGCGACCGATCGCGTCCCGGACGTGCACGTCGATCTTCGGCGCGTAGAAGGCACCCTCGCCCTCGGCCACCACGTAGGGGATGCCCGACGCCTCGACGGCCTGGCGCAGCGCCTCCTCGGCCTCCTCCCAGTCGGCGGGGTCGCCGACGAACTTGTCGGGTCGCGTCGACAGCTCGGCCTCGAACTCGTCGAAGCCGTAGTCGCGCAGCAGGCGCAACACGAAGGAGAGCAGGCTGGTGAGCTCGTCGCCCAGCTGCTCGGGCGTGCAGAAGATGTGCGAGTCGTCCTGGGTGAAGCCCCGGGCCCGCAGCAGCCCGTGCACGACGCCCGACTTCTCGTAGCGGTACACCGTGCCGAACTCGAACAGCCGCAACGGCAGCTCGCGGTACGAGCGCTGCCGCCACCGGTAGATCAGCATGTGCATCGGGCAGTTCATCGGCTTCGGGTAGTACTCCTGCCCCCCGTCGAGCTCCATCGGGGGGTACATCCCCTCGGCGTACCACTCGAGGTGACCGCTGATCGTGAACAGGTCGGCCTTGGCGATGTGCGGGGTGAAGACGAACTCGTACCCGGCCCGCTCGTGCTCGACGCGGCTGTAGTCCTCCATCAGCGTGCGGACGAGCCCGCCCTTGGGGTGATACAGCGGGAGGCCGCTGCCCACCTCCGGCGGGAAGTGGAACAGGTCGAGCTCGGCGCCGAGCTTGCGGTGATCGCGCTGCGCCGCCTCCTCCAGGCGGTGCAGGTGCTCCTCGAGCTGCTTGCTCGTCGGCCACGCCGTGCCGTAGATCCGCTGGAGCTGGGGGTTGCGCTCGTCGCCGCGCCAGTACGCGCCGGCGACCCGCATGAGCTTGAAGTGCCCGAGGTGGCGGCCGGTGTGTACGACGTGCGGTCCGCGACACAGGTCGATGAACCCCGGGCGGTCGCGGAACGGGGGCTGCTCCTTGGGCTCGGGCGGGGGGTTCTCGTAGGTCCGCACGGCGCCCGCGTCGCTCGTCGCCGACATCGGATCGGTGGAGGCGTCGTCGATGATCTGCAGCTTGAAGGGATGGCCGGCGAAGATCGTCCGCGCGGCGTCCGCCGGCATCTCCTCGCGGACGAAGGGCTGGCGCTCGTCGATGATCTCGCGCATCCGGGCCTCGATCCGCTCGAGGTCCTCGGGCGTGAACGTCCCGCCGTCGGGCAGCGCGAAGTCGTAGTAGAAGCCGTCCTCGACCGGGGGACCGATGCCGAACGTGGCGCCGGGGAACAGGTCGAGCACCGCCTGGGCGAGCACGTGGGCCGTGGAGTGCCGGATCGTGTAGAGCCCACGCTCGGAGTCGGCGGTCACGATGCGCACGCGGTCGCCCTCGTGCAGCTCGGTGGTGAGATCGCGCTCCTCGCCGTTGACCTCCGCGATGGTCGCGGCCTTCGCGAGGCGCGGCCCGATCGTCGCCGCCAGATCGGCAACGGTGCTACCCGACGGAAGGGCGTGCGAGGAGCCGTCGGGCAGGGTGATCACGATCTCGGACACGAGGGCCGAGGTTACCGATCGGCACCCGGTGCACCGAACCGGTTGCGGCGCCGCAGCGGATGTCTCCGGCCTGGCGGCGGGATCAGGGGTCGAGCGCCACGCCGAGCAGCGCCGCCCCGCGCTCGACGGCGCGACCGGCCGCCACCTCCTCGTCGAGTGCCCGGACCGCCGCCGGCGTGTCGAGGTCGTCGTCCAGCGCCGCCCGCACGACGTCGAGGCCCGCGGTGCCGTCGCCCCGCCGCGCCGACTGCCAGCGCTCCAGGCGGTCGACCGCCTCGGGCATCAGCGCGTCGGTCCACGACCAGCTCGTCCGGTAGTGGTGTGCGAGGATCGCGAGCCGGATGGCCCGCGGGTCGTACTGCTTGCGCAGCTCCGACACGAACACCAGGTTCCCCAGTGACTTCGACATCTTCTCGCCGTCCAGGCGGACCATGGCCTGGTGCATCCAGTGCCGGACGAACGGCTCCCCGGTGGCCGCCTCCGACTGGGCGGCCTCGCACTCGTGGTGCGGGAAGATCAGGTCGTCGCCGCCGCCGTGGAGATCGATGGTCGGGCCCAGGTCCCGCATGGCGAGCGCCGAGCACTCGATGTGCCAACCGGGGCGCCCCCGGCCCCACAGCGAGTCCCACGCGGGCTCGTCGGGCGCGGAGGGCTGCCAGAGCACGAAGTCCAGCGGGTCCCGCTTGTGCGGATCGTCGACCTTCCCGCCCCGCTCGGCCGCCAGCCGCAGCATCTCGTCGCGATCGAGGTGGCTCAGCCGACCGAACCCTTCGAACCGTGAGACGTCGAAGTACACGCCACCGCCCGCCGTGTAGGCGTGGCCACGGTCGAGCACCATCCCGATGAAGCCGCGGATGTCGGGAATCGCCGAGGTGGCCCTCGGCTCGCTCCACGGCGGGAGCGTGTCGAGCGCCCGCATGTCGTCGTCGAACTTGGCCGTCTCGGCTGCGGCCAGGTCGAGGTAGTGGACGCCCAGCTCGCGGGCTTTGCGCAGGATGTCGTCGTCGACGTCGGTGACGTTGCGTACGCAGCGGGTCTCGTGACCCCGGTCGCGCAGCCGTCGCTGGAGCACGTCGTAGGTGAGGTAGACCGCGGCGTGGCCCACGTGGGTGGCGTCGTACGGCGTGATGCCACAGGTGTACATCGTGACCACCCGGCCGGGCTCGAACGGGACCACCTCGCCACGGGAGGTCTCGTGGAGCCGCATCGGCTCCTGATCCCGGGGATCGACCGCGCTCACCCCGCCGGCTCGCCCTCGCCGGACGCGCTCCCCTCCGCGGCCTGCTCGCCCCCCGCGGTGCCGGTCCCCGGCGCGGCCGCCTCCCCTCCGGTGGCGTGCCCGCCGCCCCCGCTGCCCCCGGCGCGCGGGTCCTCGTCCGGGATCCCGGTGAGCCTCACGGCGACCCGCGTCTTGTAGTGCAGGTTGAGCTGGAGCAGCACGGCGGTGAACGACTCGATCGGCGTGGCCATCGCCAGCTCACCCGCATCGAGCGGGCGCATGTTCGGGATCTTGGCCACGATGTCGCTCGTCACCCCCACCGCCGAGCGATGGTCGGAGCAGATGAGCACGTCGCTCTCGATCGGCTCGTCGAGGTCGCCGAGCTCCTTGGCCGGCACGTGGTGGAGCGCCGCGGCGACCATGCAGTCGGGGACGGCCGCCTGCACGCTGGCCGCCACCGAGCCGCGGGGCGGCACCAGCGGCTGGAACTCCTGGCCGATGCGGGTGAGCGCGTTGGCCATCGAGACCACCACCTTGCCCCGCAGCGCGTCGTGCACCGAGACCGCGGTCTGTGTCGCACCGTCCCACGGCGTGGCGATGACGACGACGTCGCACCCGGCGGCGCCCTCGTTGCTGGCCGCTCCGATGGTCAATCGCCGCTGCGGCCACCGCTCGAGGAGGTTGTCGACCACCTCCATCGCCCGGTACTTCGACCGGGAGCCGATCACGACCTCGAAGCCCACCGATGCCAGCCGAGCGGCCAGGGCCCTGCCGGCCGGGCCGGTTCCACCGAGGATGCCGATGCGCACGGCGCTCACCGTAGCGGCGCGGGGCCGTCAGCGGTCCACCCGCCGATGCACGGTCGTCACCGGGGAGAGCGCGCCGGCCCGGTCCGGCCACCGCGTCCACCCGCCGGTCCGGGGCCTTCACCGGGGCGGCGCCGCCCGCCGGTACGGTCGCACCGTGCACGGCAGCCCACGGCCCCCCGAGCGGGCGCTCCACCTCGACCACGTGACCGTCCGCCGGGACGGTGTCGTGATCCTCGACGACGCCGCCTGGACCGTCGAGGCCGGCCAGCGCTGGATCGTCCTCGGTCCCAACGGCTCGGGCAAGACCACGCTGCTGCGGGTGGCCGGCCTCTACCTCCACCCCACCAGCGGCACGGTCGAGGTCCTCGGGCACGTGCTCGGTCGGACCGACGTCCGCCGGCTGCGACCGAGAATTGGCTACGTGAGCGCGGCGCTGGCCGACATGCTCCGCCCCGGGGTGCCCGCCCTCGATGTCGTCATGGCAGGCCGGGATGCCGCGCTCGAGACGTGGTGGCAGCCCTACGGCGACGACGACCGTGCGCACGCCCTCGAGCTGCTCGACCGGCTGGGCATCGCCGGGGTGGCCGGTCGGCCGTTCGGTGCCCTGTCGTCCGGGGAGCGCCAGCGCACGCTTCTCGCACGCTCCCTGTGGGGCACCACCGGCCTCGTGCTCCTCGACGAGCCGATGGCCGGGCTCGATCTCGGGGCGCGCGAGGACCTCGTCAGCCGGCTCGCCGAGCTCGCGGACCGGCCGGACACGCCACCCACCGTGCTCGTCACCCACCACGTCGAGGAGATACCGGCCGGCTTCACCCACGCGCTGCTGCTCCGGGACGGCCGGGTGGTCGCGGCCGGCCCGATCCTCGACGTGCTCGACTCGGACCACCTGTCGGAGGCCTTCGGCCTCCCGCTCGTCCTGGAGCGCGGCGAGGGCCGCTACTCGGCCAGGGCGCGGAGAGCGCAGCGCCGAGCGGCGACCACCCGGCCCTGACCATCATCGGCGTGCCCGACCGGGAGCCCCGACAGGGAACCTGCGCCGGGGGGGCGCCCCGGTCACGCCCCGACGAGTGCCAGCAGGCGGGGACGCGACCGGCGGATCTCCTCGGCCAGCAGGCGCTCCACGACGGGCCCACCGAGGCTCCCGCCGTAGTGCAGGTGCATGGTCAACCGGCTGCCGCCGCCGTCGAGGTCGGCCACGTCGGCCGAGAGGACCCACGGAGCGTGCCGGCGACCGTCGTGCTCGTGACGTTCGAACCGCACCGCTCGGGGAGGCTCCGCCGCCGTGCGCACCATGCGCAGCCGCTTCGACCGGGCGAAGGGCCCCAGCCGCCCCCGCAGGTCGACCGTCCACGCCGGCCGGGGATCGCGCGGGTCGGCCTCGAGCCGGACGGCCCGGGGGACGATCTCGAGCCACGCCGGGTACCGCTCCAGATCCTCGATCCACGCGTAGATCGCCTCGGCGCCACACGGGGCGACGAGGTCGGCGGTCACGTCCACGGTGCGCATCGTGGCACGCCCCACGGTGGCCGGCCCACCTGCGTCGGCGGCGACGGGATGCGCGGATGGCAACGCCCGCGTGGCTCGAGGTGCAGCGGAGTCGCACGCTGCACGTCCCGTACGGATCGGCGTCCGCGTCCACCCCATCTCGGTCGGCCTCGTGCTCCCGGGAGCCGTCCGCCGGTCACTCC